>NZ_BLJG01000039.1 GCF_009932375.1 Pseudomonas juntendi
CTCACACCTGGGAGCGGGCAAGCCCGCGAAGCAGGCGACGCGGTGTCTGGCACCGGCTTTGCCGGTGTTCGCGGGCATGCCCGCTCCCACAGCGAGTGCGCGAGCTTTCAACGTTCCAACACGACAGTTGCGTTCACAAGATCCGGGGCCTTCGCCGTTTTATCGGCAAGCCCCAGCTAAATACTATTTTCGCCATTTGCGCAGCATCCCTAGTCTGGCCCCAGGCAACGGCGGTCCCCAAACCGACCTGACAAAAACCGCCTGAACAAGGGCTCGGACATGACACTGAACAACTTCGAAATCGACACCCTCGTGGTCGGCGCCGGCCAGGCTGGCGTGGCCATGAGCGAACACCTGAGCAAGCTGGGCGTGCCGCACCTGGTGCTGGAGCGCAACCGCATTGCCGAGGCCTGGCGCAGCGGCCGCTGGGATTCGCTGGTGGCCAATGGGCCGGCCTGGCACGACCGCTTCCCGGGGCTGGAATTCAACCTCGATGCCGACGCCTTCGCCGGCAAAGACCAGGTGGCCGACTACTTCGAACAGTACGTACGCAAGTTCAACCTGCCGGTGCGCACCGGCATCGAAGTGAAGAAAGTACAGCGCAACAGCGACCGCCCTGGCTTCACCATCGAAACCAATGAAGGCGTGATCCGCGCCAACCGCGTGGTGGCGGCGACCGGCCCGTTCCAGAAGCCGGTGATACCGGCGATTGCGCCAAAAGACGCCAACCTGCACCAGATCCACTCGGCCGCCTACTTCAACCCCGAACAACTGCCCGAAGGTGCAGTGCTGGTGGTGGGTGCAGGCTCGTCCGGCGTGCAGATCGCCGAAGAGCTGATGCGTGCCGGCCGTCAGGTGTACCTGTCGGTCGGCGCTCACGATCGCCCGCCACGGGCTTACCGCAACCGCGACTTCTGCTGGTGGCTTGGCGTATTGGGTGAATGGGACGCAGAGATTGCCAAGCCTGGCCGCGAGCACGTGACCATTGCCGTGAGCGGCGCCCGTGGGGGCCATACGGTCGACTTCCGTGCCCTCGCCCACCAGGGCATGACCCTGGTTGGCCTGACCCGGTCGTTCGAAAACGGCGTGGCGCACTTCCAGGACAACCTGGTCGAGAACATCACGCGGGGCGATGAGAACTACCTGGCCTTGCTGGACGCCGCCGATGCCTATGTGGAGCGCAACGGCCTCGACCTGCCGCAAGAGCCTGAAGCGCGCCGGCGCCTGGCCGACCCGGCCTGCATGCTCGACCCACTGCAGCAGCTGGACCTGGCCAAGGCCGGTGTCCGCAGCATCATCTGGGCCACCGGCTACGGCGTGGACTTCAGTTGGCTGCAGGTGGACACCTTCGACGCCAATGGCAAGCCCCAGCATCAGCGCGGTGTCGCTCGCGAACCAGGTGTGTATTTCCTTGGCCTGCCGTGGCTGTCGCGCCGTGGCTCGTCGTTCATCTGGGGCGTATGGCACGACGCCAAACACGTCGCCGGCCACATTGCCACGCAACGCACCTACAGCGCCTACCGCGACCGCGACCAGCGCGCGGCCGACCGGCAGCAACCCGCCACATTCAGCAACGTCAGCACCCTCGGAGCCCACTGATGCCTACCCATACCCGCATCCGCATGTTCAACACCAAGGCCACCTACCCCAACCAGACCCTGGACAACGACCTGTGCCAGGCGGTGCGGGCCGGTAACACCATTTATGTGCGTGGCCAGGTCGGCACCGACTTCGAAGGCAGGCTGGTGGGCCTGGGTGACCCGCGGGCGCAGGCCGAACAGGCGATGAAGAACGTCAAGCAACTGCTCGAAGAAGCCGGCTCGGACCTGTCGCATATCGTCAAGACCACCACCTACATCACCGACCCACGTTTCCGCGAGCCGGTGTACAAGGAAGTGGGCAAATGGCTCAAGGGCGTGTTCCCGATTTCCACCGGCCTGGTAGTGGCCGGCCTGGCCCAGGCCGAATGGCTGATGGAGATCGACGTGATCGCCGTGGTGCCGGACCAGGCGTGACCGGCAATTGCCAGGCGCTTGCCCTGTAGGAGCGGCCTTGTGTCGCGATGGGGCGCGAAGCGGCCCCGTTTTTTTGCGGCGAAGCTGAAGTTGCGGCGAAGCTGGAAATTTAGGGCCGCTTCGCGCCCCATCGCGACACAAGGCCGCTCCTACAGGGGAGCGTGCAAGGCTTAGAAGCCGACCGTGGCAGACAGCAGATAGGTGCGTGGGGTCGACAGGGTCAGGCCCGGCTCGCTGTCATCCGAGGCCCCTGCCGAGCTCCAGTAGCGGTCATCCAGCACGTTCTCGACACTGGCACGCAATGTGACCTCGGTCTCATCCACCTTGAACGCGTAGCGCGCCCCCAGGTCATAGCGCTCCCAGCCATCGATCTTCTTGCTGTTGTTCTGGTCCAGGTACTGCGAGCTGGAGTGGATACCGCGTGCCGTCAGGGTCAAGCCTTTGACCCCCGGCACGTCCCACTCGCCCCCCAGGTTCACGTTGTACTCCGGCGTGGCCGGGGCGCGGTTGCCGTCGTAGGCGCCATCGACCGTGTCGGTCAGCTCGCTGTCGATGTACATCACCCCACCCAGTACCCGCACACCCTGCACAGGCTCACCGAACACACTCAGCTCGATGCCGCGGTTGTCACGCTTGCCATTGGGGCCGAACACCCGCGAAGCCGGGTTGGTTTCGTAGGCCGGCTGGCGAATGCGGAACGCGCTGGCGGTGAAGGCCACCTGGCCAAAGTCATACTTGGCCCCGACCTCGACCTGGCGGCTGGTGAATGGCGGAAATATCTGGTCTTCGTTGACCGAGGTCGACGGGGCGATCTTGCCTTGGCTCAGGCCTTCCATGTAATTGGCGTACAGCGACAACTGCTCGGTGACCTTGAGCAGCACCCCGCCAGAGGGCGAGACCTTTTCTTCGTCATAGGCGGTGTCGCCTTTGACGCCATCACTCCAGTCATCCACTTGCACCCGCTGCCAGCGCGCGCCCAGGGTCAGCAGAAGGCGGTCGTCGAAAAAGCCCAGGGTGTCGGCCAGGGCCACGCCGGAGAAGCGGTTTTCCGTGTAGACCTTCGAATCGAAGCGGGTGGGTGTGCCCGGCGTGGGTGTGGCCACCGGGTGGTAGAGGTTGCTGGGTGCGGCGGCATAACGGGCGCCGCCGTTGGTGAAGTCCATGTAGTAATAGCTGGCGGCCAGGTTCAGTTCGTGGCTGACCGGCCCGGTCTGCAACCACTTGCGCAGGCCAGCCATGGCGGTACGCACAGATTCATCGCGGGTAAAGTCGCGGGGCTGCACACTGAAATCGCCGGCGTCATTGATGACCGACACGTTGTGGCGCAGGAAGTCATGGTTGCTCTTGCGCGCGCCGACCGCACCGTAGGCCAGCAGCGAATCACTGATATCGTATTCGGCATTCAGTGCGCCAAAGGTGTCATTGGTGCGCGCCTTGCTCCAGGCCTGGGCATAGTTGTGGCGCACGTCATCGGCATCCGGCACCTTGGCGTTGGCGCCGATCAGCACACGCTCCTGCGGCGCATCGGTATCGCGCTCGGTGTGGCCCAGGTCGGCCGACAGGCGCAGGCGCTCGCCGCGAAAATCCAGGCCCAGCACCGCCATCTGGCGATCGACAGACTGGTGGTCCCATGCAGTATCGCCGGCTTGCTTGACGCCGTTGAAGCGCACACCGAACTGGTCACCTTCGCCAAAGCGCCGGCCGATATCCACGGCACCCCCCACCTGGCTGTCGGAGGCATAGCTGCCGGTGAACGTGGTAATCGGCTTGTCGCCAGCGCGCTTGGGTTGCACGTTGATGCCACCGCCTACGCTGCCCCGGGGCGATATGCCGTTGAGCAACTGGCTGGGGCCTTTGATGATATCGACCCGCTCGGCCATTTCCATGTCGATCGAATAGGTCGGCAAGATCCCGTACAAGCCGTTGTAGGCGACATCACTATTGAACAGGCTGAAGCCGCGAATGGTGAATTGTTCGAAGCGCCCGCCGGCGGGGTTGGTGGCGCGTACCGAGGGGTCGCTGGCAATCAGCTCGCCCAGGGTGCGGGCCTGCTGGTTCTTGACCACCTCGCTGGTGTAACTGGTGATGCTGAAGGGGGTTTCCATGAAGTCCCGCGAGCCGAGCAGGCCTTGTGCGCCCTGGCGTGCCACCTGGCCGCCCGCGTAGGGCTGCGATTGGCCAGGGGCGACCAGCCCGCCGACGATACGGGTAGGGGCGATTTCCAGGGCGCTACCGGCCTGGGGGGCCGGCACCAGGGTGAAGGCCCCTTCACCCACCGGGAGCCATTGCAGGCCGCTGCCACGCAGCAATTGGGCAAACCCTTCGTCAACACTGTAGGCGCCAGACAGGCCAGCGCTCTGCCGGCCTTGCACCAGTGCCGGGTCCAGCGAAAGGCTGACGCCCGCCTGGTCGGCGAAGCGGGTCAACGCGGCCCCCAGGCTGGCGGGCGCTACCTGGTAAGTGCGGCGCACGGGCTCATCGGCCCAGGCCGGTGAACACAGCAACAGGCTCATGGCGAACAACGGATGCGCGGCGCGCGCCAGTGGGCGCAGGCGGCAAGACTTTACTGCTGGCATTGAACAAGGCTCCCCTTTATTTTCTCCTACCGGTAATGACCGGCGAGTGAAAAAAAGGGGACAGCCTCATGCACGATTTTCTCGCGCAGACAAACTGACCCAGTAACGGGTGCGTGACTGCACCTGCAACGGCAGGCTTGCAGCCAGCAAGGCCAGCACCCGGTCGGTGTCGTCAAGGCGGAACGTGCCGGTGACGCGCAGCCGCTCCAGCGCGGGCGCCCAGCGCAGCACCCCGGGGCGGTAGCGACGCAGCTCGTGCAACAGTTCGCCCAGCGGCCGGTCGTCCAGCCGCAGCACCCCTTCGCGCCAGCCCAGCCGCCAAGGGTCCAGCCCGCTGACCGCGCCGACGCCAGTTGCCTGCAAGCTGGCCTGCTGCCCTGCCAGCAGCGTGCGTGCCGGGCCGCGGGCCGGCTGAAGCTGGGCCATGCCGTTGAGCACCGACACCCGGCAGGCGTCGCCCAACAGGCGCAAGCACACCTCGGCATCGCCTAGCAGCACCTGGCCCTCGGGCACGTGCAAGGCCAGTTGCAGATGCGCAGGCACCTTTACGGCAACCTCCCCGCGCAGCAAGGTCAGGCGCCGTGCACCCAGGTCGAGATCGACCGCGCTGTCGGTATTCAACTGCAGGAAGGTCCCGTCGCTCAACAGCACCTGGCGCTGCTCCCCCACCGCGGTACGCAGGTCGGCCGCCCAGGCATCCAAGGGCAGCTCACGGCTTGCCAGCCACGCCGCCGGCAGCACCGCCGCCACGCCCAGGGCGCGCTTGAGCAGCGCCCGTCGGCCGGCATCCGGGCGGTCCAGCGTGGCCATTGCCAACGCCCCTGGCAGCCCGGAGAAGCGCGCGCGCAACAAGGCTGCCTTGTGCCACGCCTGCTCATGCAGGCTGCTGCTGGCGCGCCATTGCGCGAGCCGCTGCAGGTCCTTGTCGCTGGCGGCGCCGGAATCCAGCAGTGCCAGCCAACGGGCAGCGGCACGCACGGCCTCGCGGGTTTCGGCGCTAGGTTGGGTCATTGCAGATCGGCCAACAGGCAATGCTCGTAAGCCTGCGCCATGTAACGTTTGACCGAGCGCTCGCACACACCCAGCCGCTTGCCGATTTCGGCATAGCCCAGGCCTTCCAGCTGGCTCCAGAGAAACGCCCTGCGCACCGGCGGCTTCAGGCCGTCAAGCAGTTCATCCAGTGCTTGCAGGGTTTCCAGCACGATCCAGCGCTGCTCGGGCGACGGTACATGCTGTTCAGGCAACTGCGCCAAGGCATCCATGTAGGCCTGCTCCAGGCTGCGGCGCTGGTGGAAGTTGCTGAGCAGGCGCTTGCCCACGGTAAGCAGGTAGGCGCGTGGCTCGCGGATGTCTGCCAGCGGCTGAGCACTGGCCAGCACCCGCAGGAACGTATCCTGGCTGAGGTCGGCGGCATCCCAGGCATTGCCGATGCGCCGGCGCAGCCAGCTTTCCAGCCAGCTGCGATGCTCCCGGTACAGGGCAGGCAGGCTAGGCTCTTGTGGCGGCGCGGCGTCGATCATGGGAAGGCCCTGCGGCGGCGTAAATAGGATTAATTCTAATTTACATCGCGCCGCAGTTCCAAGTGCTTTGTTGCCGGTCAGGCGATGGCAGCGTCCACCAGCACCTGCGCTTCCTGCACCAGGCGCTGCAGGTGGGCCTCGTCGATGAAGCTTTCTGCGTAGATCTTGTAGATGTCTTCGGTGCCTGACGGGCGTGCGGCGAACCAACCGTTGGCAGTCATCACCTTCAGCCCGCCAATCGCCTGGCCATTACCCGGGGCGTGGCTGAGAATCTGCACGATCGGCTCACCGGCCAGCTCGGTGGACTTCACCTGCTCCGGTGCCAGCTTGCTCAGCAGCGCCTTCTGCCGCGCATCGGCCTTGGCCTCGACGCGGGTGGCATAGGGTTTGCCCAGTGCCTCGGTCAGGTCGGCATAGGCCTGGCTCGGGTTGCGCCCGGTACGGGCGGTCATCTCGGCGGCCAGCAGGGCGGGGATCAGGCCGTCCTTGTCGGTGGCCCACACCGAGCCATCGCGGCGCAGGAACGATGCCCCTGCACTTTCTTCGCCACCAAAACCGAGTGTGCCGTCGAACAGGCCTTGGGCAAAGAACTTGAAGCCCACCGGCACTTCATACAGCTCGCGGCCCAGGCGCTGGGTAACCCGATCGATCAGGCCGCTGGACACCACGGTCTTGCCCACGGCAGCATCGCTGCGCCATTGCGGGCGATGGCGGTACAGGTAATCGATGGCCACGGCCAGGTAGTTGTTCGGCTGCAGCAGGCCATCGGCCGTGACGATGCCATGGCGATCGTGGTCCGGGTCGCAGGCGAACGCCACGTCGAAGCGGTCGCGCAGGCCGATCAGGCCCTGCATCGCATACGGCGAGGATGGGTCCATGCGGATCTGGCCATCCCAGTCGACGGTCATGAAGCGGAAGGTCGGGTCGACCTCGGTATTCACCACTTCCAGGTCGAGTTGGTAATGCTTGGCGATCGCCGACCAGTAACGCACCCCTGCCCCACCCAGGGGGTCTACGCCCAGGCGCAGCTTGGCAGCACGGATGACGTCGAAGTCGATGACGTTTTCCAGGTCGGCCACATAGTGGCTGACGTAGTCATGGCGCTGGGTGGTGGCCGCCTGCAGGGCCTGGGCATGGTCCATGCGCTTGACGCCGGCCAGGTTGGCCGCCAGCAAGTCGTTGGCCTTGGCTTCGATCCACTTGGTCACGTCGCTGTCGGCCGGGCCGCCATTGGGCGGGTTGTACTTGAAGCCACCGCTTTGCGGCGGGTTGTGCGACGGGGTGATGACGATGCCGTCGGCCAGGCCCTGGGTACGGCCACGGTTATGGCAGAGGATGGCGTGCGACACGGCCGGGGTTGGCGTGTATTCGTCATCCTTGGACAGCATGACCTGCACGCCGTTGGCGGCCAGCACTTCCAGGGCGCTGGCGGCGGCTGGGGCCGACAGGGCGTGAGTGTCGGCGCCGATGAACAGCGGGCCATCGATGCCTTTTTCCTGGCGGTACAGGCAGATCGCCTGGGTGATGGCCAGGACGTGGTACTCGTTGAAACTCAATTCAAGCGAAGTGCCACGGTGCCCCGAGGTGCCGAAGGCCACCCGCTGGGCCGCCACGGCGGCGTCTGGGCGGCCGGTGTAGTAGGCGGTGAGCAGCCGGGGAATATCGACCAGCACGCTGGCTGGTGCCGGCTTGCCTGCCAAAGGACTGAGCTTCATGCAAAAACCTCGAGTTCAACAGATGTTGGTGTTGGAACGTGCAGTGTACTGAGAGTTGCAAGGGTGTGCGATGGGCGCCAGCAAACAACACCGGCGTTGCCGCAGGCCACCCTGCCGCTGCCGGCCTGAAGCGCCCGGTGACCTGCCACCGGGTTGGCCACGACAGGCTAGAGTGATAGCCATATCGATCGAGAAAGAGGCTCCATGGCTTTCCACCGCCTGACCCGTACACACCCCCGCCTGAGCATCGCCGCCGTGGTCGGCCTGCTGGGCGGCTGGCTGATACCCGCTGGCGACAGCGTGCAGCATATCCTCGCTGGCTGGAACCTGGGGGTCTGGCTGTATCTGCTGCTGGTGCTGTACCTGAGCTGCAGCGCCAACCCGGAGAAAGTCCGCCAGGTGGCCCGCATCGAAGATGAAAATGCCGGCCTGGTGCTGCTGACGGTGTGCATTGCCGCCATCGCCAGCCTGGCCGCAGTGACGCTGCAACTGGTGTCCAGCCGCGGCCTGCAGGGCAGCGCCCAGGCCCTGCACTACCTGTACACCGGCCTGACGGTGGCGGGGTCCTGGTTGATGATCGGTTGCATCTTCAGCCTGCACTATGCGCGGTTGTTCTACACCGGGCGGCAGCATGAACCCCCCCTGCGATTTGCCGATGGCGAACGCAACCCCGACTACTGGGACTTCCACTACTTCTCGTTCACCATCAGCGTGGCCGTGCAGACCTCCGACGTGGGGGTGGCCGGGCGTGGCTTGCGCCGGGTAGTGCTGGCGCATTCATTGGTGGGGTTCGTGTTCAACACGGCAATCCTGGGGTTCACCATCAACATCGCGGCCGGTTTGCTGGGTTGAGCACGCCGTTCGTCTGAAAGCCTGGGGCCAGGGCCGACAGTGCAACCCGCATAAAAGGTGCGCCGGGGCGTGCATCCAGCAGGCGAAAACGTTTGCCCCGAGGGCTTTGGCATTGCACCGGCGGGACCACAGGTGTGACCGTGGTCATGCAACAGTACATTTGTCATGTTCGCCGCTGAGAATCGCGCATTGCAGGTGCTATGTTTACTTACCCGGCGGCCGCATCGATGTGGCCACCCGCCCACTACGTCCAGGCACGGACCAGGAGGCTGGCATGAACAAGATGACGTTCCCCAACGCCTGCCAGGTGATGCGCTGGCATTTCCACCCGCTGGGCTTCGAGGCCAGCATGGATGCGCCACGCAGCATGGTCGCGCGGTTGTTCGACCGGGCCACCGGAGAAACCGTGCTGGCGATTGCCGGCATCCCGTGTGCGGCAATCATGGCCGCCGCCGATGTCGAACGCATCATCGAGGCCGTCGAGGCCGAGATGGATGCCTTCGCCCCCGCCTTTACCTTGCGCGACGCCGGTTAACCGGCTGCCAGGGCCCCCGGGCCCATCGCTTGCAGCTTGCTCAGAAATTGCTCGGCCGGTACGGGTTGCCCCAACAGGTAGCCCTGCAGCGAGTCACAGCCCAGGCGGGTCAGAAACGCCTGCTGCCGGTCAGTTTCTACCCCTTCGGCGACGATTCGCAGCCCCAGTGCCTGGCCTAGCGCGACAATCGCCGACACGATCGCGGCGTCATCGCTGTCCTGTTCCAGTTCACGCACAAAGCCGCGGTCGATCTTCAATTCGTTGGCGGGCAGGCGCTTGAGGTACATCAGGCTGGAATAACCGGTACCGAAATCATCAATCGACAGGTCCACGCCCATGTCGGACAAGCGCTGCAGCACTGTGAGGCTGGCATCGGCGTCATGCATGGCGGTGGTTTCGGTAATTTCCAGGGTCAGGCAGTTGGCTGGCAGGCCATTGTGCTGCAAGGCCTGGGCCACGCTGTCGACCAACCCGCAATGGCTGAACTGGATAGCCGACAGGTTGACCGCCATGCGCCACTGATGATGGCCTTGGTCCAGCCAGAGACGCATCTGCCGGCAGGCTTCGTTGAGCACCCATTCGCCAATCGGGATGATCAGGCCGGTTTTTTCTGCCAGCGCGATGAAGCGGTCAGGCATCAGCAACCCCTGCTGCGGGTGCTCCCAGCGCAACAAGGCTTCGGCACCGATGGGCTGGCAAGCCTGGGCGTCGAACTTGGGCTGGTAGTGCAAGCGGAACTGGCGCTGCGCCACGGCCTGGCGCAAGTCCTGCAGCAGCTGCAACTGCTGGCGGGCGTTGCTGTTCATCGACACGTCGAAGAACCTGTAGCCATTCTTGCCGGCGCTCTTGGCGTGGTACATGGCCGCGTCGGCATTGCGCAGCAGCTCGTGCTGGTCCTGGCCATTGCCCGGGTAGAGGACGATACCCAGGCTGGCCGACAGCTGCAGGTCGTGCTCGGCCACCCGGAATGGCCGTGACACCAGGTTGACCTGCTTGACCGCCACGTCCATGGCATCGTCGGGTTCCTGCAACTGCACCAGCAGCACGAACTCATCGCCACCGATCCGTGCCAGGGTGTCCTGGCTGTGCAGGTGGCCGCGCAGGCGGGCGGCCACGGCCTTGAGCAGCAGGTCGCCAATGTGGTGGCCAAACGCATCGTTGACCGGTTTGAAACCGTCCAGGTCGATAAACATCAGGGCAAAACAGCCGCCCTGCTCCGCCACCCTGGCAATCGCCTGCTCGATGCGGTCGGCCAGCAGGGTGCGGTTGGGCAGGTCTGTGAGGGTGTCGTGCAGGGCCAGCTGGGTCAGTTCCTGGTTGGCCAAGGTCAGCGAACGGGCCAGCTCTGCGGTGCGCACCTCCAGGCGCGCGTCCAGCACCGAGGTCAACAAGGCTACCGCCAACACTGACAAGGTGGTGATGAGCACCAGGTAGACCAGGCCATCGCCTTGCAGGCCACCGCCCGCCAGCGCCCCGCAGAAGCTGCCATCCGGGAAGTTCGCCGCTGCCATGCCGGTGTAGTGCATGCCCACGATGGCCAAGCCCATTACCACTGCTGCCAGGCCGCGAATCTGCCGCACATAGGGAGTGTGCGCACGCAGGCGGAAGGCGATCCACAATGCCGCCGCCGAGGCACCGACAGCAATCAGCAGCGAGGCGCCGAACAGTGTCGGGTCATAATCGATGCCTGGCAGCATGCGCATCGCCGCCATGCCGGTGTAGTGCATGCAGGCAATGCCTGCCCCCATGATCAGCGCGCCAAACGCCAATTGCAGACCTGGCAGGCTTGGCTGGCTGGCCAGCCACAAGGCAAAGCCCGATGAAAGCACGGCGATCAACAGCGAGAACGCGGTCAGGCCCAGGTCATACCCCAGGTCGATGGGCAGGCTGAAGGCGAGCATGCCCACGAAGTGCATGGACCAGACGCCCATCCCCATGGCCAGTGCGCCACCGAACATCCACAAGTGGGCAGCCCGGCCCTTGGCCGTGGCGATGCGGCCGGCCAGGTCAAGGGCGGTATAGGACGCCAGGATCGCCACGCACAGCGAAATCAACACCAGCGAAGAGGAGTAGCTACCGGTCAGCATGGGGGTTTCCAGCACTGGGACGGAAGTCCCGGAAAAAACTGACGATTGTACTCAAGCTTTGGCGAAACGCACGGGGTTTTTGCGAATGGGAATGGATCCAAAAAAGCCTGTGGCGGGTTTGCTAACGGAGCCGGTGCCGCGTCGGATCGCACCGGCTTTGCGGGTGTGTGCGGCTAACCTTGCAAGGCCCGCGGGCGGTGGCTGCGTTCCTCGGCTTGCGGCGCCGTGGCCGCCTGCAGATGGAAGTCGAAGGCCAGCTCGGCAAAGCGTCCACCCTGCACGCCACGGTCATGGGCTGCCGCGGCATCCTCGACAAAGCGCAGCTCGCCAATCAACCCGTCGCGGGTGGCATAAGCGAAGTCATCCCACAGGTACCGGTCGCCAGCAAAATTGATCTGGGTGGTCAGGTGCCGGTGCCCAGGTGCCGAAATGAAGAAGTGCACGTGCGCCGGGCGCTGGCCGTGACGACCGAGCTGGTCCAGGCACTCCTGGGTAGGCCCCTGTGGGTCGCAGCCGTAGCCCGACGGCACGATCGAGCGCGCCCGGTAGCGGCCCTCGGCATCGGTGACGATGCGGCGGCGCAGGTTGTACGCAGACTGGCTCGAATCGAAGTACGAGTACGTGCCTTGGGTGTTGGCGTGCCACAGGTCGACGGTCGCGCCCGCCAACGGCCGGCCGTCGGCAGCAAAGACCTGGCCGTGCAGGAACATCACCACCCCGGGGTCGGTGCCGTCATCCATGCGCGCCTCCCCTTCTGCCAGCGGGGCACCGGCAACGTACAGCGGCCCTTCGATGGTGCGCGGGGTGCCCCCGCCCAGGCCGGCCTCGGCATCCTTGGCATCCTGCAGCAAGTCGAGGAAGTGCTCGATGCCCAGGCCGGCGGCCAACAGCCCTGCCTCGTTACGGCCGCCCAAGCGGTTGAGGTAGTCGATGGCGTGCCAGAACTCATCCTCGCTGACCTCCAGGTCTTCGATCAGGCGTGCAGTGTCCTGCAGCACGCGGCGGATGATCTTCTTGAAACGCGGGTTGCCTTCGGCATGGTCCAGCCCGGCGACCTTGTCGAAGAACGCCTGGATGTCAGCAGTGTGGGAAATGTTCACGGTCATCGTACTCACCTCGTATTGTTCTTGTTCAGCAGCAATCAGCGGTCGTCGCTGTGGACCGACGAGGGGTGCCGGCACAAGCCGTCAATCTCGATGTCCATGTACGGGAACAGCGGCAACTGCATCAGGGTGTCGTGCAGGGCCTCGACGCTAGGCACATCGAACACGCTGTAGTTGGCGTAGTGCCCGGCAATGCGCCACAAGTGGCGCCAGGTGCCTTCGCGCTGCAGCCGCTGGGCCAGCGCCTTTTCATCGGCCTTGAGCTGCGCAGCGGTGGCCGGGTTCATGTCGACCGGCAGTTTCACCGTCATCTTCACGTGGAACAGCATGCAGGTTTCTCCTTTCTTGCGTCAGCTTCAAAAGCTGGCAGGGCTTTGCCCAAGTGGGCTCCCCGCCGTGGTATGCGCGTGCGCCTGCAGCTCAGCGCCTGGCGAAGCGCGCCAGGCGCGTTTCGTCCAGGGTCAGCCCCAGCCCGGGGGTGCGCGCTATGTGCAAGTGGAAATCGCGATACTGCGGCGGCTCGTTGACGATTTCCTCGGTCAGCAACAATGGCCCGAACAATTCGGTACCCCAGGTCAGCTGGCGCAGGGTGAGGAAGGCATGGGCAGAGGCCAGCGTGCCTATCGAGCCTTCCAGCATGGTGCCGCCGTACAGGGCGATGCCGGCAGCCTCGGCGATCTGCGCGGTGCGCAGCACAGCGCGGGGGCCACCGTTCTTGGCGATTTTCAAGGCGAAGATGCTGGCGGCGCCGTCGGCAGCCAGGCTGAAGGCGTCTTCGACGCTTTCGATCGACTCATCGGCCATGATCGGGGCCGGGCTGCGCTGGTTCAGGCGCACCTGGCCAGCGCGGTTGATGCGCGAAATCGGCTGCTCGATCAGGTCGATGCCGTTGTCGCCCAGCACCTGGCATGCCCGCAGCGCCTGGGACTCGTCCCAGTACTGGTTGACGTCGACCCGCACGCTGGCGCTGTCGCCCAGTTCGCGCTTGATCGCCACCACATGCCTGAGGTCCTGGTCCACCGGGTTGGCACCGATCTTCAGCTTGAACACCCGGTGGCGGCGTATTTCCAGCATGTGCTGGGCTTCGGCGATATCACGCGCGGTGTCGCCGCTGGCCAGGGTCCAGGCCACCTCCAGGCTGTTGCGTACACGGCCACCCAGCAGTTCGCTGACCGGCAGGCCCAGGCGCTTGCCCTGGGCGTCGAGCAACGCGCTTTCGAGCCCGGACTTGGCAAAGGTGTTGCCTTTGGCCAATTTGTCCAGCTTGAGCATGGCCGCGTTGATGTTGTCTGCCGGCAGGCCGAGCAGCGCCGGGGCCAGGTACGCGTCGATGTTGGCCTTGATACCCTCGGGGCTTTCGTAGCCATAGGCCAGGCCGCCAATGGTGGTGGCCTCGCCCAGGCCTTCCACGCCATCGCTGCAGCGCACGCGCAATACCACCAGGGTCTGCTGCTGCAGGGTGTGCATCGCCAGCTTGTGCGGGCGAATGGTGGGCAGGTCGACGATGACTGCCTCGATACGTTCAATCAGCGCGCTTGTCATTGTTGCCAGGTCTCGTCAGGTCGGGCGGGCGAAGGCCAGCCCGAATGGTGCATGTGCTTGCTTGTGCGAAGATTGCGCGAGACCCTGCGCAGCGTCCAATATCATATGAATCTCTCACCATACCCTGGAGGTCTGATGGAGCTACGCCACCTGCGCTACTTCAAGGTCCTGGCAGAAACCTTGAACTTCACCCGCGCCGCTGAGCTGCTGCACATTGCCCAGCCACCGCTGAGCCGGCAGATCAGCCAGCTCGAAGACGAGCTCGGCACCCTGTTGGTCGCGCGCGAACGCCCGCTGCGGCTGACCGATGCAGGCCGTTTTTTCTATGAGCAAACCTGCACCGTGCTGCAGCAGTTGCAGAGCATCAACGACAACACCCGGCGTATCGGCCAGGGCCAGCGCCAGTGGCTGGGCATCGGTTTTGCCCCCTCCACCCTGTACACCGTGCTGCCCGACTTGATCCGCGAGCTGCGCCAGGACAGCGACCTGGAGCTGGGCCTGAGCGAAATGACCACGCTGCAGCAGGTGCAAGCCCTGAAAAGCGGGCGTATCGACATTGCCTTTGGCCGAATCCGCATCGACGACCCGGCCATTGAGCAGCAGGTATTGTGCGAGGACCCACTGGTAGCGGTGCTACCCAAGGGCCACCCGCTGTCTGCCAGCCCATTGAGCCTGGCGCAACTGGCGGCGGAGGCGTTCATCCTTTACCCGGCCAACCCCCGGCCCAGTTATGCCGACCATGTGCTGGCGCTGTTTGCCCAGCACGGCATGAGCATCCGGGTCAGCCAGTGGGCCAATGAGTTGCAGACAGCGATCGGCCTGGTGGCAGTAGGTGTCGGTATCACCCTGGTGCCGGCATCGGTGCAGCAGCAGCACCGCACCGACATTGAATACGTGGGCCTGCTGGACAGCAGCGCGGTCAGCCCGATCATTCTCAGCCGCCGCCAGGGGGATATCAGCCCGATGGTGCAGCGTTGCCTGGCCTTGCTCGCACGACAGGCTGGCTGAGCCCACTGCGTGCAGCCCGCCCCCGTATACCCATCGGTATATGGATGTTCCCTTTGATCTGTTTCATGCTCGGCCACGCGAATCGCGAAACGCCCGGGCAACAAACACTTCAACAAAGATCTTCGGGAGTCGAACATGGCGGGACGTCTAAACGGCAAGGTAGCGCTGATCACGGGTGGCGCGGGTGGCTGCGGGCTGGCCGCCTCGCAACTGTTCGCGGCAGAGGGGGCGCGGGTCGGCATTGTCGACCTGCCCGGCAGCGACGGCGCAGCGGTTGCGCGACAACTGCGCGAAGCTGGCCACCAAGCGGTTTTCGCCGCAGCCGATGTGTCGGACGCACAGCAAGTCAAGGCCGCTGTCGCCACCGTGGAGGCAGCCTTCGGCCACATCACCGTATTGATGAACCACGCCGGCATCCTTTCGGCTGTCCCCTTCCTCGACACCAGCGAAGAAGAATGGGACCGGATCATGGCCGTGAACGTGAAAAGCATGTTCCTGGTCACCCGTGCGGTGCTGCCGGGCATGCTCGCAGCCGGCGGCGGCAGCATCGTGTGTACCTCCTCCATATCGGCCGTGGTCGGCACGCCGATGGAAGTCCTGTATTGCACCAGCAAGGGCGCCACCCATATGTTCGCCCGGGCCATTGCCGTGGAGTTCCGTGACCGCGGTATCCGCGCCAATGCCATTTGCCCGGGTTTCATTGCCACAGCCCACGGCCTGCGGGAAATCGACATGCTGCGCAAGCACGGTGTGGACGTCAGCGAACAGGCCATCGCGACCGCCCAGGGGCGCCTGTGCCAACCCGCCGAGGTGGCCAGCGCCGCCTTGTTCCTGGCCAGTGACGACGCCAGTTTCGTCAACGGCGCGCACCTGTTCGCGGATAACGGCTACACCGCGGTCTGACCTCAAGCACGCCAAGCAGGAGAATGACGTGAGCACTTCCTCCAACAACATGCACATCAACGAATTCGGCCTGGACCACGCGCACTGGCGCAACTGGGCCGGTAACCAGTCCTGCATTCGCGCGGCACGCGGGGCGCCGGCCAGCGAAGACGAACTGTGCACGCTGGTCAACCAGGCCAGCCGCAACGGCATGAACGTTCGGGTGGCCGGTTCCGGGCATTCGTTCACCCCGGTAGCGCTGACCAATGGCCTGCACCTGACGCTGGCCAACATGAGCGGCGTACGCCATGTCGACCACGCCAGAAAGCGCGTCACCGCCGCTGCCGGCACCACCATCAATGCCTTCGGCAAGGCCCTGCGGGCGGCTGGCCTGTCGATGGTCAACCAGGGCGACATCGACAGCCAGTCGATTGCCGGGGCACTCACCACCGGTACTCACGGCACAGGCCTTACCCTGGGCAACCTGGCCTCGTCGATAGTGGGCATGAAGCTGGTGCAGCCCAACGGCGACATTCTCGTCGTCGATGAAAGCACCCCTGACCTGCTGCAGGCGGGCCGCGTTTCCCTGGGTGTACTGGGCATCGTCAGCGAACTGACCTTGCAGGTGACCGACAGCTTCAACCTGCACGAGCGCATTTGGCGCGAAGACTTCGAGAGCGTGATGGACAGGCACGACGAACTGGCGCGCAAGCATCGCCATTTCAGTTTCTTCTGGTGCCCCACCGAGCAGAGCCGGCACTGCTATTGCCTGCCCGACACCGCGGCCACCAGTAGCAGCGGGCGCACCACCGACGTGTGCGAAGTCAAGGTCATGGACATTACGGATCGCCCCGCCTGGGAAAGCGCATTCGAGAAGGTCGCGTACAGCTCGGATGTGTACCCGATCGAGTACCTGCCCAATTTCCATGAACTGGAGTACGCCGTGCCGCTGCGCCACAGCAAGGAAGCCCTGCGGGCAGTGCGCAAGCTGATGCTGGAAGACTTCCCGCAAGCCATCTACCCCATCGAGTACCGGTTCACGGCAGGTGACGGCGCCTGGATGAGCCCGTTCTTCGAACAGGACAGCGTGACCATTTCGGTTTCCGGCGAGCCGGGCACCGATTACTGGGACTACTTGCGCGCGGTGGACCAGATCCTGCGGTCGTATGGCGCCCGGCCGCATTGGGGCAAGTTGCATTTCCTGACGGGCGAGGATGTTAGCGCCATCTACCCGCGTGCCGAGGACTTCCGCAAGCTGCGCCGGCAGTTGGACCCGCAGGGCACCTACCTGAGCGAACACCTCAGCCCGCTGTTCAAATAAGCACCCCGCTCCTGGCGCACCTGGCAACGTGCCGGGGCGGGCTTGCACCGCGTACGGGCCGCGCAGCGGCCCACTGCCGGCAACGCGGTGCTATGCCTTGGCCAGATAATCGATGAACAGGCGAAACAGTTCGGCGTTGGTGGAAATGTCCAGCCGCTGGTAGATGTTGTGCTTGTGCACCTTCACCGTCCCCTCCGAGATATTCAACTGCCGGGCAATCGAGGCGTTGCTGTGCCCTTGCAGCAACAGCTTGGCGATCAAACGCTGGGTCTCGGTCAACTGCCCCTGCAGGATTTCCACGAAGGCATCCTCCAGCACGGCGCCTTCCGGCGATGCCCGCAGGCACTCGGCAAAGCGCAGCCGACAGTGCTGGCCAAACAGCGCGGCCAGCAATGGCGCCAGGTCCGCCAGCAGCGCCATTTCCGCCGCGCTGAAGTCCCCACTGCGCTGATGGCGCATCAGCGAATAGACCATGGCCACCTGGGGCTTCAGCGGCATGATGAACCCCACCTCTTCCACTGCCGTGCCGTAGCCGGAGGCCACGCAAGGGTGGATATCACGGGAGATGGCGAAACCTGAAGAGAAGAAGCAGTCGGGCGCCAGTTCACTCATGCGCCACAGCCCGGCTGGGTGCTCGTTGACGCAGGCCACATAAAACGGGTCCAGCAAGTAACCGCCGCGCACATAGGCGTTCAGGGTGCGCTCGCTGACGCTGTGGTTGTAGCCGTTATGCACCAGCACGGCCGGCTGGTTGAACTGGAACAGGTACGCGCAGCTCATGTCGAACGCCAGCTTGTCGCCTATCACCTTGTCCAGCGCCGGCCCGAAGTGTTCGCTGCCGATCGCTTCGATCAGCGCAGCCAGCCCGTTCGCTTCGTCTTTTGTCATTGTTCACCACGCTCTCATGCACCAAAGCCTCATGACCTTACCGCCTTGGCCAGCCAAAAGCACAAAATCCGGGGCGCCCTGGGCGCTCCGGATCAAATGCACGACGCTTTGCGCTCAGGACGGCTCGGGCGCCACCGCGAAGGCGCCTGCGGCGTCGTCCTGGCGCCCCATTTCCTGCGCCTTGGGCACGGCCAGCCAACTGGCCAGCAGCATGGCAATCAGGCCGCCACTGAGCTTGCCAATCATCAGCGGCAGGATCAGCGAGGGCTGGAAGTTTGCCGAGAAGGCCATGTGGTCGCCGAAGGTGAAGGCCGCGCACACCGAAAAGGCAATCACCAACACCTTGTCCTTGGGCGGCATCTCGCTGACCAGGCGGAACATGGCGAGGATATTGGCCGAAGCCGCCAGCACACCCGCAGCCCCGACCCCAGACATGCCGAAGCGCGATGCCACGCGCTCGATCGGCCGCGCCAGAAAGCGCTTGAGCAAATGCACCATGGGGAATGCCCCGCACAGCATCAGGCCGACGTAGCCGGCAATCTCCAGGGCGCGGAACTGGTCATCGGCATCGGCGATGATCGGCGCGAAGCCCCAACTGCCGAATACATGGCTGAACAGCCCGGTGAAGTACTGCACGATCGACGCCACCAGTACCAGCACCACCGCGATGTACATGAACTGCCCGAGCTTGAGGAACAGGTACACCATCAGTGCCGGGCAGTAACGCAGCGCCGCCGCCAGGGCAATGCAGAACAGGATCAAGGGCATCAGGTTGCGCAGCAGCATCGCCCAGGAAAAATGCAAGGCCTGGGTGGCGGCACCGGTGGTTGCGATATCCGGGCGCACCCCCAGGTCCAGTCCCTGCATGGCCATGGCGATGATCATGATGCTCAAGGGAATGGCCAGCAGCCCAGCCATGATGCCCAGTGCCATGTACTTGTGATCGACCTTGCGCAGCATGGCCAACCCGACCGGGATGACGAAAATGATCGTCGAACCACTCTGGAACCCGGTGATCAGGCCGAGGATCCAGCCTTCCGGGCTTTGCGCCAAAGCCTTGGCCAACTGGTAGCCGCCCATGTCCGAGGCGATGAAGATAGGCCCCGCGGTGCCAGGGTCGGCGCCCATCAACTGGAACAGCGGCGCGATCACCTGGCTGATGCCGGCTGAAATGTACGGGATCGCGGCCATGATGCCAGCGACCGGGATGAAGATCGGGCTGATGCTGTGCAGCCCGGCGATGAACTCCTGGCCCAGCTCGCCTTCGGGGTTATAGATGGATGCCAATGCACCCAGTACCGCACACACCATGATCACGTAGATGACATAGGTACCGATGCTTTCCATTTGCCGCCTCATTTTTAGAGTTGTGGGGTTGGCAGGTCTGAAAGGTCACAGGGGCATCGTTGTTTTTATGCTGAGCAAGGCGTGCCCCGTCGAGCATTCAAGCTAAGCGGCGGGGGGTGGGCTGTCCATATACCGGGAGGTATATGCCCCTGCAAAAGAGAGTGCCGTGCCCGGTTCGAAATGCTTAATACCCGGTCATTTCCAGGTACCCACGGCCACCGGCACTGCCGCTCAAACGCACCGGCCCTTCCCAATACGGGAAGCGCGTCTGCATCCACGCCTGCGGCTGAACAGCATCGACCTGCACATCCACCCCGTGCTCAGGCACCTGCACCCGCCATCGGGTCGGCAGCTGCTTGCCATTGCCCTGTGGGGCCCAGGCCAGCGGCTGCAAGCGGATCTGTGCCGGCAGCAGCGCTAGCCCCTGGCCCTGCGGGTCGATCCAGGTGCCGGCGCGATACGCCTCCCCGTGCGCTTCGCGCACCTGGAACAGCATCAGCTTGGCGCCGCTGTCCAGGTGCAGCGAGAACCAGTCCCAGCCCGTTTGCCCGGCAGCCAGCGGCTGGCTGCTCCATTCCCGGTCCAGCCAGGCCTGGCCAGTCACCGCGATGCACAGGCCGTCGCGCTCGACCTCGCCGCGCACCCGGTAGAACGGCTGGCTGTAGTAGTAAGAAGCCTGGCCCTTGCCCGACTTTTCGCTGTAGCCCTGCTGGCCGTGCAGCACCAGAGGCCGCTCGCTGCGCAACTGCAGGTCGTAGCGAAAACCTTTGCCAGCGGCCGTCATGCGCAGGTTGTCGATACCGCCCGGCCCCTGCAGCGACCAATCGTCGATCCACGCCCGAAACGGCTGGGCCTGCACACCCGCCTGGCCAATCCCGCCACGGGCCAGGGTTTCAGCTGACCGATGGCCGCCGGGGCCGGTCAACGCGGCGTGGCCCATCCACAGGTTCGGGCTCTGCCAATCGCCGGTCTCCGGGCCGGGGCGCAGGGCCGAGCGGAACAGCGTCCACTGCGCGCCCCAGTCACGCCCTTGGGTGTCTTTGAGGTTGGCGGTGACGTACCACCACTCGATGCGGAAACCATCGTGGGCCGCATGGTCCCGTGGGAATTCCAGGCGATGGCCGCGGGTGACCTGGCTGAACCCGCCTGCCGGCTGGCCGAGGCCGGCATAGCTTTGCGGTGCCGGCTGATCACAGCCGCACAACAGGCTGCAGAGCAACAGCCAGGCTTTACGTTTCATCGGCAAACGGCCTCAACAGTTCGCGCGGCTGACGCCGGGCCAGTTGCCAGAGTGGCCAGGCGCTGGCCAACAGGCTGGTGAGCAGGCCCAGCAGGGCCAGTTGCAGCAACTGGGCGGGGAACACATGCAGCGGCAAACGCCAGCCGAATGCCTGAACATTCACCACCGCGACCAGGCACCAGGCCAGCAACAGGCCCAACGGCAGCGCCAACAGCACGGTGAGGCTGCTGAGCAGCAGTGCCTGGCCAAGGCTCAGCCACACCAGTTGGGTTCGCCGTACCCCCAGGGCCCATAGCGGCGCCAGCTGGCGCAGACGGGATTGGCCCAAGGTCAGCAGGTTGATGAACAGCGCCACACCGGCCACGCCCAGGGTCAGGCTGTTGAGCGCGGCGGTGGCGGCGAAGGTGCGGTTGAATACCTCGGTCGACCAATGCTTCAACTGCGCCTGCTGCACGACCCGGCTGTCGTCGAGGTGAAAGCGCTGTTGCAACGCGGCTTCCAAGGCGGCCCCCTGGGGGTCGAGCAGGTCGACGCTCAAGCCTGTCAACGCAGCATCCGGCCAATGCGCGCGCAGCGATTGGGCATTCACCAGCATTTGGCCCTTGGGGTTGCCATAGTCGGCGTACAGGCCAACGACCAGCAGGCGGCGAGACGGGTCCGTGGGCAGCTTCAGGTGGTCCCCCAAGTGCAAACGCAACCGCCGCGCCAGCTGCTCACTGAGCATCACGGCCTGCCCCTGGGCCAATAGCTGCCAGGCCTGCGGCTGCTGTTCCAGCAACGGCCACCGGTTGTGATAAACGGGGTGGTCGACAATGCCCTGCACCTGGACCGGCCAGCCTTGCAACTGCGTTTCGACGCGCCAGCCAGGCAGAACCACCCGCACGGCAGGTTGCTGCCCCAGCCACTGGGCTATCTGCACGCCTTGCGCGGTATCGCTTGGGCTCACGTACAGGTCGGCGGACAAGCGCTGGTCCAGCCAGCCAACAAAGGTCTTGCGAAAGCCCTCGGTCATGCTGCCCACGCCCACGCTGGCAGCCAGCGCCAGCAGCAAGGCCATCAGCGCCAGGCTCAAGGCAGGCAACTGCTGGCGGCTGTCGGCAACGAACCACTGGGCCAACGGCCGCTGACAACGGCGCGCCAACCAGGCCAGCACCCTGTCGAGCCAGGCTGGCAACGCTAAAGCCGCCCCCAGCAACAGCGCCGCCAGCATACCGAAGGCGCTGGGCAGGCTGTCACCGAACACCCCGCAAGCTGACGCCAGCACCAGCAACAGGCCCGCTACCCAAGCCTGACGCCTCAGCCACGGCCCCTGTGCCAGGCGCCATGCTTGCGGCTGCGCCAACGCCAGCAAGGGCAAGCGTGCGGCGCGCAGGATGCTGCCCAGCCCGGCCAGCAGTGCACCGAGCACGCTCACCAGCACGCCCCACAACCACCACTGGGCAGGCAGGTTCAGCGTGCCTGCGACCTGCGCGCCATACAGGCCGCGCAGGCTGGCGGCGACATCGGGCAGCAACCAGGCCGCCACCGCGTAGCCACTGGCTACCCCGGCCAGCCCGCCAAGCACTGCGAACAGCCCCAGCTCCAGCCCCAGGGCACACAGCAGGGTAGCCAGGCTGACACCACAGGCGCGCAGGTTGCGAATCAGCCCGCGCCGCTGTTCCAATGCCAGGCCAATCGCGGCATGGGCAATGAACAGGCCGACGACGAAGGCCAACAGGCCTAGCGCAGTGAGGTTGAGGTGGAAGCTGTCGGTCAGGCGCTGCAAACCGCCATCATCCTGCCGGGGTTGCACGACAAGGTCAGCCGCAATGTCGGCAGGCAAAGGCCCAGGGCTTGCCGCTACCAGCAGGCGTGACAACTGCCGCGGTGCCTGCAGCAAGGCCTGCGCGTGGCCGATATCGACCACGATCACCCCGGGGGCCAGCTCGGCTTGCACCAGCAACGGTGGCAGCGGTTGCCCATCGCGGTCGTGGGCCACCTGCCCTGCGGTCATGTTCAACAGGCGCAAGGTGTCTGGCCCGACCCAGGCCTGCCCGGGCACGCCGATGAACGCCTGCAGGTCGAACGCCTGGGGCTGCACCCCGGCGATACTGCTGGCCGCCGGCAGGCTCAATGGCTCGATGCCGATCAGGCGCACACTGCGCCCGGGCTCGCCTGGCAGGCGCAGGCGCCCCTCCAGCACCGGCGACACCGCCCAACCCAGCCTGCGCAGTTGCACGTACAGCGCCTGGTCAAAGCGTTCGCCGTGGCGTGGCAGCAGTTGCGTCTGCAGTGGCCCGGCCAGTACCGCACTGGCCCTGGCGTAGTCGCTGCGTGCCTGGCTGTTCAAGGCCTGCACCCCGGTCCATAGCGCCGTGGCCAGCCACAGCCCGGTGAAGATGCTGAAAAACTGCACGCGGTGGCGCCGCCAGTGGCTGAGCAAAGCCAACAGGGCCAGCGACAGCAGCCTCATGCGCCCTGCCCGCTGCGCACACGGCCACCCTGCAGGTAGCAACGTTGCTGCAGCCGCGCCGCCAGCCGGGGGCTATGGGTGACCATCAGCAGGCCACTGCCAGCCTCGCTGACCAGTTGCAGCAACAGGCTCAGCACTTCGTCGCTGGTGGCTTCGTCAAGGCTGCCGGTGGGTTCGTCAGCCAATAACCAGGCCGGGCGCCCAGCCAATGCGCGGCCGATGGCCACGCGTTGCTGCTGGCCGCCCGACAGTTGTTCAGGGTAACGCCCGAGCAGGTCAGCCAGGCCCAGGCGTTGAGCCAGGTGGGCGCCCCATTCGGGGTCGTGCCGGTTGGCCAGCCGGGCCTGGAATGCCAGGTTGCTGCCCACGTCCAGGCTGCTGATCAGGTTGTACTGCTGGAACACCAGGCCAACCCCCTGTCGCCGCCACAGTGCCAGGGACGCCTCCGAGCGGCTGTCCAGGGCACTGCCGTCAATCAGGATGCGCCCGCTGTCGGCACGGTCCAGGCCGGCCACCAGGTGCAGCAAGGTGCTCTTGCCACTGCCAGACTCGCCCATCAAGGCCAGGCTGCTGCCGCGCGGCAGGCACAGGTCGACGCCCTGCAACACCGGCAACGGCCCTTGGGGGGTGGCAAATGATTTGTGCAGGTTTTCGATGGCCAGCATCGGGGGGGGGCCTTGGGGTATCGGGTGACTATCCAGTAATAGCAGGTCACGGACACATAGGAGAGACGCGCCCATCAATGGATCCACAGACGATTCGATAATCGCACAAATAGCACTACTAATTGCGTAAATGCAGATTGACCACGGACGGGCATATGGCTCTAATGGATCCATTAAACAAAAACAAAACCTGGAGAGCCTTCATGTACCCGAAAAACACCTGGTACGTTGCCTGCACCCCTGACGAAATTGCCGACAAGCCCTTGGGCCGACAGATCTGCGGCGAAAAAATCGTCTTTTACCGTGGCCAGCAGAACCGTGTAGCCGCTGTCGAGGACTTCTGCCCGCACCGAGGCGCGCCGTTATCCCTGGGCTACGTGGAAGACGGCAACCTGGTCTGCGGCTATCACGGCCTGGTCATGGGCTGCGACGGCAAGACGGTGTCGATGCCTGGCCAGCGGGTTCGCGGCTTTCCGTGCAACAAGGCGTTTGCCGTTGTGGAGCGCCATGGCTTCATCTGGGTCTGGCCTGGCGACCAGGCGCAAGCCGACCCAGCGCTTATCCCGCACCTGGAATGGGCAGACAATGAAGAGTGGGCCTACGGCGGAGGGCTGTTCCACATTGGCTGCGACTATCGCCTGATGATCGACAACCTCATGGACCTGACCCACGAAACCTACGTGCATGCCTCCAGCATCGGCCAGAAGGAAATCGACGAAGCCCCGCCCGTCACCACCGTCACCGGCGACGAGGTGGTCACCGCCCGGCACATGGAAAACATCATGGCCCCGCCCTTCTGGCGCATGGCCCTGCGCGGCAACGGCCTGGCCGACGATGTGCCGGTGGACCGCTGGCAGATCTGCCGCTTCACCCCACCCAGTCACGTCCTGATCGAAGTGGGTGTGGCACATGCCGGCAAGGGTGGCTACCACGCTGCAGCGCAGCACAAGGCCGCGAGCATCGTGGTCGACTTCATCACCCCGGAAAGCGAGACCTCGATCTGGTACTTCTGGGGCATGGCGCGCAATTTTGCCGCGCACGACCAGAACCTGACCGCCGACATCCGCGAGGGCCAGGGCAAGATTTTCAGCGAAGACCTGGAAATGCTCGAGCGCCAGCAACAAAACCTGCTGGCCAACCCTGGGCGCAACCTGCTGAAGCTGAACATCGATGCCGGTGGCGTGCAATCGCGCAAGGTGCTGGAGCGGGTCATCGCCAAAGAGCGTGCAGCACAGCCGCAACTGATCGCCACCAGCGCCACCCCTGCCTGAGGAGCCACCGACATGATCGATGCCATCGTGGTATCCCGTAACGATGAAGCGCAGGGTATCTGCAGTTTCGAGCTGGCCTCGGCAGATGGCAGCCTGCTGCCGGCATTCAGCGCCGGGGCCCACATTGACGTGCACCTGCCCGATGGCCTGGTGCGCCAGTATTCGCTGTGCAACCACCCGCAAGAGCGCCACCGCTACCTGATCGGCGTACTCCATGACCCGGCTTCGCGGGGCGGCTCACGCAGCCTGCACGAGCAGGTGCAGGTCGGCGCGCGGCTGCAGATCAGTGCGCCGCGCAACCTGTTCCCGCTGGCCGATGGGGCGCGGCGCAGCCTGCTGTTTGCCGGCGGCATCGGCATTACCCCGATCCTGTGCATGGCCGAGCAGTTAGCCCACAGTGGCCACGATTTCGAGCTGCACTACTGCGCCCGCTCCAGTGAGCGTGCCGCATTCGTCGAGCGTATCCGCAACGCGCCCTTTGCCGACCGCTTGTTCGTGCATTTTGACCAGCAGCCGGAAACGGCGCTGGACGCTCGCCAGGTGCTGGGCAACCCGCAAGCTGACGTGCACCTGTATGTGTGCGGGCCGGGCGGGTTCATGCAGCATGTGCTGGGCAGCGCCAGGGAGCTGGGCTGGCAGGAGGCCAACCTGCACCGCGAATATTTTGCAGCCGCACCCGTGGACGCCAGCAACGACGGCAGCTTCTCGGTACAGGTCAACAGCACCGGCCAAGTGTTCGAGGTGCCAGCCGACCAGACCGTGGTACAGGTACTGGAGCAAAACGGCATCGAGATCGCCATGTCGTGCGAGCAAGGTATTTGCGGCACGTGCCTGACCCGCGTACTGCAGGGCACGCCAGACCACCGCGACCTGTTCCTGACCGAAGAGGAACAAGCCCTCAACGATCAGTTCACGCCTTGCTGCTCGCGCGCGAAAACACCGTTACTGGTGCTGGATATCTGAAGCGGCCAGCGCGCTGGGGAGGATCACCTGCATGCCGGTGCCCGAGGCGTTTGCGCCGAAGGTTTCGGCATAGCGCAAGGTTGCATTGGCATGCTCGCGCATGATCGCTTCGGCGCGGGCACCCTGGCGGTTGACCAGGGCATCGAACACGGCATGGTGCTGCATGTGGGCGAAGTTGAAGCGCCGGTATTCACGGGCCAGGTCGTGGCGGTCTATCGCCAGCGCCGTGACCGAGGCGAATGGCAGGTGGTCGTTGCGCGCCAGCGCCACGGCAATGGCCGGGTTGTGGCTGGCTTCGATGATCACTTGGTGAAAGCGCATGTTCAGATCGTGGTAGGCCTGCAGGTCTTCTTCGGTCACGAAGCCCTTGCCGAACAGCTGGTCGCCCTCTATCAGGCACTGCTGCAGTGCCGCACGAGCTGGCGCGGCCAAGCCGCGCTCGGCAGCCTGGCGGGCGGCCAGGCCTTCGAGCACACCGCGCACCTCGACTGCACCGGCAATGTCATCGGCGCTCACCGAACGCACTTGAAAGCCCCGGCCGCCGAAGCGGACCAGCAGGCCTTCCTGTTCGAGCGTGCGAAAGGCCATGCGCACCGGCATGCGTGAAACGCCGAACAGTTCGGCAGTGGGAACTTCCATCAGGCGCTCGCCGGCCGCCAGCTCGCCTGAGGCGATCATCTTGCGCAACGCGACCAGCACCATTTGACCGGGCTTGCTCATCCAGGCAACTTCCAGGGAAACGAGCCGGCATCTTAGCGCATGCCGGGCTCGAGTAGTCAGTGGCTCAGCGCATCGCTGGCCGCCACTGGGGCCGGCCTGGGTGCGCGCAGCAGTAGCAGGCACCCCGCCGCCAGCACGAACACACTGGCAAACACCCCATACAAGTGCAGCGGCTGCCAGCCGCCATCGAGCAGCACACCCGCCACGGTGGGCGACACAATGGCGCCCATACGCCCGATGCCGATGCCCCACCCCACGCCGGTGGCGCGCACCGATGCGTCGTAGACCACCGGCGACAAGGCATACAAGCCGGCCACGCAGCCGTTGGCGAACAGCCCGATCAACAGGCCCAGGGCCAATGCCGCGCTAGCCGAGGCCCCGTTGGCCACGAACAGCATCAGCAGCGCCGCAGTGGTCAGCATGAACAGCGCCAGCACGCGGGTAAGCGGCCAGCGCGAAGCCAGCCCGCCGATCAGCGCCGCGCCGAGGATGCCGCCCACGCTCAACAGAACACCGCCCGTAATGCCTTGCTGCGCGGACAGCCCGGCCGCCACCAGCAGCTTCGGGGTCCAGCTCATGACGAAGTAGAAACCGAACATGACCAGGAAGAACAGCAGCCAGATCACCAGCGTGGTCCGGCGCATGGCCGGCGCCAACAGTTGCCGGAAACCGCTGGCACTGCCCGGCACCCTGGCCGCAAGCGCTGGCAGCTGCGCCAGTGCCGGGTGGCCTAGCCTTACCGCCAAGCGATTGACCCGCACCAGGGCGTTGGCGGGCCGGCGTGCCAGCAGAAAGTCCAGCGACTCCGGCAACCACAACCAGACCAGCGGTAACACGCAGACGGTGACGATACCGCCGAACAGAAACACCGACCGCCAACCCCACTGCCCCAGCAGCCACACCGCCAGCAAACCGCCCAGCGTTGCCCCCAGGGCATAGCCGGTGGACTGCAGGCTGACCGCCAGGCCGCGCCAGCGTTTGCTGGCATATTCGCTGGCAATGACGTTGCTGCTGGCCAGGATGCCGCCAATGCCCAGGCCCGTCAGCCCACGCAACAGGGCCAGTTGCATCGGGCTCTGGCTCAACGCCGAGAGCAGCATGCCGACCCCCGACAGCACCAGGCACAGCAGGATCAGCGGGCGCCGCCCGAAGCGGTCAGCCCAGGGTGCGATGAACAGCGAGCCCGCCGCCATGCCAAACAAGCCGGCACTGAGCAGCAAGCCCACCTGCGCCCCGTTGAGGTCCCACTCCGCAGACACCGAGGCAGCGGTAAAGGCCATGACCAGCACGTCGAAGCCGTCGATCATGTTGAGCAGGATGCATATGCCGATGGCCAGGCACTGAAAGCGCCCCATCGGGTCGTTGTCCAGGCGCTGCTTGAGGTCGTTACTCATAGCGCCACCTGCCGCTTTGCAGGTGGCACAACGGCAACGCACGCGCAGGCAAAGCGCAAGGAACCCTGACGGTTCCATACCCTGGAAAAGCCTTTCATGACTGAACCCTTCTTGTAATTGTCGGCGCATCAGGCTGGAGGCCTCCAGCCGATGTCAGGCGCTAATCAAACAAATAATGGATCCACAAACAATCCATGGGGCAATCGCAAGCACGGCTCAGACCGGTGATGACAGTCTGATCAGCCAAAATTACAAAAATTTAAATGTTAATTATCAATACCTTACATATTCATGATTCCTGTTAATTCGCGTTCGTTTATCGAACAGATTCAGTAAATGGATCCATATCGATCACGGCATTACCGCATAGGCCTGTCATCGCACCCGGCGCCATGAACAAATCTTCATATAGCGCCCCAGCGCCCTGACCATGCGGCGCACAGCGCAAGCCAGGCTACCGCCAGCCACCACCCGGCTTGAGGCTGCCGGGCGGGTTGCGTAGCATCCCCCGCCCGTTCGCGCGCCTGCACATCGGCGCGTAACCCGCACAAAAGAGCCCCGAATGCCGCAACCTATCCCCCTCAAGGACCACGAAAAGGAAAAGCACCTGGTCAACCGCCGGCTTCTGGCCTGCGCCGCCCTGGTCTTCAGCCTGTGTGCCGTGCTGGTGGGTCGGCTCTATGTGCTGCAGGTGCTGCAGCACGACCAGCAGAGTGCCGTGTCGGAAAACAACCGCGTGCATGTGCTGCCCATCGCCCCTGAGCGCGGGCTTATCTACGACCGCAACGGCGTGGTGCTGGCCGACAACAAGCCCAGCTTCGACCTGACCATCACCCGCGAGCGGACCGGCGGCAATTCGGCCAAGGTGCTCGACACCCTGACCCAGGTGCTGGGGCTGAACGAGGACGACCGCAAGCAGTTCGACAAGGACCTGCGCCGGGGCCGCAAGCCGTTCGAGCCGGTCACCCTGATAGTGGGGCTGAGCGAAGAGCAGATCGCCCTGGTGGCGGTCAACCAGTTCCGCCTGCCGGGCCTGGAGGTCGAACCACAGTTCATCCGCGAGTACCCGCTGGGCGCGCATTTCGCCCATTCGGTTGGCTACGTGGGGCGTATCAACGAAAAGGAGGCCAAAGTAGTCGACAGCACCGAATACCGGGGCACCCAGTCGATTGGCAAGACCGGCATCGAGCGCTTCTACGAAAGACAGCTGCATGGCCATGTGGGCTATGAGGAAGTCGAGACCAACGCCCAGGGCCGGGTGATGCGCGTGCTCAACCACAAGGCCCCGACACCCGGGCAGGACATCGTGCTGACGCTGGACGCCCGCCTGCAAGTCGCTGCAGAAAAGGCCCTGGGCGACCGCCGTGGCTCGGTGGTGGTGCTGGACCCGGCCAATGGTGACGTGCTGGCCATGGTCAGCAACCCCAGCTTCGACCCCAACCTGTTCGTCAAGGGCATCAGCTTCAAGCAGTACGCACAATTGCGCGATTCGATCGACCGCCCCCTGTTCAACCGCGTGCTGCGCGGCCTGTACGCGCCCGGCTCGACGGTGAAGCCGGAAGTGGCCATCGCCGGCCTCGACAGCGGCGTGATCACCCCCGGAAGCCGGGTGTTCGACCCGGGCTACTACGAGCTGCCCAACTACGCCCACAAGTACCGCAACTGGAACCGCAGCGGTGACGGCTGGGTAGACATGTACACAGCCATCATGCGCTCCAACGACACCTACTTCTACGACCTGGCGCACAAACTGGGCATTGATCGCCTGCACGACTACATGGCGGAGTTCGGCCTGGGCCAGAAGGTGTCGCTGGACATGTTCGAAGAGGCCGCCGGCCTGATGCCTTCTGCCCAATGGAAACGGGCCACCCGTCGCCAGGCCTGGTTCCCTGGCGAAACACTGATCCTTGGCATCGGCCAGGGCTACATGCAGGTCACCCCGTTGCAGCTGGCCCAGGCCACCAGCCTGCTGGCCAGCAAGGGCGTGTGGCACCGCCCGCACCTGGCCATGACCGTAGGCGGCGATGCACCGGTCGACCCCCACCCGATGCCCGACATCGTGCTGCATGACAAGCACGCCTGGGACCAGGTCAGCCAGGGCATGCAGATGGTCATGCACGACCCGCGGGGTATCGCCCGTGCGGCCGCGGCCGGCGCGCAGTACCGGATTGCCGGCAAAAGCGGCACCGCACAGGTGGTGGCGATCAAGCAGGGTGAACGCTACAACCGTGACAAGACACTGGAACGGCACCGCGACAATGCCCTGTTCGTCGGCTTTGCCCCGGCTGACCACCCGGCCGTGGTGGTGGCGGTGATGATCGAGAACGGCGAAGCCGGTGGCCGGGTGGCCGGGCCTGTGGTGCGTGAAGTGATGGACGCCTACCTGCTGGACGAACAGGGGCACCTGAAGCCCGAGTATGCGGGTGCCGTGCCACCGCGCACTACGCCGCATACCTGATGCTGCGCGGGCCTGCCGGCTGAGCGGGCCCGTGCTTCAAGCCCAGAGCAGCCCCGTGCCCTCAGTGCTGCCCACCGGTACGAGGCATCAGCTCGTAGGGGTGCTTCCACCCTGGCATGGCTTGGATGCGTGCCTTCCATGCCTCGATGTGGGTGAACTCGGCCAACGCCATACCGGTGTCCTCCGGCATGAACACATACCCCGCCAGCGACAGGTCGGCGATGGTCAACCGCCCCCCCACCATGAACGGGGCCTTCGCCAGATGGGCATCGACAATGCGGTACGCGGCGGTGGCACGCTCGCGCAAGAACTGCGTCACGTCGGTTTCGCCCGTGTTCTTCAGGCAGAACAGGAAACGCAGCGCCGCGTAATAGCTGGTGAACTTATGGTTGTCGAACAGCATCCAGCGCCAGATTTCGCGCTTTTCGTCCGCGTCGCGGGGGCCGAATTGCCCGGTCTGCTGCGCAAGGTACTCCAGAATCAGCGCAGACTGGGTCAAGGACTTGCCAGCGTGCTCCAGCACCGGCACCTCACCCTGTTCATTGACCTCATCGCGCCAGGCTTGCTCGCGGGTCTGGCCGTTGAAGAAATCGACGAACACCGGCTGCCAGTTCTGGCCAGTCAATTGCAGCATCAGCGCGGCCTTGTAGGCGTTGCCGGATTCGGCGAAGCAATGCAGCTTGTAGTCAGGCATGGGCGAACCTTGCGGTGGCTGTGATGAGCGAATGGCAGAGCAGACCACGCGCACCGCGAGGCGGTCAATGCCCGGTACCACCTGCGGGCATGCATTCTGCCAATGAACAACGGAACTACTTTCACACTGATGCTTTCTTAACCTCTGAGTGGTTTATTCCTTGGGCTTCACCCTTCTGGAGAACACGACATGCGCCACCTACTCATCGCACCTGCGCTGCTGCTCCTGCTGCCTGCCGGTGCCGCACTGGCCCGCGTCGATGCGGGCGACGTCGCCACCTCGGCCGGTGTTTCCGCTTCGCTGTATTCCACCTTCAAAGATGACAAACGGATCATTCCTGCCCGCGACGAGCTTTCGGCGTTCGTTGCCAGTGGGGGTGCAATCCGCGGCGCTTATGTCGAAGCCGCACTGGAACAGGCCCGCAAGGACCACCCAGGGCTCCAGGCCGACGACGAAGAGCTGGCCAGGGCCATTCTGTCGCAGGATGACCGCATCGCTGATCGTTGAATCAGACTTGCACCCGCCTCTGCGTGAATCTACCCACGCCGGGGCCGGTGCAGGTTTGGCTCACCCCCAACCATCCATACGCATGGTCGCCCTGACCAGGCGCTGGTCCTCCTGTTCGATCTCCCGCAAACTGTCGCGAATGCCATTGATGTGCTCGCGCGCCGCGCGCTGCGCCTGTTCCGGCAACTGCTCCATCACCGCGTGATACAAGCGTGCATGCTGGCGATCGATCTGGCGTTTCTGCGCCGGCCGGCAGTACAGGTTGTTGACCGACGCGAACACTGTGCTCAAAGTCAGATCGCTCAGCGATTGCAGGGTGTGCACCAGCACCGGGTTGTGCGAGGCCTCGCTGACCGCCCGATGGAACGCGTGGTCGCGGCGGGCATGCTCACGGGCATCGATGGCCTCGGCGGCCTGGTGTGCCGCCAGCATGTCCTCATAACGGCGGCGGATCAGCAAGCGGTCCACGTCGGTGGCGCGCAAAGCTGCCAGCCGGGCAGATTCGGCCTCCAGCAAGGCGCGCACTTCCAGCAAGTCGAACAATGTGCGCGGCTGTGAGCTGAACAGATGCATCAACGGCGTGTGGCCCGCCTGCCCGGTGAGGTCGGCGACAAAGGAGCCGCGCCCGTGCTCGGTGTCGATGATGCCGCGCCCGCGCAGCACCCGCAGCCCCTCACGCAGTGCAGAGCGCGAACACCCCAGCTTCTCGACAAGCCGCCGCTCCGAAGGCAATGCCTGGCCCACCTTGAGCACGCCTTCGACAATCAGCCGCTCGACCCGCTCGGCCACCTGGTCGGCCACCTTCGCCCTGCCCTCGTTCGCCATTGCGCACCCTCCTGCTGGTAGGACCACTTGCACACCCGCCTGCAATCTAGCCAAGCCACGCCACCAACGGCCAGTACCCAGCCGAAAAACTGGTAGGACCAGTGGCGAGCCCACTCGACCCAGACTAGCACCGCGCGCAGGCTGCAAGCGTGACCGCTTTGCCAACAACAATAAAAACCGTTGCCGAGTGAGCCAATGACCATTCTCTACGACGAACGCGTCGATGGTGCGCTGCCCAGCAGTGACCGCGAGGCGCTGTTGCAGGCATTGCAGGCTGCCCTGCCCGACCTGCACGTTTTGCACCGCGAAGAAGACCTCAAGCCCTACGAGTGCGACGGCCTGTCGGCCTACTGCACCGTACCGTTGCTGGTCGCTCTGCCCGAACGCCTGGAACAGGTGCAGGCGCTGCTCAAGCTGTGCCATCAACGCGGCGTACCGGTGGTGGCGCGCGGCGCCGGTACCGGCCTGTCCGGTGGCGCCCTGCCACTGGCCAAGGGCATTCTGCTGGTCATGGCGCGCTTCAACCGCATCCTGGAGGTCAACCCGCAGGGTCGCTTCGCCCGGGTGCAGCCCGGGGTACGCAACCTGGCCATTTCCCAGGCTGCAGCCCCCCATGGCCTGTACTACGCACCTGACCCCTCTTCGCAAATAGCCTGCTCCATCGGCGGCAACGTGGCTGAAAACGCCGGCGGCGTGCACTGTTTGAAGTACGGCCTGACCGTGCACAACCTGCTCAAGGTCGAAATACTCACCGTCGAGGGTGAACGCCTGACCCTTGGCAGCGATGCCCTCGACTGCCCTGGCTTCGACCTGCTGGCGTTGTTCACCGGTTCCGAAGGCATGCTCGGCATCGTCACCGAAGTGACCGTCAAGCTGCTGCCCAAGCCGCAAGTCGCACGGGTGCTGCTGGCGAGCTTCGACAGTGTCGAGGATGCCGGCCGCGCCGTGGCCCAGATCATTGCTGCCGGCATCATCCCCGGCGGCCTGGAGATGATGGACAACCTGGCGATCCGCGCCGCCGAGGACTTCATTCACGCGGGCTACCCGGTGGAGGCGGCGGCCATCCTGCTGTGCGAGCTGGACGGTGTCGAGGCCGATGTGCACGCTGACTGCGAACGGGTCGCCGCCGTGCTGGCGCAAGCCGGCGCCCGCGACGTGCGGCTGGCCTGCGACGAGGCCGAGCGGGTGCGTTTCTGGGCCGGGCGCAAGAACGCCTTCCCGGCCGTGGGGCGCATTTCACCCGACTACTACTGCATGGACGGCACCATCCCACGCCGCGAGCTGCCGCGCGTGCTGAAAGGCATCAGCGACTTATCCAGCGAATACGGCCTGCGCGTGGCCAATGTGTTCCATGCCGGCGACGGCAACATGCACCCGCTGATCCTGTTCGATGCCAACCTGCCGGGTGAACTGGAGCGCGCCGAGGCCATCGGCGGCAAGATTCTCGAACTGTGCGTGGCCGTGGGCGGCAGCATCACGGGTGAACACGGGGTCGGCCGGGAAAAGATCAACCAGATGTGCGCACAGTTCAACAGCGACGAAATCACCTTGTTCCATGCGGTCAAGGCTGCGTTCGACCCACAAGGCCTGCTCAACCCCGGCAAGAACATCCCCACCTTGCACCGCTGCGCCGAATTCGGCGCGTTGCACGTGCACCACGGGCAACTGCCTTTTCCCGAGCTGGAGCGTTTCTGATGAGCATGGACCACGACGACAGCCAGGCCCTGCTCGAACAGGTAAACCAGGCGCTGAACCAAGGGACGGCACTGCGCATTCAGGGTAGCGGCAGCAAGGCCATGCTCGGCAACCCGGTGGTGGCTGAGGTGCTGGACACCCGCCGCCACCGGGGCATCGTCAGCTATGACCCGACCGAACTGGTACTGACCGCCCGCGCTGGCACGCCGCTGCGCGAAATCGAGGCAGCGCTGCACCAGGCCGGCCAGATGCTGCCGTGCGAACCGCCCCACCTGGGGCCTGATGCGACGTTGGGTGGCATGGTCGCGGCCGGGTTGTCCGGCCCCAGGCGGCCTTGGGCGGGGTCGGTGCGCGATTACGTACTGGGTACACGCGTGGTTACCGGCCACGGCAAGCTGCTGCGCTTTGGCGGCGAGGTCATGAAGAATGTCGCTGGCTACGATGTGTCGCGCCTGATGGCGGGCAGCTTCGGTTGCCTGGGGTTGTTGACCGAGGTGTCGCTGAAGGTGCTGCCACGCCCGCGCCAGTGCCTGAGCCTGCGGCTGCCGATGGGCCGCCACGAGGCGTTGGCCGAACTGGCCGAATGGGGCCAGCAGCCGCTGCCGATCAGCGCCGCCTGCCACCACGGCGATGCCCTGTACCTGCGCCTGGAAGGCGGCGAGGGATCGGTGCAATCGGCGCGCCTGCGGCTGGGCGGTGAGGCGCTGGACAGCCAGTTCTGGAACGACCTGCGCGAACAGCGCATGGCCTTTTTCAACGGCCCCACCCCGCTGTGGCGGCTATCGGTACCCATTGCCTGCGGCGAGCTGGCATTGCCCGGCGAGCAATTGATCGACTGGGGCGGGGCCCAGCGCTGGCTCAAGTCTGACGCGGAGGCGCACAACATTCGCGAGGCCGTTGCCAGGGTGGGCGGCCACGCGACCGCCTACACCCCCGGTGCAGCCAGCAGCCCGCCACTGCCCGCTGCGCTGATGCGCTACCACCAGGCGCTCAAGCAACAGCTCGACCCCCAGGGGGTATTCAACCCCGGCCGCCTGTACCCGGACCTGTGAGGCCAGACCATGCAAACCAACCTCAGCGAAAGCGCCCGCCGCCTGCCCCGCGCCGACGAAGCCGAAAGCATCCTGCGCGCCTGTGTGCACTGTGGTTTCTGCACCGCCACCTGCCCCACCTACCAGTTGCTGGGTGACGAACTGGATGGCCCGCGCGGCCGCATTTACCTGATCAAGCAGATGCTCGAAGGCGAGCCGGTCAGCGCCAGCACCCAACTGCACCTGGACCGTTGCCTGAGCTGCCGTAGCTGCGAGTCCACCTGCCCGTCCGGGGTGCGCTACCACGACCTGCTGGACATTGGCCGCGCCGTGGCCGAGCAGCAGGTGCCGCGACCACTTGGCCAGCGCCTGCTGCGCCAGGGCCTGCTCGCAGTGGTACCACGCCCGGCACTGTTCAAGGCGCTGACTCGCAGCGGCCAGGCCCTGCGAGCGCTGCTACCGGCCACGCTCAAGGGCAAGCTGCCGGCATCGGTGACACCGCCCGGCGAGCGCCCGGCGCCGCGCCATGCACGCCGGTTACTGATGCTCGAAGGCTGCGTGCAGGCGGCGTTCTCGCCCAATACCAACGCCGCTGCCACGCGCCTGCTCGACCGGCTGGGGATCAGTGTGCAGCCGATCCGCCAGGCCGGCTGCTGTGGCGCCGTGGACTACCACCTCAACGCCCAGGCGCAGGGCCTGCAGCGTGCAAGGCGCAACATCGACGCCTGGTGGCCCGCCATCGAGGCGGGTGCCGAAGCCATCGTGCAAACGGCCAGTGGCTGCGGCGCGTTCGTGCGCGACTACGGCCACCTGCTGGCAAAGGACCGCCAGTACGCAGCCAAGGCGGCGCGCGTCAGCGCGCTGGCCCGCGACCTGGTGGAGGTGCTGGCTGCCGAGCCCGTCGAGCAGTTGGGCCTGTGCGCTGAACAGCGCCTGGCCTTTCACTGCCCATGCACCCTGCAACATGCCCTGAAACTGGGCGGGGCGGTGGAGGCTTTGCTGACCCGCCTGGGCTTCACCCTGACCGCCGTGCCCGATGGCCACCTGTGTTGCGGGTCGGCGGGCACCTATTCGCTGACCCAGCCGGACCTGGCCCTGCAACTGCGCGACAACCGCCTGAACGCGCTGGAAAGCGGCAAGCCGCACATCATCGCCACGGCCAACATCGGCTGCCAGACCCACCTCGCCGGTGCAGGGCGCACCCCCGTCAGGCACTGGGTGGAAATCGTCGAAGCCGCCTTGCGGCCGGAGAGCACCCATGCATAGCAAACCCGTGATCGGCCTGGCCGAGGTTACCCGTGTACTTGAGGCTGCGCGCCAGCATGCCTTGGCCGAACAGTGGCCTGTGACCATCGTGGTGGTCGACGACGGCGGGCACCCCCTGGCCCTGCACCGCCTGGATGGTTGTGCGCCAGCCAGTGCCTACATTGCCATGGAAAAGGCCCGCACCTCGGCGCTGGGGCGCAAGGAAACCCGGGACTACGAAGACATGGTCAATCGCGGACGCACCGCGTTCGTCACCGCACCGCTGCTGACCTGCCTGGAGGGCGGTGTACCGCTGCAGGTGCAGGGCCAGGTGGTGGGTGCCATTGGCGTGTCGGGGGTCAAGCCCGACCAGGACGCACAAGTGGCCAAGGCGGGCGCAGCAGCGTTGTGAAGGCTGCACAGACGGTTGCCACTCGGGCAGACTCAGAATTCCCCTACAAAATGTTCGGACGCGTCTTACTTGCCGCCTCAGCGTTGAGAAAACAAGATCGGCGCAGCATGACCAGCCAGGGGAAACGCCGCATGCACCCGTACGCACGCTCCATTGCCGAACTGCGCAGCAGCCTGCGCGAAATGCTCGCCCATGACATCAGCAACCCTGATGACGACCCGCACCTGTCGGGGGTGATGTTCTTCTGCGCTACAGACGAACAGACCCGTTTGCTGATCGAGCGCATCGAGCTGCTGGCCAGCGAGGTGCTTTTCGACCCGAACGGGCGCGCCATTGCCGAGCACATGCGCGCGGCGGCAATCGACGGCGTATGCATCAAACGCAACCGCAAGGCAGCCACAGACGAAACCCAGATACGCATTGCCCTGGCGGGCAAAGGCTACATCACCATCAGCACCGCCCGGCTCTGACAGCCGTAGCGCAAGGCGCGCGGCCCGGCGCACACGGCGCAGCCAATCCGCTATCCTGTGGGCACCCCCGCTCCGGACCGTTCCATGGAACTGCACATTCGCCTGGATGGCCGCAAAGGCCTCACCGACCAGCTTTACCAGCAATTGCGCGCTGGCATCGACAGTGGCCACCTGGCAGCGGGCACCCAGCTGCCACCCACCCGTCTGTTGGCCGAACAACTGGGTGTGTCGCGCAAGACGGTAGCCGAAGCCTACTCACGCCTGACCTATGACAACCTGCTCAGCGGTGTGGTGGGCCGTGGCACATTCGTCACGCCGCGCCAGCCGCTGCGCAGCAGCGAACCTGCCGCCATCACCCTGGCCGCCAGTGCATCGCTCGAACGCTGGCAAGCGGGCGCCACGGTGCTCAGCCAACGCCAGGCGCAGGCCCCTTCACGCTACGATTTCATCGGCGGCGTATCGAGCAAGGCCCAATTCCCCTTCGACCAGTGGCGCAGTTGCCTGAACTACGCCCTGCGGCGCAGCCAGCGCCACCCCGAACGGCATTTTACGGCCCAGGGTTTGCCTGAACTACGCCAGGCCATCGCCCACCACATCGCCTACACCCGTGGCGTGCACTGCAGCGCAGCCGACCTGCTGGTGTGCAACGGCGCCCAGCAGGCCCTGGACCTGATCGCCCGCGTGCTGGTCGAGCCAGGTTGCCAGGTGGCCATGGAAGACCCCGGTTACCCACCGGCACGGCAGCTGTTCCTGGCCCTGGGCGCGCAGCTGCAGTCGGTACCGGTCGACGACCAAGGCCTGTGCGTCGAGCACATCGCCGACGGCACCCGGCTGATCTACGTCACGCCGTCTCACCAGTTCCCGCTGGGCATGCCGATGAGCGAGGCGCGCCGGCACGCGCTGCTGGCGCGGGCTGCGCAGCTGGGGGCGCTGATCATCGAAGACGACTACGACTGTGAATTCCGCTACCACGGGCCCGCTGCGGATGCCTTGCAGCGCCTGGACCGACAGGGGCTGGTGGCCTACGTGGGCACGTTTTCCAAGACTCTTTTGCCTGAGCTGCGCCTGGGCTACGCCGTGCTGCCGCCTGCCGTACTGCAGGCCGCCTGTGTGGCCAAGCACCTCAGTGACTGGCACAGCCCGAGCTTGCTGCAGTGGGCCTTGGCGCGCTTTCTTGCCGAGGGCCACCTGCACAAGCACATTCGCCGTTGCCATGAGGTCTACAGCGCGCGCCGCGAACGCATGCTGGCGCGCCTGCAGGGCGACCTGGCCCCTTGGTTCAGCGCGGTTCCGGCCAGCGCCGGCTTTCATCTGAGCGCGATGGCCAGACCAGGGGTCGACGTGGAATTACTGGCCAACCTGGCGCGCAAGGTCGAGGTCGGCCTGTACCCACTGGCGCCGTTCTTCAGCGAAGCGCCTGCGCGGCAGGGCTTGCTGATGGGTTTCGGTGCCATTGAGCTGCTGGATATCGACCCCGCACTGGATCGTGTGCGCGACACCCTGCAGCACCTCAACTGACCGGTGCCGCCTTGCCGGTTGCCGGGCGGGCGATGGCGGCCGAGTAACCGCGCGGGTTGAAAAACGTGGTGACCCACAGCATGGCCAGCACGGTGACCGTCAACAGGGTCCACGACGCCTGGAAGTCACCACTGACATCCCGCAGCCAACCGGTGATGTAGGGCACGATCCCGGTGATGATGAAGCCGATGCCCTGCACAAATGCCGCCAGGCTGCCCGCCTCGGCTGGTGTTTGCAAATGCTCCAGGGTCAGCGTAAGGCACTGGCTGAAGCAAGCGCCCAGGCCGAAACCGATCAGCGCCACCCACAGCCCCGGGGCCACGGTGGGGGCCAGTAACAGGCCGAGAAAGCCGACCAGCTGAATTGCCAGCGCCAGCCACAAACCGGGGCGCCGGTCAGCATAGCGCCGCAGCAACAGCGGCAAACCGAGCGCGCCGGCCACCTGGAAAATGGTCATCAGGCCCACCAGGTCGGCGCCACCCTGGGCGCTGCCGCCGTGCTCGGTGTGGTAGGCCGGCAACCACGCCACCATGCTGGTGTAACCGCCATTGATCAAGCCGAAGTACAGGGCCAGCAACCAGGCCCGGCGCGTGCCGAACCAGTGCCCACCGGATGCCCCTGCCAGCTTCGCTGTGCCATGGCGTGGCCGCAGCACGGCCCAGGCCAGCAACGCCAGCACGGCCGGCACCGCCCACAGGCCCAGGCCAGCCTGCCAGTGGCCGAAGTGCGCACTGATGTGCGGGCCCAGCACTGCCGCCAGGCCACCGCCACTCATCAGCGCCGCCGAATACAGGCCCATGGCCGCCGCCAGGCGGCGGGGGAACCAGCGGTTCACCAGCCCCGGCATCATGCCCTGTACCACCGCTACGCCCAGGCCAGCGACCACCGCACTGGCGATCAGTGCCCAGGCACTGTCCAGTTGCAGGCGCCACAGGCAAGCCATGGCAATCGCCGCCAGGCCGCCCAGCATACCGCCGTGCTCGCTGAGCCAGCGCCGCAGCCACGGCTGCAGCAACGGCACCAGGCCCATGCAGAGCACCGGCAAAGCGGTCAGCAGGGCGGCCTGCTGGTAGCCCAGCCCGGTAGTGGCGCGCATGGGCTCGAGCAAGGGGCCGATACTGGTCAGGATGGGCCGCAGGTTCAGGGCCAACAAAATCACCAGCAACAGGTTCAGCGCAGGTCTCATGGTCGTTCATTTCTCTTCGTGCCAGATCGACCATTATCCCGGCTTGGCTGGCTGCGCAGAAATGAAGAGATTGGATGCCTGTCAGTGGCCAGCTGAATGGACATTGGCCTCCTGCGCAAGCGTGCAATTGGCTATCGGGGTGGCCAATCAACGGCGCTACAGTAGCGCCATCACCCCCCACATCCGCATTGGAGACAGCCATGCACAACCGTATCGAATGGGCCAAGCACGCGCCCGAAGCCTACAAAGCCATGGTCGGCCTGGAACAGGCGCTGGCCAGGTGCGGCCTGGAAAACTCGCTGCTGGAACTGGTGCGCCTGCGCGCCTCGCAGATCAACGGCTGCGCCTATTGCGTCAACCTGCATGCCAACGATGCGCGCAAGGCCGGTGAGACCGAGGCACGCCTGCAAACACTGTGCGTGTGGCAGGAAACCGCGTACTTCACCCCGCGTGAACGGGCAGCACTGGCCTGGCTCGAAAGCCTTACCCGCCTGCCTGAACGGGGTGCGCCGCAGGGCGAGTACGAAGCCCTGCTGCAGCACTTCGAGCCGGCCGAAGTGGTCAACCTGACCTTGGCGATCGCCACCATCAATGCCTGGAACCGCTTCGGGGTGGGCTTCGCCATGGTGCCGGCGGGCTGAGTGTTGGCGCGGTGGCACCCGCGCAAGGGTCGGCACTGGCCAAGATCAGCGCCCGGCCAACCGCGCGCGGTAGCTACCGGGGCTCTGCCCGGTCCATTTCTTGAACGCCCGGTGGAACGCGCTGGGCTCCTGAAAGCCGGCCTGCTCGGCGATCTCGGCAATGCTCAGCACGCCTTCGCGCAAGCGCTCGAAAGCCATCGCCCGGCGTACCTCGTCCTTGATCTGCTGGTAGGAGCGCCCCTCGCGCTCCAACTGCCGGCGGAAGGTGCTGGCACTGATACCCTGCTGCTGTGCCAGCGACGCCAACGTGGGCCACTGCCCATAGCCACGCGCCCGTAAATGCCGGTACACCTCGGCCACCAGGCCGTTCTGGTTGCGAAAGCGAATGACCAGCCCCTGCGGCGCGCTGCGCAGGAAGGTTTTCAGCGCCGCCACGTCCTGGACCACCGGCCGGCGCAGGCAGGCACTGTCGAACTCCACCTCGGTACGCCCGCTGCCCAGGCGCAGGTCCGGCCCCCACAACAGCAGGTCATCCTCCTGGGCTGGGCGGGCCACTGCCAGTTCGGTCCGGTCAATCGCCACCCTGCGCCCGCCCAGCCAGCACAGCAGGCCGACCATCAGCACCAGGTAGGTTTCCTCGGCGTATACCCGGGTCAACGGGTCGGCGATGCTCGACTGCACGCTGATCAGCGCCCGGCTACCGCGCACGGTCAGGCTGCCGCGCAGATCGTGCAGGAACAGGCCAAAGCCTGCCAGGCACTGGCGTAGAGCCTTTTCCAGGTTGGGTTCCAGGATCAGGCCCCGACAGATCAGGGCGAAACTGCCCAACGGCATGCCATGGCTGTCGAGGCGGAAGAACTCATCGTCCAGGCGCCGGATCATTGCCAGCCATAGCTCGGCGAAGGCCCGGGCCGGCACCCGCGCCTGCGGTTGGTCGAGCAGGTGCGGGTCGATGCCCACCGCACGCAAATGCGCGTCACGCTCGGCGGGGCAATCGCGCAGGGCATGCAGCATGGCGTTGAGGAAGTACACGGCGACCGAATCGCTATCGCGCATGGCGGTGTTCGCTGTCTATGCTGAGTGGCAAAAAGTGCCAGGTTGTTTGAACAGTTCCGGCATAGGCTGCAACAGAGCCTTTGCCTAGACTCGGACCCACTTCGGGACCTCGCCGGCCATTCTCGCAGAGCCTGGCCCAGTCCCGCCATGCCTATGCAATCGGAGCCTCTATGAGCAGCGCAGAAATCTACGTCGTCAGTGCCGTCCGTTCAGCCATCGGTGGCTTTGGCGGCTCCCTCAAGGACCTGCCGCTGGCCGACCTGGCCAGCGCCATCACCCGCGCCGCCATCGAGCGCTCGGGGCTGGCCGCCGAACAGATCGGCCACGTGGTAATGGGCACGGTGATCCCTACCGAACCCCGTGATGCCTACCTGGCGCGGGTTGCGGCCATGAACGCCGGCATCCCCAAGGAAACGCCGGCGTTCAATGTCAACCGCCTGTGTGGCTCGGGCCTGCAGGCCATTGTTTCGGCGGCCCAAGGGCTGCTGCTGGGCGACACCGACGTGGCCATTGCCGCTGGCGCCGAGTCCATGAGCCGCGGCCCTTACCTGCTGCCACAGGCACGCTGGGGCGCGCGCATGGGTGACCTGCAAGGCATCGACTACACCGTCGGGGTACTGCACGACCCCTTCCAGCACTTCCACATGGGCATCACCGCCGAGAACGTCTCGGCCAGCCAGGGTATTACCCGCGAAATGCAGGACGAGCTGGCCCTGACCAGCCAGCGCCGGGCCGCTCGCGCCATTGCCGAGGGCCGCTTCACCAGCCAGATCGTGCCGTTGGAACTCAAAACCCGCAAAGGCAGCGTGCAGTTCAGTGTCGATGAACATGTGCGCGGTGAGGTCACGGCCGAGCAACTGGCCGGCATGAAGCCGGTGTTCAAGAAAGACGGCACCGTGACTGCCGGTAACGCCAGTGGCATCAACGACGGCGCCGCTGGTCTGGTGCTGGCCAGCGGTGACGCGGTGCGGCGCCTGGGCCTCAAGCCACTGGCCCGGCTGGTGGGCTACGCACACGCCGGGGTGGAACCCGAGTTGATGGGCCTGGGGCCGATCCCCGCCACCCGCAAGGTGCTGGAGAAGACCGGCCTGAAGGTGCAGGACCTGGATGTGATCGAGTCCAACGAAGCCTTCGCCGCCCAGGCTTGCGCGGTGGCCCGCGAACTGGGCTTCGACCCGGAAAAGGTCAACCCCAACGGTTCGGGCATTTCCCTGGGCCACCCGGTGGGTGCCACCGGCGCGATCATCGCCACCAAGGCCATCCATGAATTGCAGCGCATTCAGGGGCGCTACGCCCTGGCCACCATGTGCATAGGTGGCGGCCAAGGCATCGCCGTGGTCTTCGAGCGGGTTTGAGGAAACTGAAAGATGAACATTGAACAGATCGCCGTGATCGGCGCCGGCACCATGGGCAACGGCATCGCCCAAGTGTGTGCGGTGGCAGGCTACCAGGTGCTGCTGGTGGACGTGGCCGACGCCGCCCTGGAGCGCGGGGTGGCAACGCTAGGCAAGAACCTCGAGCGCCAGGTCAGCAAAGGGACCCTCGCCGCCGAGCAGGCAGCGGCAGCCAAAACCCGGATCCGCACCAGCACCGACTACGGCCAGCTGGCCACGATGCAGATGGTGATCGAAGCGGCCACCGAGAACCTGCAGCTCAAGCAACGCATCCTGCAGCAGGTGGCAAGCAACGTCGCCGCCGATTGCCTGATCGCGACCAATACCTCGTCGCTGTCGGTGACCCAGTTGGCCGCCAGCATCGAGCACCCCGAGCGCTTCATTGGCGTGCACTTCTTCAACCCGGTGCCGATGATGGCGCTGGTCGAGATCATTCGTGGCCTGCAGACCAGCGACGGTACCTACGCCCAGGCATTGCTGGTGACAGAGAAGCTGGGCAAGACCCCGATCACTGCTGGCAACCGGCCGGGCTTCGTGGTCAATCGCATCCTGGTGCCGATGATCAACGAAGCGATATTCGTACGCCAGGAAGGCCTGGCCAGCGCCGAGGACATCGACACCGGCATGCGCCTTGGCTGCAACCAGCCGATCGGCCCACTGGCGCTGGCCGACCTGATCGGCCTGGACACCTTGCTGGCGATCATGGAGGCCTTCCATGAGGGCTTCAACGACAGCAAGTACCGCCCTGCCCCGCTGCTCAAGGAGATGGTGGCGGCCGGCTGGCTGGGGCGCAAGAGCGGCCGCGGCTTCTTCACCTACTGAGGCCCAGGCGCCATGCCCCCGATCAATGCCGCGATGCGTTGTGCCAATTTCGAAGAGCGACGTGAACAGGCCATGGCGCTGTTTGCCGAAAAAGGCTTTGGCCAGGTCAGCATGCGCGAATTGGCCGCACATGTCGGGCTGACGGCCGGCTCGCTGTACCACCACTTTCCCAGCAAGCAGGACCTGCTGTTCGACTTGATCGAGGAACTGTACGAGGAGTTGCAGGCCCTGCTGGACCAGGGGCGGCGGGCCGTGGCCCGCGGCGCTTCAGCCTTGAATTGCCTGATCGCGGCGCATTGGCATTTGCATGCCGAACGGCCCCTGCAGTTTCGTTTGGCTGAGCGTGATTTCTGTTGCCTGAGCGAGGCCCAGCAGGCACGCCTGACGCAGTTGCGCGGGCGTTATGAGGCCGGGCTGTTGCGGCTGATCGCGCCGCAGGCGAAGCTGCAGGGGCCAGCCTTGGTGGCCACCGCGCAGGTGGTTGCAACGCTGCTGAACCAGTTGCCCGGCGCGCTGCAGGCATTGCCTGAAGCGCAAGCGCTGGTGTTGATGGAGAGCATGGTGCTGGGTGGGCTGGAACGGACCTTGCGTTGATCAGCACCGGCCCGTCAGCGCGCGCCGGTGACAGGGCCTTGACGGGTATCAGCGCAGCAGTGCCTGGATCTGCTCGTGCAAGGTGTCCAGGTCGAACGGCTTGGCCAGGATCGGTGCCTTGCGGGTGATCGGGCTTCCGGACTCGAGGATCTCGGCGGGGTAGCCGCTGATGAAGATCACTTTCAGGTCGGGCCGCAACTTCACCGCCGGCTCGGCGATTTCCACCCCGGAGATCCCGCCCGGCAGGCGGAAGTCGGTCACCATCAGGTCCAGGTGCGGCTTGCTGGCCAGGATGGCAAACGCCTGTTCACCGTCCTCGGCGACCAGCACGTGGTAGCCCTCGCCCGCCAGGTAGTCCCGCAGAATCATGCGTATCGCTGGTTCGTCCTCGACCACCAGCACTACGTCTTGTGCATCTTCACTCATGTTAACGCCTTGAAAATTCTTCCAGTTGGCCATCAGACCCCAGGCTTATGCAGAGGTTGCCCACGCCTGGTCGTTTAGTTGTTCCACTGCAGCCAGGGGCAGTTGCAGGGTGAAGGTCGCACCTTTGCCCACCTCGCTTTGCACCACAATCCGACCGCCATGCGCTTGCACGATCTGGTCGGAAATATACAGGCCCAAGCCCAGGCCACCCGTAGCTTGCTGAGTTGCGACGCGCTCGAACTGCTGAAAGATACGTTGCTGGTTAGCCATATCGATACCAATGCCATGGTCCTGCACCTGCACGCACGCCAGGCCGTCCTGCTCGTACAGCCTTACCTGCACCGGTTTGCGTTCACCATAACGCAAGGCATTGGACAACAGGTTGGCCAGTACTTGTTCAATCCGAAATTCGTCCCACTCCCCCTGCAGTGGCTGGCAATGCTGCAACTCGATGAACGTATCCAGTGCCGTGGCCTGGGCGGTGAAATTCTCCACCAACCGCTGCACCAGCTCGCTCAGGTCGAACGCTTTGGGCCGCAGCGACAGCTTGCCGGTACGAATGCGCGAAACATCGAGCATGTCTTCGATCAGGCGGATCAGGCTGTTGATCTGGCGCTCGTCGCGCTCGACCATGGCCTGCAGCTTGTCGGCGCTGAACGCCGCCAGGTTGCCCCGCGCCAGGTGCAGCTTGCGCAGTTGGGTTTCCAGGATCAGCCCGTTGAGCGGGGTACGCACCTCGTGGGACACGATCGACATGAAATCGTCGCGCATGCGCACCGCATGCTCCAGCTCACCGCGCGCCGCCTGCAGCTGGCCCAGCAGCACTTCCTGCTCCTGGCGGCTGCGCTCCAGCGCCTGCAACTGGCGGTCAAGCACCTTGCGCTGGCGGTAAAGGTCGACGAACACCGACACCTTGCTCTTCACCGCAGCGGTATCCAGCGGTTTGTGCAGGAAGTCCACGGCGCCACTTTCGTAGCCCTTGAAGGCGTAGTTCATTTCACGCCCGGCTGCGGTGACGAAAACGATAGGGATGTGGCGGGTTTTTTCCGTACCGCGCATCAGTTCGGCCAGTTCGAAGCCGTTCATGCCCGGCATCTGCACATCGAGAATAGCCAGCGCGAACTCGTGTTCGAGCAACAGCGACAAGGCGGCTTCGGCAGACTGGGCCTGGTGCACCTCACGGTCCTCGCCCTGTATCAGGGCATCGAGGGCCAACAGGTTCTCTGGCAGGTCGTCGACGATCAGCAGTTTGGCGATAGTGTTGCTTAGCATGCGCTGGGTTCCAGGGCGGCGAGCAACTGCTCGATCCCACTCAAGGTAAGAATATGGTCGGGCTGATGGAGGGCCAGGGCGGCCTCGGGCATCAGCGCCACCTGTGCGTCGCGAGGGTCCTGGACGATGGTCCGGCCGCCGCTGTTCTTGATGTAAGCCAACCCCTGGGCACCGTCTTCATTGGCACCGGTGAGCAGCACGCCAAGCAGGCCGGCACCGTAGGCATCGGCCGCGGAAATGAACAGGTAGTCGATGGCCGGCCGGGAAAAATGCACCGGTGGTTCCTGGCTCAACGACAGGGTGAAGTCGCGTTCTACCGATAAATGATAGCCCGGCCCGGCCACGTAGATCTGGCCAGGGCGCAGCGGTTGCTTGTCACGTGCCTCACACACGGGACGAAGCAGGCGGCGTTGCAGCACCTCGGCCAGTTGGCTGTGGCGGTCATCCGGCAGGTGCAACACACAGACTACCGGAATGGCGAACCCCGACGGCAACCCGCCTAGCACGGTGAACAGCGCGGACACCCCGCCGGCCGAGGCGCCGATCACCACCGCTTGTACGCCCTTCATGATTTGCGATAGATCCGTTCAGGCTTGACCAGCGGCTCGAAACCGTCGCTGTAAGCGGAAAAGTCGACCGACTCCTTGCTGCCCAGCACCAGAAAACCGCGATGGCACAGCGATTCATGGAACAGGCCCAGGGCGCGGTCCTGCAGCTCCTTGTTGAAGTAGATCAGCACATTGCGGCAAGACACCAACTGCGTCTCGGAGAACACGCTGTCGGTGGCCAGGCTATGGTCGGCGAAGGTCACGTTTTCACGCAGGGTGCTGTCCATGATCGCGTTGCCATACGCTGCCGTGTAGTACTCGGCGAAATCCCGGCGGCCACCGGCGATGCGGTAGTTCTCGGCGTAGTCGAGCATGTTCTGCATCGAGTAGATGCCCTGCTTGGCTTTGTCCAGCGAGTGCGGGTTGATGTCGGTGGCGTAGATGATGGTGCGCTCGAGCAGGCCTTCTTCGCGCAGCAGGATGGCCATCGAATACACCTCCTCGCCCGTGCTGCAGCCGGCGATCCACACCTTGATCGATGGCCAGGTGCGCAACAGCGGCACCACCTCGGTGCGCAGCGCCAGGAAATGGCCCGGGTCGCGGAACATCGCGCTGACCGGAATCGTCAGGTACTGCAGCAACTGCATGAACATGCCAGGGTCGTGCAGCACGCGCTCCTGCAAGGCCGATACCGTCTGGCAACCGAACTGGCGCAACGCATGCAGGATCCGGCGCTTGATCGAAGCGCCGGAGTAATTGCGGAAATCATAGCTGTACTTGAGGTAGATGGCCTCGATCAGCAAGCGGATCTCGATATCGGTGTTACGTTCGCTAGTCAAATTCGCTCCAGTTGCGGCAGCCATACGCGGATCAGCGAGAACAGGCGGTCCAGGTCGATCGGTTTGGCCAGGTAATCGTTGGCGCCGGCCTGCAGGCAACGGTGCTGGTCATCTTTCATGGCCTTGGCAGTCACCGCAATGATCGGCAGCTTGCGCCAGCGCGGTTGCTGGCGGATCAGCCGGGTGGCTTCGAAGCCGTCCATTTCCGGCATCATCACATCCATCAGCACCAGGTCGATGTCGTCATGCTGCTCCAGGCGCTCGATGGCCTCGCGGCCGTTACGGCCGATTTCGACGATCGCGCCCTTGTGCTCTAGTGCACTGGTCAGGGCGAAGATATTACGCACATCGTCATCTACCAGCAGCACCTTGCGCCCCTCGAACACTTTGTCGCGGCTGCGCGCCGTCTTCAGCATACGCTGGCGTTCGTTGGACAACTGCGATTCGACCTTGTGCAGGAACAGCGTCACTTCGTCGAGCAGCCGCTCGGGTGAGCGGGCGCCCTTGATGATGATCGAGCGCGAGTACTTGAGCAGGTCGGTTTCTTCTTCGCGGGTCAGGTTGCGGCCGGTATACACGATCACCGGCGGGAAGGCGCGGATATCTTCGGCAGTCATGCGCTTGAGCAGTTCGTTACCGAGCATGTCTGGCAGCTTGAGGTCGATGATCATGCAGTCGTAGATGTTTTCCCGCAGCAGTGCCAAGGCCTCCTGCGCCATGCCTACGGCGGTGATCTCGACGTCGTCGTCACCGATCAGGCGGGCGATGCTTTCGCGCTGCAGGTCGTCATCTTCCACCAGCAGAATGTGCTTGAGCTTCTGCGTCAGCTTGGCCTCCAGGCGCGCGAAAACTTCCTTGAGCTCTTCGCGGCTGGTGGGTTTGACGGCGTAGCCCACTGCCCCCATGTGCATGGCGGCCTCGACACGGTCCTCGACGGAAATGATATGCACCGGAATGTGCCGGGTATCGGCCTGTTCTTTCAGGCGTTGCAGCACGGTCAGGCCGGAATGGTCAGGCAGGCGCATGTCCAGCAGGATCGCATCGGGTATGAACCGGGCCGCCAGCTCGAAACCTTCGTCGGCCGCATGCGCCACCAGGCAGCTGTAACCCAGCTCGTGGGCCAGGTCGAAGAGAATGCGGGCGAAGTTCGGCTCGTCTTCGATCACCAGGATGCAGCGGTTACTGAAAGGCGCCCGGTCACGGTCGTCGGTGAAGGCCAGTTGCGGCAGCTTCGGCGCCTGGGCAGTGGCGAGTTGCGGTACTGGCGGCAGGGTATCGACAGCCGGGCGCAGGCTGAGGGGCTCGACCTCCTGCTCCAGGTTCTCGTAGCGTTCGGGTAATACCAGGCTGAACACACTGCCCTGCCCGGGGCTGCTCTCGACACTGATCTGCCCGCCAAGCAAATGGGCAAGGTCGCGGGAAATCGACAACCCCAGCCCAGTCCCGCCATACCGGCGGTTGCTGGTGCCATCGACCTGGTGGAACGCACCGAAGATTGCCTGCTGCTGGTCGGCAGCAATGCCGATGCCGCTATCGCGCACGGAAAACACGATGCCGCTGTCTGGCTGGTAGCCGATGTTCAGGCTGACCTGGCCGCGCTCGGTGAACTTGATGGCGTTGGACAGCAGGTTCTTGAGGATCTGCTCCAGTCGCTGGCGGTCGGTGAACAGGGTGGCAGGCACCTGAGCCTGGGCGGTGACCTCGAAGGCCAGTCCCTTTTGCCCGGCCAACGGCTCGAACATGTCGCGCAGGCCTTCGACCAGGCGGTCCAGGTGGGTGGTTTCAGGTCGCACTTCAAGCTTGCCGGCCTCGACCTTGGCGATGTCGAGGATATCGTTGATCAGGTTGAGCAGGTCGTTGCCGGCCGAGTAGATCGACTCGGCGAACTTGACCTGCTCACCGCTGAGGTTGCCTTCAACGTTCTCGGCCAGCAGCTTGGCCAGAATCAGCGAACTGTTCAGCGGCGTGCGCAATTCGTGGGACATGTTGGCGAGGAACTCGGACTTGTACTTGCTCGAACGCAGCAGCTCATCGGCGCGCGCCTGCAGCTCTTCCTGGGCCTGGGTCAGCTCCTCGTTCTTGCGGTCCAGCGCTTCGGTGCGGTCGGACAACTGCTCGTTGGTCTGCTCCAGTTCCGCTTGCTGGGTTTCCAGGTGGGCCTGGGACTCCTTGAGCACGCGGGACTGCTCCTCCAGTTCTTCGTTGGCCGTTTTCAGCTCTTCCTGCTGCACCTGCAATTCTTCGTTCAATTGCTGGGTTTCGGCCAGGACTTCCTGCAAGCGCTGGCGGTAACGGGCGCTTTCGATGGACATACCCAGGTTGCCCTCCACGCGCTGCAACAGTTCGTCGTCACGCGCCTGCAGCGGCCGCAGGAAGCCCAGTTCGAGCACGCCGTTGATCTGCCCGCCGTCGCTGGCCGGCATCAACAGTGCACTGCGCGGCAAGCCCTTGCCCAGGCCGGAGCTGAGCTGGAAGTAGTCTTGCGGCAGGTCGTCCAGGCGCAGCAGCCGCCCTTCACGCACGGCCTGGGCCAGCAGGCCCTCACCATCACCCAGCACCTGCTCGCGCGCCTGCTCTTCGGCATCCAGACCATAGCAGGCAACGCGTACCAGGCGGCCATGCTCGTCGCGCACGTACAACGCCCCGACCACACTGCCCAGGTAAGAGGCAAAGAACCGCAGAATGTTGTCGCCGAGCATGTTCAGGGTCAGCTGCCCAAGCACTTGTTGAGCCAGCTGGGTCTGGCCGTTGCGCAGCCAGGCCTGGTGCTCCAGGCGCTCGGCAGAACGTTGCTGGGCCTTGAGGTTGTCGTCGTAACTGCTGGACAACGCCAACAGATCGCGGCGCCCCAGGTACGCCAGCAAGGCGCTGAGGCCAACGATCAGCAGCACGAACGCCGAAATGGAGGTTACGGTGACGGTGCTGACCTTCTCGTTGCGTGCCATGCGCAACTGCTGCTCGGTGGCAATGAGGTCGGCGAATTCCTTGCGAATCTCGTCTGTCAGGCGCTTGCCGCGGCCGTTACCGATCAGCTCCCGGTAGGGGCCGTCATTGCGGCGCAGGGTGATCATGCCGCTGCCGAAGTCATTCCAGGCTTGCTGCAAGGCGATCAGCCGGTCGATACGGTCAACTTGCTGCGGGTTGTCCTCGACCATGCCTTTCAGGCCCTGCAAGCTGCTGAGAATGCGCGGCTTGGCCACCTCATAGGGGTCGAGGAAGCGCTCGTCACCCGTCAGCAGGAAGCCGCGCATGCCGGTTTCCATGTCGATCGACAGCTTCACCGCTTCGTTGGCATTGCCAATGACCCGGTCGGTGTGTTCGACCCATTGCATGGCCGAGAGCAGGTAGTTGATCACCGCGACGAACGCCACGGCACCCAGCAGGCCCACCCCCAAAGGAAGGCCGATGTTGCGGCTCAACAGCTTGCGGAAGCTGCGCTGGTCCATCGAGGCTGCTTGAATCATGAGAAAACGCCCGAGCAAGAAAATCCATGGAAAAGAATGGCGGAACAATCGTTATGGTTATGTGCCGCTGCGCCGTGCCGACAAGCGAAGTCTAACCAGCTTTAGCGGCTCTGGCAGGGCATTTAGCCAGTATTTGAAAGTGCTGTGTGCCAATCGTTCCATCTGATTGCAAGTATCGGTATCCTCGGGAACTTCTGCTGTCGCCTTGTGCACAGATCATAGACATTCAATTGCACAGGACCCGAACCATGCACCTTTTGGTAGTCGAAGACGACGAGATCGTACGTATGCTGATGCTCGAAGTGCTCGGCGATTTGGGCTACTCGGTGATCGAGGCGGAAAATGCCACCGCGGCGCTCGAGGTATTGGAAGACCAGCGCCAGCCGTTGGCGCTGATGATGACGGACGTGGGCCTGCCGGACATGCGCGGCGAGGCGCTGGCAGCCAAGGCACGCGAACTGCGGCCACTGTTGCCGGTGCTGTTCGCCAGTGGCTACGCCGAAAACATTGATGTACCGGAGGGCATGCACATGATCGGCAAGCCGTTCAGCATCGACCAGCTGCGCGACAAGGTGACGGCTATTCTCGCCCCTGCCTGAAATCTGCGACGCCCGCTTGACCAGCGCGCAGGCAGCGCAGGGGCAGAAAATACGGTGCCCGTTACAGCTCCCTGCGCAACAGGTAGGTGTCCATGATCCACCCTTTGCGCGCCCTTTCCCGCGCACGCACTTCAAGAATCTGCGCCTTCACCGCCTGCAGCGGCCCGGCGATCAGCCGTTCGTCAGCCGTGCCCAGGTAAGCGCCCCAGTAAATCGTCAAGGCCGGGTCATCGATAGCCGCGAACGCGCACTGCCCATCGAGCATCACCACCACATTGTCGATACTCCCCTGCCCGGCCAGACGCCGACCAGGCAGCACGGTCAGCGGTTCGCCAATGCGGTTGAGCGCAACACGGTGGCGCGCCGCCAGTGCCTGCACGCTGCTGATGCCCGGAATGACCTGCAGGTGCAGGGCGCCAACTCGCTCGCAGACCAGGTCGAGGATGCGCAAGGTGCTGTCATAGAGCGTGGGCTCGCCCCACAGCAGAAAGGCGCCGGTCTCGCCTTCGCCGAGTTCCTGTTCGATCAGTTGCGCATACAGCGCTGCACGTTGTACGTGCCAGTCCTGTACCGCCTGCACATACGCGTCGGCCTGCCCATCGCGCAGCGGGTCGGCGACCTGAACCAGCCGATAGCCGCCCTCGGGGCGGTACCGCTGCAGGATGGCCTTGCGCAGCTGCACCAGCTCGTTCTTGACGCTGCCCTTGTCGAGCACGAAGAACACGTGGGCCTGGCGCAACCCGTCGACGGCTTCGTACGTGACCTGGCGTGGGTCACCCGGGCCGATGCCGATCAACAACAGCTGTTTCATTGTGCTGCCCTCCGGTGCTGTTCAGCAGCCATTGTCGGGCGCCACCAGGCCGCTGGCAAAGCACCCGTTCAGAGCAGCGAGAAGTTGTAGCTGACGATCACCCGCGTTTCGTCCATATCCCGCGCCCAGCGCTCATAGTTGCTGCGGTAGGTGGAATTACGCAAACGCACGCTGACGTCCTTGAACGTGCCACTTTGCACTTGGTACTTGAGCTCGCTGTCGCGCTCCCACTCCTTGCCTTCGGCATGGCTGCCTGGCACCTGGATATGGTCACCGTTGATGTACCGGGTGAAGAACGTAAGGCCAGGCACACCCAACGCCTTGAAGTCATAGTCATAGCGCACTTGCCAGGAGCGCTCCTGGGCCGCGGCAAAATCATTGACCTGTGCATAGTTGACCAGGTACGGGTTGCTGCCATCCAGGTAGGGCATGGCGCTGTCGCCATACATGCGCTGCCAGCCAGCACTGAGCTTGTGACCACCCAGGCTGTAGCCGAGCATGCCGCTGACGGCGCGGTGGTCGATCGCACCCGCGCGGGCGTTGCCGATGTCGTCGCTTTTGATCAGCCGCAGGTCGGCAGCAAGGCTGCCCACCGGCAGCGGTTGGCTGGCCACCAGGCCGAAATACTGCTGGCGATAGATGTTCTCCAGCCTGGCCACTTGATACTGGGCTCCGAAACGCTCGTTGACCCGGTAATCGACCCCGGCGAGGTCGAAGTGGTCGGCTTCGATGTCGCAGGCGTAACGCTTGTTCTTGCAATGCACGCGAATGTTTTGGCGGTCGGTTGAATCCCTTGCGGTGTACCGATCCAGGCGTGCCAGGGTGAACTTCAGATCGCGGCGTTCCTCGGAGGTCAGCATGGCGCCCTGGAACATCGTCGGCAGCAGGCGGCCATCGTTGTACTTGAGCAGGGGCACATCCGGCATCATCGAACCGTATTTGAGCACCGTGTTGGAAACTTTGACCTTGGCCGCCAGGCCCATCTTTGCATACTGGTCGGCGGAGTGCCGCGGGTTGTGCCCGGAAGACGGCAGCAAGCCGCTGTTACTGTCGGCGGGGCTGGAGTCCAACTTCACACCGAACATGCCCAGCGCATCCACACCGAACCCTACCAAGCCTTCGGTGTAACCCGACTGTACATTGAGGATAAAGCCCTGGGCCCACTCTTCTCGCTTGGATGCCCCTTGGCCGGAACTGCTGTGGCCGTCACGGAAATCCCGGTTGAAGTAGACAGTGCGTGCTTCAACCTTGGCACTGCTGTCTTCAAGAAAACCGCCAGCCTGGGCGTTGGCACCGGCACATAACAGGAACAGGCCGGCAACACGACGCCCCGGGGCGAGAGGATAGGGGGAAAACATACAGGGAAACATCCAGATTCAAAGCGGGTTGACAACCGGCGGCACAGACTTGCCACGGTAATGAGACATGACCGCGCAACAGCCAGCCATACTTTGAAATGATCGCGCAATGGCTCTGGAACGGGCCATTGGACTATGGTCTAAGCGCCCTGCCAGGCCGCTTCGGCGAGTCGCCTGTATCGCGCATGGGCAACTAGGAAAGTTCCCCGCTTATTTGCAATAAGTTAGCAGTTTACCCCGCCCCAATGTGTGACTACACTCGCTATCAACGAACAGTAAAACCCACCTGCGTGGCCGGCGTATTCATGCGTTTCAATGTTCGTCACGCCCCGCCACAGCCGACGTACAGGAGTGATTACAGTGTCCAGACTTGCAGAGTTTCGTGCTGCGGAAAAAGCGCTCCAGGAACAGATGGCGCAACTGGAAGCGTTGAAAAAGGATGCCGGGTTAAAACGCGAAATCGAGTTCGAGCAGAAACTCGTCAACCTGATGAAGAGCTACGACAAAAGCCTGCGCGATGTCATTGCCATACTTGACCCCAAAGCCGGGGCGCGCACCACCAGCCCTGCCCCCAAACAGCACCGTCGCCCGCGGGTGGTGAAGGTTTACACACACCCCGAGACCGGCGAGCGGATCGAGACCAAAGGCGGCAACCACCGCGGCCTCAAAGCCTGGAAAGAGCAGTATGGCGCCGCCGAGGTGGAAAGCTGGGCTCGCTGATGAAACATCAACATGTGCTTCACACTTTTTTCACAAGGGCTGGCTCAGTATCGAGGCAGCTAAAGGACTAGCGACCCCATCACGCGCCCGCACATGCGGGCCTCTAATTCCAGCGCCCTGCACTCGTGCAGGGCGCTTTCATTTGCGCAATCGGCGCACTGACGTATCATGGCCAGCCTGTCTGTTTTGCCGGCGCCCCGTGCCCGGCCCTGCCTCAGGAGTTCCCATGAGCCTGCACGATCTGCAAACCTTGCCTGGTGTCACCGCACAACCTGACGCCGCCACCGCCCAATTCGTCTTCAACCACACCATGCTGCGGGTCAAGGACATTCAAAAGTCGCTGGACTTCTACACCCGTGTGCTGGGCTTTCGCGTAGTAGACAAGCGTGATTTCCCCGAAGCCGCTTTCAGCCTGTACTTCCTGGCCCTGGTCGACCCGGCGCAGATCCCCGCCGATGATGCCGCCCGTCACCAGTGGATGAAATCGATCCCTGGCGTGCTGGAGCTCACCCACAACCACGGCACCGAAAACGACGCCGATTTCGCCTATCACGATGGCAATACCGACCCACGCGGCTTCGGTCACATCTGCGTGTCGGTACCCGATGTACGCGTCGCCTGTGCGCGCTTCGAGGCGCTGGGTGTACCGTTCCAGAAGCGCCTGCAGGACGGGCGCATGAACCACCTGGCGTTCATCAAGGACCCGGATGGCTACTGGGTCGAAGTGATTCAGCCGGCCGACCTGGCAGGCTAAGCGTTCGTCGGGGGCGGGAACCACCGCCCCCTTGCTGTGGTATATGAAGGTAATTGCTTCCCATGCCACAGCGAGGTAAGAACCATGCAATCCCTTCACTGTGAATACCGCAAGCACACCATCACCGCCAGCGTGATGCCCCATCCTGACTCGCCCCTGCCCTACGCCGCCGGTTGCCTGATCACCGCCCCTGATGGCCATACCAGCAGGCGCCTGTCGATGCCGATGAAGTTCTTCTCCGACCTGGAGCGTGCCCAGCATGTGTCACTGGCCCACGGTCGAGCGCTGGTCGACCAGCAACTGGACGCCGGCACCAAGGTGTTCTGATTGCCCCCTTGGCCTGTAACGGCCTCTTCGCCAGCACCGCTGCCATACCGCGAAGAGGCCGCTGCTGGTGCAATCAGATATCGCGAGCGTACGCCACGGCGGCATCGACTTGCGCTGGCGTCGGCCTCACACCTGTGTACAGCACGAACTGCTCCAGCGCCTGCAGCGCAATCACCTCGAGCCCGGTAATCACGGGCTTGCCCAGCGCTTGGGCGCGGCGAATCAACGGTGTTTGCGCGGGCATGGCCACCACATCGAACACCCGCTCTGCAGCAGCGATGGCGATGTCCGAAAACGCCAGCTCTTCAGCTTCTGCGCCCCCCGCCATGCCGATTGGCGTGACATTCACCAGCATCGGCGGGCAGATATCGCCGAGTTCTGGCAGCCAGCGGTAGCCGCACATATCCGCCAGCTGCTGCCCCGTCTGGGCATTACGCGCGACGATGGTGCCTTCGGCAAAGCCGGCATCGCGCAAGGCGCTGGCAACAGCCTTGGCCATACCGCCGCTGCCGCGCAGGGCGAAAGCGGTTGCCGGGTCGACCTGGTGCCGGGTCAACAACTGGCGTACGGCCAGATAGTCGGTGTTGTAGGCTGTGAGGCGACCGTTGGTGTTCACCAAAGTGTTGACCGACTCAATGGCCGCTGCCGACGGGTCGATCTCGTCTACCAGCGCCATGCACGCTTCCTTGTATGGCATCGATACCCCACACCCGCGTATGCCCAAGGCTCGAATTCCCGCTACCGCGGCCGGCAGGTCGTCGGTACGCATGGCCTTGTAGTAAAAGTCCAGGCCCAACTGTTGGTACAGGTGGTTGTGAAAGCGCACGCCGAATGTACCGGGTCGGCCTGCCAGGGAAATGCACAGCACGGTATCCCTGCCGGGAGTTGTCGACATAGCCTGCTCCTGAGTCATGACTGAAACGTTTGTGCAGCGTACCAGAGGCAACCGCTGGTCGTCCCTTACACAACCTTTACCATTGCCCTGCGCGCAATTGACAAATACCGGAGTCATATTAGTGACACCCCACTTTGGGGGTTTACTCGCGAGGTTGATATGAACCGTCTCATTCCCGGAATCGCCCTGCTGGTCGGCGCTTTGGCCATCAGCGGGCCTGCAGCTGCCCACGGTGGTTACGGCCATGGCGGCGGTTGGTACGGACCGGGCCCGCTACTGGGCGCTGCCGTGGTTGGCGCGGTGGTTGGCGCTACGGTGTCTGGCGGGCACGACCGTACGGTGTACGTGGAACGCCAGCCGGTGTACTACCCGCCGCAACCGGTGTACGTGCAGCCGCCGCCGCAGCCCGTCTATTACCAGCCTTATTATGCGCCGGCCCCGCCACCGCCAGCCTACCGGGCCTACTACGGCCCGCCACGGGTGTATTACGGCCCGCCACGCTGGTAAGGGTTGATAGAAGTAATGACCACTATCGACAACGTTGATTTCAAACCCTGGTAGCGGCTGTGTATGGTAGGCCCATGTTTCACAGGAGGTCCCCATGGCCACTATCCAGATCATGTCCGTTGTCGGCAGCGCTGTACCGGTTTCACTGCGTGAACAAGGCCTGTTGGCCTGCTGGTACCTGGTGCGCAACGGCGAGGCTGTGAGTGGGCCGGTGCCGACCCTTGCCCAAGCCCGCGCATTGGCTGAACTGTTGCAACCAGGCACTTTGGCAGCCTGACCCGAATTTGTTGTGCGTTGCTCCCTACGCCCTTGTGCCCGCCGAAATGGCGGGCTTTTTTTTGTCTGGCCATGGTGGCTGCGGGTCGTCGGTCGTTTCACGCCTTGGCCCGGGCCAGTTGACTGGTCAGGGCTACGACCCTGCCTTGCAAGCGGCCGACGGTGACCACCAGTTCATTGCGCTCCTTGGCGAACTGGTCAGCCTTGGCCTCCGCCTCACGGCGGGCATCGCGCTCGCTATCGAGCAGCTCCGTCAGGCGGCGAACCACGGCAATGTCTGCATTGTCCAGCGCGCGGTCTGCCGCATCTCTGGACAGCCATTTGCGCAGCCATAGAAAGGCCCCGAGCAACACGGTGCCTGTACCACCCAGCCACGTGAGGGTGCCTGGGCCGAGGTCGGTGGGATCCATGTAAACCTCTTTACTGACGAGATGGGCAATCCACGGCATTGCATCGCCATGGCTTTTATTGTCTGAAGGTTTAATTTAGCCTAGGGATAAATTTACCTCAAGAGAAATTTAGCCATGCGCACATTTAGCAGTGAGCTAAACACTGGCATGCTTCGCTTTATGGACATCTATGAAATCCGCAAGCAGAACCTGGTCAAGCTGATAGCCGACCAGAAAAAGGGCGCCTGCGCCGAGCGCTGGGGCATGGCGCCTGCGCACCTGAGCCAGATTCTCTCCAACAGGACCGCCAAGAACCTGGGCGACGACGTGGCGCGGCGGATCGAGGGTATCGAAGGCTTGCCACGCGGCTGGTTCGACGCGCTGGCGCCCGGCGATCACCCGCAGGCCTCGGGCGGGCCTGCCGACGGCGCGCTGTGCGCCGCCGACCTGGTCAAGCAGATGCTGGCAAAAAGTGGCAAAGGCATCCCCGAAGAAACCCGCCAGAGGCTGCTGGCCGCGGCTGCCGAGCCCGCGGAAACCGTATTGCTGCAGGCGGACCACGGCCGGCCCGGCCTGGTGGGCGATGAAGTATGGATTGCCCACTATGATGTGCGCGCAGCCATGGGGGGCGGCCAGATCCCCCATGACTACCCGGAAATGTTCAAGGATGTGCGGGTCAGCCCCAGCCACCTGCGTGAACTGGGTGTGGAATTCAGCGAGCACCACCACCTGAAGATGGTCACTGGCTGGGGCCAGTCGATGGAGCCCACCATCAGGCACCGTGACCCACTGATCGTCGATGTAAGCATTCGCGAATTCGTGGGCGACGGGATCTACTTTTTCGCGTGGGGTGACCATATCTACATCAAGCGCCTGCAGATTGCCGATGACGATCATTTCGAGATGATTTCCGACAACTCACGGCACAAGGACCGCCTGATTCGCCGCGAAGAAACCTATATCCAGGCCAGGGTCCTGCTGGTGTGGAATGCCCACCTCGTGTAAGGCGCCACCTGCCCCGGCAGCGGCCTGGCGCCGGTATTTCAGAACGGCGCAGCCGGCGCCAGTGGCCCACATCCCTGCTCGACGCTCACTTCGTCAAACTGCTGGCCGGTGTGGCGCTGCCAGCGCACCAGCACGCTGCCATCAGGGTTGAAGGTCAGGTCCAACTCGGGTGTTTCCATTAGCAGCCCCATCACCTCTTCCCATTCCGCGTCGCCATCGCTGTGCAGGCGATGCACCAGCACCCAGCGCTGGGTCTGGGCCACAGGGTGGTTGATCATCGACGATACCCGCAGGCTCAGGCGCTCTACACCCGACATTCCCGGGGGCTGAAGGGTAGTCGACGCTGTTTGCATAGGCATATTGTCATCCTGATATATGTATATTTGTACAGTACATGGCAAAAGCTTATCGCACAGCCAAATCCAGCGTAAAGGCCTTGCCCTGAAAATTTTCGCCAACAGGTAATTTCACCCACAGCGCAATTTTTAGCTTTAAGCTATTGACAATTAATTTAGCCATTGGCTAACTTCTGAACCAGGCAGCATTCAGTCTGCCCTTCAAACCTTGCTGTTCATGAGGAGTTACCATGGCCGTAGACATCAGCAACCTGTTGATCGCCACCCCGGTGGTAGTGTCCGCAACCAACCCCGTTGCCCTGGAACTTGACGGTGACGAAGCCATTGCCCGCCTCCCAGAGGTGGTCACGCTACTCAGTGACGGCTCGATCCAGTTTTCTGCGCCGACCAAAGGGGCGTCGAGCAAGAGTACCCACCGCACCCGCTGTGAATGGACCGAGACCCGTTCCTGGACGCTGGCCAGTGCCGCGGACCATTGGAGCCGTCAAAGCATGACGTTGACCAAGGTCAACGCAGCGCAGAAGGTGGTCATTGCCCAGATGCATGTGCGCGGCGACGACGGCCCGCCCGTCAAGGTGTTCTGGAAGAAAGGCGATATCACCTTGGGCTTTCGCCAAACCTATGACCAGGCCGACCCGGTGAATTCGACGGTGCTCAAGGGCGTACCGCTGGGCGCGCAGTTCGGCATCAGCCTGCACGTCACGGCACAGGGCCTGGTCACGGTCACCGCGACCTGCAAGGGAGCAACCGGTACTTCAGGTGGTTTGCAACTCGACGGCAGTTGGGCTTCGCGCCAGTTCGAATTCCACGGCGGCGTTTACAACCAGGTCGACTACAACGACCAAACGCCGGTCGACGATGGCTCGATCTGCATTATCAGCGACCTGACGTTGATACATGGCTGAGGCGACAACGCCCTTTGCGTGCCGGCCCTCCTGCTCACGGGTCGGTACCGGACCTGATCAGAACTGAGCGTACAATTTGCCCTGCCCCTATCACCGCGCGGCGCCCTTTCTGAACAGCACATGAAGGGTACACAATGGGTCCGGGATTAAATTTCGTTCACGTTGCGCCCTTTAGATATAAGGCATTCGACAGCCGTTCGGCCATACTCCAGAATGCAGCGGTTTTTAGGGGGAAAACCCTTGCACAGCCAACGACATACCAACCTTTAGTGAGCCTCAACGTGAAAACATCCCTGTCCATTCTCAGCCTGCTGCTGTTGCTCACAGGTACCGCGACGCTGCCGTCGACCGCTGCTGCACAACCCTCGGCCAAGGTGCAACGCGACCCCTCCAAACTGCACCTGGCTTCGGGCAGCGCGCTGCTGATCGACCTCAATACCAACCAGGAGCTGTACTCGAACCACGCTGACCGCGTGGTACCGATCGCTTCGGTGACCAAACTGATGACCGCGATGGTGGTGCTGGACGCCAAGCTGCCCATGGATGAGATGCTCACCATGACCATCGCCAACAACCCGGAGATGAAGGGCGTGTATTCACGGGTACGCCCCGGCAGCCAGCTCAATCGCCGCGAGACCCTGCTGATTACCTTGATGTCTTCGGAAAACCGTGCAGCCAATAGCTTGGCCAATGCCTACCCCGGTGGCTACCCGGCATTCATCAAGGCGATGAACGCCAAAGCCCGCAGCCTTGGCATGGCCCATACCCGCTACGTAGAACCTACCGGGCTTTCGACGCAGAACGTGTCGACTGCGCGCGACCTGTCCAAGCTGCTGATGGCCTCGCGCAAGTACCCGATGCTGAGCGAGCTGTCGACCACCCGCGAGAAGACCGTGGCCTTCCGCAAGCCCAATTACACCCTGGGTTTCCGTAACACCGACCACCTGGTGAACAAGAGCAACTGGGACATCAAGCTGACCAAGACCGGTTTTACCAACGAAGCCGGGCACTGCCTGGTGCTGTTGACCCGAATGGATAACCGCCCTGTGGCGATGGTCATCCTGGATGCCTTCGGCAAGTACACCCATTTCGCCGATGCCAGCCGCCTGCGCCAATGGCTGGAAACCGGTGCAGCCAAGCCAGCGCCGGCGGTGGCCATGCAGTACAAGGCAGATCGCCAGGGCAAAGGGCGCGTAGCGGCCGAGTAAGCTGGCCCGAACTTACAGGCCATGGCGCCGTCAGGCCGTGGCGCTGACCATTGAGCCGGAGCTGCTGCCACCCTCTTGCTGCAGCAGCGCCAGCAATTGCGCGGTAGCGGCCATGATCTGACCGTTGAGGGTGGCGATGCTTGCCTGTTTGGCACCGACCGCAGCCGCCTTGGATGTCTCATCCATCTTGCTGTTCTGCAACGCGGCAAGCTGCTTCTGCTGCTCGGCCAGTTGCTTCTGCAAGTCCTTGATCAACTGTTGCAGGGCGCTTACCGCCTCCGACCCGCCACTGCCCGCTGTATCCGTTGCCTGTGCCTGGCTACCCGCGGATACCTTCAGGCTGTCGCTGCTGATTTGCAGCGGGCCCACCGCTTCGCCGGCCTGCTTGGCCTGGTCGCGTTCAGCGGCGGCATTGGCGCTGCGCGCCTGCGCCGAGACGCCATTGATCATGAGGTTGCCAGCTGTGATGACGGCCATGTCGGTCCCTTTCTGAAAGATCGGTCTTTGCGCTAACCATCCTATCGGCCACTTCGCGCCGCGCTTTAGCCCAATTAAATTCCCTGCCGGCTGTTTCGTTACACCTCATCATGAGCCCCCCCTGGCCGACCTGCCGCCCTCCGCGCAGGTCGGCTTTATCGCTTGAAACATTTGCTTTCATTTTAATCGGCAGGATTTCGATTCTCATTCGTCCTTATCAGTACAGCCCTCTTTGGTTGGGCGCACGCTCGACCACCCATTGCAGAAGACCGTCTGATGGCCAAACCCTTGAAAAAATCCAAATCCAGGCTGTGGTTCCTGGTGCACAGCTGGCTTGCCTTGCCGATCTGGTTCTTTGTATTGATCGTCTGCTTCACGGGCATGCTCGCGGTGGTCAGCCAGGAAATCGTCTGGCTGGCCAACCCGGATGTACGTGCCAGCAAGCCGGACACCGACGCCGAACGCCTCAGCTTCCAGCAGGTGCTGAACGCCCTGCACAAAGCAGAGCCGGATATGGTCGTGCAGTCCATCATCCAGCCCGACGGCTCACACTTCGCCCTCACGGCCAATGTGACCTTCCCGGACGGCACCACCCCGACCCTTTACGTCAATCCCTACACCGGTGCGATTCAGGGAAAATCCCCTGACTTCAACTTCGAAGCCTTCACCCGCGCCCTGCACGGCTGGTGGCTGGTGCCCTTCACCAACGGGTTCAGCTGGGGCTGGTACCTGGTGTCGATCCTCGGTCTGCCCATGCTCGCTTCACTGGTAACCGGGCTGGTGGTGTACAAGAAGTTCTGGAAAGGCTTCTTCAAACCGGTACGTACAGGGCACGGTTCGCGCATCTTCTGGGGCGACCTGCACCGCCTGGCCGGTGTCTGGTCGATCTGGTTCATCGCGGTCATTTCCATCACCGGTACCTGGTTCCTGATTCAGGCAATTCTGTTCGACAACCACATCAGCATTTCCAGCGAGCCGATCGTGCCGGTCATCGCTCGCGACGAAGTGCCCCAGACCGCCGATGGCAGCCCAGCCCCACGGATCGACCTCGATGAAGCGGCACGCATCGCTGGCCTGGCGATTCCAGGGCTGGAAATCAACTTCATTGCGTTGCCTGCCACCGCTTACAGCCATATTTCCATGGGCGGGCGGGGTTGGTATCCACTGATGTTCCAAAGCGCCGAGGTCAACCCCTACACGCGCAAGGTGGACAGCCAGTTCCTGCTGGGCGACCGCTCCGCCCTGGAGTTCGTCACCGAGTCCATGCGCCCCCTGCACACCGGTGACTTCGGCGGCCTGCCGATCAAGCTGATCTGGTTCTTCTTCGGCCTGGTGCTCACCCTGATGGTGTTCAGCGGCTTGCTGATCTGGACCAAACGTACCGCACAAGCCACCGCTGCCGCGCTGAAGCGCAGCGAACGCGCCCCCCGCACTGTGCCCACCCGGACCTCGCTGGAGATGCAACGATGAGCCCCACCCAGGCCGTGCCCGTCAGCCCGCTTAAACAGTGGTGGTTGAAGTGGCGCTTCCACTTGAACATCCTGCTGATCCTGATCCCCCTGGGTTTCATGCCCAAGTATTTCAGCGACGCCAAGCTGTTCCGCGGCGAGGCAGGGCTGGGGGCGAATGTGATCACCGGCATCCAGGCCGGCCCCTACACCCTGGACCTGGCGGAACTGCGTGACGAAGCGCCCCGCAGAGACGGCCCGGCAGGCGACTTCAAAGTATTCAGGGCAGCGCTGTGCAAGGCGTGCCTCAACGACGTGAAGGCCGTTTACCTGCGCATCGGCAAACCGCGCAGCCTGCGGGCGGCGGGCACGATTTTCTTCGGCGCGCCCTACGCCATGGCCACCAACCTGCCGGTCCCTCCGCGCACCAAACCCGACGCCCAGATCTGGATCACCGTGGAAGGCTGGGACGGCAGCATGCACCAGGCGTCTGTCCCGCTGGCCAAGGCATCGCCAGCCACCGTGGCCTGGCTCGAGAACAAAGGAGGCAAGAAATGAACTACCTGCTGCGCACCCTCGCCCTGCCCTTGCTGGCACTGGCCGCAAGCCCGGCATTGGCCCACAACCCCATGTGCGAATGCGAAGAACTGGCCAGCGGCCAAGTCAAGTGCACCGGTGGATTCTCGGACGGCAGTGGCGCCCCCGGGGTAACCCTGGATGTGATCGGCTATGACGAGCAAGTGCTGGTCGGCGGCAAGCTTGGCGACGATTCGACCCTGACCTTCAAGCGCCCGGACGGCGAATTCTACGTACTGTTCGACGCCGGCCCCGGGCACGTGGTGGAAGTCGACTACGCCGACATCGCCCAGCCATGAGCCGCGCTCACGTGATTCGCCCGGCCGGGGCCGGGCACGAAACCCTGTACGTGCTGTTGGCCAGCTTGCTGATAGTGGCGTTGGCGGCTGGCGTGGTGTCGCTGCGCGGCGAGCGCGAGGACGAACAGGCCATCGCCAGCCACCAGATCGACGCCCGCCGCGACCTCACTGCGGCCGAGCAAGGCCTCTACACCGACCTGCGGGTGGCATTCGACGAGATCCAGTTGCTGCGTGAAGAAAACGCCGCTGCACCTGGGGTACAGGCCATGGCCGATGAAGGCCTGCCACCATTCGTGGTCGACGCCGGCAGCCAGAGCCGGGGCAGCCACCAATGGACCTGGCTGGAGGCTGGCGCCTACCTGGGCCGCAGCCAGGCACCCGAAATTGCCGGCAGCCTGCTGCTGATCCTGCCACCCGACAGCACCGGCCAGGCCGATATCTGGTTGCGCCGCGACAGCGCCGCAATCATCCCGGATGACCTCGGCCAGGCGGCACTGATCGCCGCTGGCTGGCAACAGGTGGTCAGCCACTACGACGCCGGGGTTACCCGCGAACACCGCCACTGAACCGAAGGACTCGCCCATGTTTCGCTCCGCCCTCGCCCTGCTCCTGGCCCTGGCCCTGCCGGCAATGGCTCTGGCCGATAACGGCAAGCCGCTGCGTATCGGCATCACCTTGCACCCCTACTACAGCTACGTGAGCAACATCGTTGGCGACAAGGCCGAGGTGGTGCCGCTGATTCCGGCGGGCTTCAACCCGCACGCCTACGAGCCCCGGGCCGAAGACATCAAGCGCATCGGCACCCTGGACGTGGTGGTGCTCAATGGCGTTGGCCATGACGACTTTGCCGACCGCATGATCGCTGCCAGTGAAAAACCTGATATCGCCACGATCGAGGCCAACCAGAACGTACCGCTGCTGGCAGCTACCGGCATTGCCGCACGCGGTGCCGGCAAGGTGGTCAACCCGCACACTTTCCTGTCGATCAGCACGACCATTGCCCAGGTCAACAACATTGCCCGCGAGCTGGGCCGGCTCGACCCGGACAATGCCCGGTTCTACACGCAGAACGCCCGGGCCTACGCCAAACGCCTGCGTGGCTTGCGTGCCCAGGCACTGGCCAAGGTCACCGAGGCCCCCAGCGCTACCTTCCGCGTGGCCACCATCCACGCTGCCTACGACTACCTGGTCCGCGACTTCGGCCTGGAAGTGACCGCCGTGGTCGAACCCGCCCATGGTATCGAGCCGAGCCCGGCGCAGCTGAAGAAGACCATCGACCAGCTCAAGGCACTGGACGTGAGGGTGATCTTCTCGGAAATGGACTTCCCCTCAGCCTATGTCGAAACCATCCAGCGTGAGTCTGGTGTGCGCCTTTACCCCCTTACCCACATTTCCTATGGCGAATACACCAAGGACAAGTACGAAGTGGAAATGAAGCGCAACCTCGACACCGTGGTCCGCGCCATTCAGGAGAACCGCGCATGACCGCCGCTGCCAACCTGGCAACGGCCTGCGGGCCGCGCATCACCTTTGCCGATATCGACCTGACCCTGGGCCGCACCCGTATCCTCGAACAGGTCAGCTTCACCGTTGCCCCGGGCAGCGTGCACGCCATCGTCGGCCCCAACGGCGGCGGCAAGAGTTCGCTGATCAAGACCCTGCTCGGGCAAATGCCCCACCATGGTGAACTGACCCTGCACTGGCCAGGGCAAGGCGAGGTGATCGGCTACGTCCCGCAGGCGCTGGAGTTCGACCGCGGGCTGCCAATGACCGTGGATGATTTCATGGCCGCCATGTGCCAGCGGCGCCCGGCCTTCCTGGGTTTGTCGCGCAGGGTGCAGCCTGCCATCGATGCTGCGTTGGCGCGGGTTGGCATGCTGGAAAAGCGCAAGCGGCGCATGGGGGCCTTGTCGGGCGGTGAGCGCCAGCGGGTGCTGCTGGCCCAGGGGCTCATCCCCGAACCACAACTGCTGGTGCTGGACGAGCCGATGTCGGCGCTCGATGAAGCCGGCATTCAGGTGTTCGAACAACTGCTGCTGGCCTGGCGCCAGGCGGGGACCACTGTGTTGTGGATCGAACACGACCTGGAAGCGGTGCTGCGCCTGGCCGACCGGGTTACCGGGCTGAGCCGCCAGGTACTGTTCGACGCCCCGCCAGCCCAGGCCCTGACGCCGGAGCGCCTGCTGGGCCTGTTTTCCGTCCACCCGCGTAGCGAGAGCATTGCCTGATGAGTTTCGAAACCTTTCGCCAAACGGTCCAGGACTGGGCCACTGCCGGCTACCTGCCCGAGGCGCTGGCCTATGGCTTCGTGGTCAATGCCTTGCTCGCCGGTCTGATGATTGGCCCGGTGCTGGGTGGCCTGGGCACCCTGGTGGTGGTCAAGCGCTTTGCATTCTTTTCCGAAGCGGTCGGCCATGCCGCACTGACCGGCGTGGCTATCGGCATCCTGCTGGGCGAGCCCTACACCGGGCCTTATGGCAGCCTGTTCGGTTACTGCCTGCTGTTCGGCATCCTGCTGAACTTCCTGCGTAACCGCACCGGGTTGTCACCGGACACACTGATCGGCGTATTCCTCTCGGTGTCGCTGGCGCTGGGCGCCAGCCTGCTGCTGATGCTGGCGGGCAAGATCAATGTGCACATCCTCGAGAACGTGCTGTTCGGTTCGGTGCTGACCGTGAGCGGGCAGGACCTGGTGGTACTGGGCATCGTCGCCGTACTGGTGCTGGCCTTGGCGCTGCCGCTGTACAACCGCATCATGCTGGCCAGCTTCAACCCGCAGTTGGCTGCTGTACGCGGCGTGGCGGTGAAAACACTGGACTACCTGTTCGTGGTGCTGGTGACCCTGGTCACCGTGGCTGCAGTGAAGGTGATCGGGGCCATTCTGGTCGGTGCGTTGCTGGTGATCCCGGCTGCCGCCGCGCGCCTGGTCAGCCAGTCACTGAAGGGCTTTTTCTTCCTCTCGGTGCTCATCGCCACCATCAGCACGTTGTTCGGCATCCTGCTACCGATCGTGTTCGACCTGCCGGTGCCGTCGGGTGCCGCGATCATCCTGGTTGCCGGTCTCTGCTTCGCCCTCGCTGCGCTCGCCCGCGCCCTCGTTCCCCGCCTGCAAGGAAACCCGGCATGAACCTGAAACACCTGACCCTGGCACTGGCCCTGGCCAGCCTGCCGTCGCTGTCTTTCGCCACGCAGGTGCTGACCACCTTGCCGATCACCCACAGCCTGGCCAGCGCCCTGCTCGAGGGGACCGGCGTACAACTCAAGCGCGCAGCCCCGACCAACCTGCCGGCCAGTCGCCAGCCGTCGTACTTCAGCGGCCGTGGTGGCGCCAGCCTGGACAAGGCTGCGCAACAGGCCGATGCGGTGATCGGCGTACGTTCGATCTGGCGCGACGACCCGCTGTACCCGATGGCCCGGCGCAGCAATATCCGCATTGTCGAGATCGATGCCGCACGACCGGTGGACGGCGCATTGCCAGGTATCGCGGTGAGTGGCGACGATGCCTACAACGCCTACCCGTGGCTGAACCCGACCAATCTGGGGCGCATGGCCGACGTCGTGGCCAACGACCTGGAACGCCTTGCGCCGAGCGAAAGAACGAAAATCCAGGGCAACCTGGCCGCCCTCAAGCGCCAGCTGTTGGAACTTGCCGCCAGCAGCCAGACGCAGTTGGCCAAGGTCGACAATCTCACAGTGGTCAGCCTGTCGCCGCGGTTGGGTTACCTGGCCAGCGGCCTGAACCTGGATGTGGTGCAGCAGCCGCTGCCAACGGCGTGGGATGCTGCCGCGCTGAAGGCGCTGGAGGCCAACCTGAAGGCACAGGATGTGGCGTTGGTGCTGGACCATCGCCAACCGGAGCCGGCGCTGGCCGCAGCGATCCAGGCGGCCGGCGCGAAACTGGTGGTGGTGGACAGCGACCCGGATGATGCGTTTGCCGGGTTGAAGGCCAGTGTCGAACAAGTCGTCGGGGCACTTGGCGAAAGCTGATCAACAGTCCGTCGCAAATCCTGGGGCCGCTATGCGGCCCTTTCGCGCTGCAAGGCCGCGCCTGCCTCGGCAGGGGCGACATTGACAGTGCACCTGGGCGCTAGCGCTTCATGCACCGTTGATAACGCTCGTCCACCCGCCCTGCAAACCACGCCGTGGTCAGCTTGCGGGTAATCTTCGGGCTCTTCAGTTCGATTCCCGGCAGCACCGCTCGCGGTAGCGGCTTGCCAGCGGCGGCGTCGGCCAGGGCAAATACCCCGGCGTACAGCTTGCTGTCCTCGAACGCCAGGCTGTCGCCGTCCTCCAGTTGGCGGCGAATCTGCGGGTTGCGCAGCCCCAGCTTCCCGCCCACTTTGCGCGCCGCCGTTTCGGTCGCGCCCGGCATGATCGACCCCGGTGCGATCAGGTCGCCGTCCAGCGCCAGGCGCACACCCGTGACCTTGCTCAGCGCCGCTTGAAACGCCGCATTGCGGCTGGCGTACCAGCCGGCATTGAAATCGGCGAAGCGGTAGAGCGGGCGTTCGTAGCTGGCTGGGTAACCCAACAAGTGGGCGATACCGAAGTACATGCCACCGCGCCGGGTGAACACCTCCTGGCGAATGCTGCCGTCATGGCTGTAGGGGTACCCCTGCGCATGCTGTTCGGCAAAGTCGATGCTGACCTGCATCGGCCCGCCGGTATGCACCGGGTTCAGCCCGCCAAGCAAGGTCCTGCCCAACGGGAGCCGGGCAATGACCTCGTCGTACAATTCGCTCAACTGTTTCTCGCTGCGCACTGCCTGTAGCCGCTGCTGGTAGCTTTGGCCGTTGCCAGACGGCGTTTTCAACGCACCATCGATCAGCAGCCTGGGGATGTGCAGGCGCGCGGCGCGGCGGTCGATTTCTTCTCGGGCGATACGCCCCAGGTTGGGCACCTGTGGGTCGGCCGTGAAGGTCGACTCCTGCTCGGTGACCGCCAACACCGCACACAGGTTGCTCTTGCTGGGGGTGATGCGCTGGGCCTCGAAGGCCACCTGGATGTCCTTGGCCCAGCCCTCGCGGTCGCGGGCTTGCGTGGGCAGCAACCGCAGCAGTTGGGCGCGAACCTCGGCCGGGTCCGCTGCGGGCAATTCTTCGCGGCGCCCAGCGCAACCTTGCAGCAGTACAAGGGCCATCATGCCTGCCGCCCATAACCAGCCGTTCAGGGCTGTTCACCGACCAGGTAGGTCTTGCTGATGTGGCGGAACAACGGATGCGCCGCACTCCCCATCAGTTCGAACAGCACCATTTCCCGGGTCACTACCTGCGCACCGGCTTCGCGCATGCGCGCCAGGCCCGCCGCCTTGCTGGCCGCCGTGCGGCTGTCACAGGCATCTTCGACCACGAACACCTGCTTGCCCAGCGCCAGCAGGCCGAGCACGGTCTGCAGCACGCAGACATGGGTTTCCATGCCACACACGATCACCTGTTCACGGGCCATCAGGCTGTCGGGCAAGCATTGGGCGGCAACGCAGGAAAAATGGCTTTTCTCCACCACCTGGGCGGCCGGTGCCGCCGCCAGCAACTCGGCCAGGGTGTGGCCCAGACCCTTGGGGTACTGTTCGGAAATCACCACCGGCAGCTCCAGCTCGGCGGTCGCCGCCAGTAGCCAGCGGGCCCGCGTCCGGGTGCCTTCGGCGTCGCTCATGGCGCCGATGAGCTTTTCCTGGATGTCGACGACCAGCAGCGTGGCCTTGTGTGGATCGATCAGCATGCTCTGCCCCTTGCCTGGGAAAAGGCCTAGCCTCCCCCAGGCAAGCGGTGACGTCAATCAGGCGGACAGGCGCAACGGTTGCAGCGAGGCAGTGAGGGCGTCGAGCACACGGTCTTCATGCTCGTGGATGAAGAAGTGCCCGCCGGGGAACATCTGCAGCGAAAACTCGCCGTGGGTTTCTTTGCCCCAGGCCCGTAGTTGCTCGTCATTGGCCCGGTCATCAGTGCCGGCCAGCACATGCAGCGGGCAGCTCAGGGCCGGCCGCTGACGGTAGGCGTAGGTGCCGCACAGCAGGAAATCGGCGCGCAGTGTCGGCAAGGTCAGGCTCATCAACTCGGCATTGGCCAGCACTTCCTCGGGCGTACCTTGCAGCTCACGCAGCTCGCTGATCAGCTCGGCGTCGGTTTTTGGCTCGCGCCAGTGCCTGCCATCGTAATCTTCGCGCCGGGTCGGGGCCGCCGTGCCGCAGGCAAACAACGCCAGCGGCGCCGGGCAGCCCAGCGCTTGCAGCTCATGCGCCAGCTCGAAGGCCAGCAAGGCACCCAGGCTGTGGCCCAGCAACGCATAGGGTGCATTGGCGGCCAGGTGCTGCTCGCTGGCCAGTTGCCGGGCCAGCGCCTGCATGTCGGTGTGCAGCGGCTCGGCCATGCGTGCGCCGCGCCCGGGCAGCTCCACCGGGCGTACCTGCACCCACGACGGCAGCTTGCGCCGCCAGCGGCTGTAGACCATGGCGCTGGCGCCCGAGTAAGGCAGGCACAGCAGGTTCAGTGCGGTCACTGGGCGGCGGCTTCGGCCATTTTCTGGCGCAGGCTGAGGGGGCGCATGTCGGTCCACACCTCGTCGATGTACGCCAGGCAGTCCTTTTTCAGGCCACTTTTGCCCACTGCACGCCAGCCGTTGGGGATGGCTTTGTAGTCGGGCCAGATCGAGTATTGCTCTTCGTGGTTGACCACTACCTGGAACTGGATATCTTCGCGGTCGAATACAGAAGTCATTGCCTGTCTCCTTGAATGATGAGTACCGCTGCGCGCTTGGCGCAGGAGGCTTTCAAGTAGACGTAGCAAGCCGGCGGAAAATTAACTTCATCTCATGCATCGCGCAGCAGGTCGTGGGTATCGAGCAGGCGGAACGCAACCTCGGGATTGCGTTCCAGCCCGCGGCGGATCGCCGCCGGGATCGCCTGCCGGGTCTTGCGGCACAGCCCGGGCTGGTTATCCAGTTCGATGACGATGCCGCGCATGGTCCGCACTTCATTGAAGCCCGGGGCGATGTGCACGCGAATGCCGAGATTGTCGAACAAGCGTTGTTGCAGGCGCTGCAGGTCTTCAAGGTCTTTCAGGTTTTCCAGGCGCTCGAGCAGGCGCTTTTCTTCCTGGCGGGTCAGCAGGAGGATGCGCTGGGCGGTCTGCGGGTGGTCGGCCAGTTGTTCGCGGCCACAAATGCAGGCGCCAGGGGGGCAAGGCTGGCGCAACGGTGGAGAGCTGGTCATGGGCCAAGCATAGCCAGTTTTTGCGGGTGCTTGTAGAAGCGGTCTTTTGTCGCCCGTGCCCTGGCTTTACAACTGCAGCAAGCGCTCACGCAGGAAGTTCACGAACCCTTGCACCGGCCGCGCCACCTGCCGGTGCTGCGGGTACACTGCCGACAGCTGCAAAGCTGGCGGCCGCCAGTCATCCAGCACCGTGACCAGGCGCCCATCGGCCAGCGCTTGCCCTACGATGAAGGTCGGCAGGTAAGTCACACCCATGCCGGCAATCGCCGCGTCCCTTAGGATTTCACCATTGTTCGCGCGCATGCGCCCGGCCACCTGAATCGCCTGGGCCTTGCCAGCCTGCCGAAACTGCCACTGCACCTGCCGCGAATGCCCATAGGGCAGGCAGTCATGCCCGGCCAGGTCCTCCGGCCTGGCCGGCACACCGCGCGCCGCCAGGTAGGCCGGGCTCGCGCAGTACACCCGCTGCACATCGGCGATGCGCCGGGCGATCAGGCTGGAGTCCTCCAGCGCGCCAATCCGCAACGCCAGGTCATAGCCTTCGCCGATCAGGTCCACCGCCCGATCACTGAGGTCCACCTCCACATCCACCTGCGCATGCAACTGCAGGAACTCGGTCAGCAAACAGCCCAGGTGCGCCATGGCGAACGACAATGGCGCGCTCAGGCGCAAGGTGCCGCGCAAGGCCTGGGCCTGGCCGCTGATGTCGTGCTCCACCTGCTGCACTTCACCGAGCAGGCGCATGGCCGACTGGTAGTACTGCTGGCCCAGCGGCGTGGCGTCCAGGCGCCGGGTGGAGCGGTTGAGCAGGCGCACGCCCAGGCGCGCTTCGAGTTGCATCAGGCGCCGGCTCACCGATTGCTTGGACATCCCCAGGCGGTCGGCGGCGGCGGTGAAACTGCCGGCCTCCATCACCTGGGCAAAGATTCGCATGTCTTCGTAGGGGTTCATTGTCTCGCTCTTGGTGACAGTAAAACGCTTTATAGCGGCTTTTTCCCACGAGCGCACCTGCCTAATCTACGCACAGGTCGCAGCGATGGCCCAGCAGGCCAGGCAAGACGCCCACCCCCGACACTTGCACAGAAAAGGATTCGCCCATGAATATTGTCCACAAAACACTCACCGCCTCGCTTCTGGCGCTGTCCGTTTCCAGCGCGTTCGCAGCGGGGAGCCCCGGCGTGGAGCAACGCACCCAGGCCTTCCTCGAAGCCCTGGAGCAAGGCGGCGGCAAGCCACTGGAGCAACTCAGCCCGAAAGATGCCCGCGCGGTGCTGACCGGCGCCCAGGCCTCGGTCAAGGTTGACCTCTCCGGGATCGAGGTGAAGGAACGCACCATCGAGGCCGACGGCCAGTCGATCAAGCTACAGGTGGTTCGCCCGGCCAATGTCAAAGGGGCGTTGCCGGTATTCATGTTCTTCCACGGCGGTGGCTGGGTGCTCGGCGACTTCCCGACCCACCAGCGGCTGATCCGTGACCTGGTGGTTGGCTCTGGGGCAGTGGCGGTGTATGTCGACTACACCCCGTCGCCGGAGGCGCACTACCCGACCGCGATCAACCAGGCCTATGCCGCGACCCGCTGGGTGGCCGAGCACGGCCAGCAGATCGGCGTGGATGGCAAGCGGCTGGGCGTGGCTGGCAACAGCGTCGGTGGCAACATGGCGGCGGTCGTGGCGCTGAAGGCCAAAGAAGCTGGCACCCCGGCCCTGCGCTTCCAGCTGTTGCTGTGGCCGGTGACGGACGCCAGCTTCGAAACCGCTTCGTACAAACAGTTTGCCGAAGGGCACTTCCTGACCACCGGCATGATGAAGTGGTTCTGGGACAACTACACCACGGATGCCAAGGCGCGGGAACAGATCTACGCCGCGCCGCTGCGAGCTACCACCGAACAGTTGCAAGGCTTGCCGCCAGCGCTGGTGCAAACAGCCGAGTTCGACGTGCTGCGTGATGAAGGTGAGGCCTATGCCCGCAAGCTGAATGCCGCCGGCGTGCCGGTGACCTCGGTGCGCTACAACGGCATGATCCATGACTATGGGCTGCTCAACCCGCTGAGCCAGGTACCGGCGGTCAAGGCGGCAATGCGCCAGGCTGGCGCCGAACTCAAAGCGCACCTGAACTGAGCCCATGCCCGGAAGACCTGCCCAGGCCCAATCGAGATGTTGGCGCTCGGTCACCTGGGCTTGGCCCGAATGCTGATAAAACTGCCAGTAGCCGCCACTTTTTTCCTGTGCGCAAATTGCACCAAAGCCCACGATAGCTATGCGTGCGGCTGTGCTACTCCACTCAGAAAAAGGTGCTCGCCAATGTGGACACGAATAGCCCTGTCGCTTCTAACCCTGGCAAGTTTGATCGGTTGCGTGTCGCACACGTCCCCTGTGCTGCCTGCCCGTCCGCCCGCGCAGACTCAGGCACTCACAAGCGCAACAGCCAAGTCACAGCAGTTGATCGAATTGAACAAGCGGGGTGAACAGGCGGTTACGCAACTGAAAGTCTGGTACGACTCGGTCACCGAAGACTGTGGTGGGCCTGACAAACCCAGCTACCTGTGCAGCGGTTTTGAAATGCGTGCCACCGGTTTCAGCCCAGAATCGCTACCTTGGGACCCGAGCCGCAAGCACTTGGATAAAGGCGCCATAGCGTTTTCCTGGGTGCGCCGTGACACCAACTTCGGCAGGGCGGCGGAACGCTTCAATGGTTATTTGTTCCCGCCGCTGCAGGCCATCCCGCACGGCAAGCTGCGCGAGCTCGAAGTACTGTGCACCTTCCCCATCGATGGTGGCACGGACAACCGCGAAACCGCGCAGGGGTGCGGCCCGCATGATGGGTTTGAGAGCACCACGGATGCGTGCCAGAAGGTCGGCGTGAAGGATGCCGAAGCGTGGTTGGCAACGTACAGCGAAGATGACATCAGAAAATCAAGAGTCTGCGGGTGGGACCTTCGCGAAGCACCCGCGAACATGAGGGCCCGGTGGTTCGAGATGCCGATAAAAGTCAGGGCAGGTTTGAGCGCCGATGCGTGGATGGGCTACAACGAGATTTTGCTTCCAGCCTGGCAAGTCGGCGTGGGCGCCAACTTGCCTGTTGTTGCATTTTTCTATGTCGAGGGTCAGACGCAGGCTGGCTTGCTGGCGCAGTTCGACCAGTTCCGGTATCACGCAGCGTATGGCCAGGCGGTGCCTGTAATCCGAATCAAGCTGCCCACGGCGAAGGATCAGGTTATGCAGCTAACCTACGATGAGCAAGACCAAGCGGTAGGTCGCCCCATCGTGACTTCGGAGGTCGATTTCGAGTCCGAGCAGGTCGGTGACCGCAAGGAATTCAAGGTTGACCAGACGACATTCAAACTACATGGCACGGGTGGGGTCAGCGACGATTCGCACAGCGGCGATGGAAGCGCCATAAAGGCAAAACATCTTACGTTCGACGGTTCAACCGAAATTCTGCTGCCTGGCACAGGTACCCGCCGCGTAAGTTACGACTGGGGGTGCAGTGATCTATGTACCAGAGATCTCACCTTCACGGACAACCACAAACGGCTCAGTGACCGTGAAGGTATGCATTATGGGTCCGATGAGCTAACGGTGAACGGCCCTGAAATCCTGCACCTTCACATGGTTGAAGACGGCGAAAATCCGCGCATGGTCATCGACAACGTGCACGTTACGCAAGCGCCTTGAGCTTCTGTTTTGCCAGTAGTGGCCCTATCGCCGGCTCGCCGGCGTCAGGGGCATCAACCAACACTCACGGCCCCACCCCTTCAACGATGATCACGTCGGCCTTCGCTACCCCTTGGCGATGGCTGCACGCCTCCTGGTACAGCTCAGACCGGTAACACGCCACCGCCTGCGCGTAGGAATCGAATTCGATCACCACGCTACGCTGAGGTGTGGGCCGCCCTTCCAGCGCCTCGCTGCGCCCGCCACGGGCCAGAAAGCGGCCACCGAACGCCTGGAAGGCAGCCGGGGCGCGTTGGGTGTATTGCTGGTACTGCTCCGGGTCGGTCACGTCCACATGGGCGATCCAATAGGCCTTCATGCGCCTTCTCCTGATTAGCCGATACTTGTGTATGATGGTATACCATAAAAATGACACCACCACAGCGAGCGTGCAACATGGCTTTCAACACCATCGAGGAACTTCTCGAGGACTACCGGCAAGGCAAGATGGTCCTGCTGGTGGATGACGAGGACCGCGAAAACGAAGGCGACCTGCTGATCGCCGCCGAGCGTTGCGACGCCCAGGCCATCAACTTCATGGCCCGCGAAGCGCGGGGCCTGATCTGCCTGACCCTGACCGACGATCACTGCCAACGCCTGGGGCTGGAGCAGATGGTACCGGCCAACGGCAGTGTGTTCAGCACCGCGTTCACCGTGTCGATCGAAGCTGCCACGGGCGTCACTACGGGCATCTCTGCCGCCGACCGGGCACGTACCGTGGCCGCCGCCATGGCCCCCACGGCCCGCCCCGAAGACCTGGTCCAACCCGGCCATATATTCCCCCTGCGTGCCCGCGAAGGCGGCGTGCTGACCCGCGCCGGCCACACCGAAGCGGGTTGCGACCTTGCGCGCCTGGCCGGCTTCAGCCCGGCCTCGGTGATCGTCGAAGTGCTCAACGACGACGGCACCATGGCGCGTCGCCCGGACCTAGAGGTGTTCGCTGCACGGCATGGCATCAAGATCGGTACCATCGCCGACCTGATCCACTACCGCCTGAGCACCGAGCAGACCATCAAGCGCATCGGCGAACGTGAACTGCCGACCGTGCATGGCACCTTCCGCCTGGTTACCTATGAAGACCGTATCGAAGGTGGCGTGCACATGGCCATGGTAATGGGCGACATCCGCCGCGAGCAGCCAACCCTGGTCAGGGTGCATGTGATCGACCCCCTGCGCGACCTGGTTGGTGCCGAGTACGCCGGCCCCGCCAACTGGACCCTGTGGGCGGCACTGCAGAAGGTGGCCGAGGAAGGCAGCGGCGTGGTGGTGGTCCTGGCCAACCATGAATCCTCGCAGGCATTGCTGGAGCGGGTACCACAGCTGACCCAACCGGTGCGGCCTTACCAGCGCGGGCAGTCCAAGGTCTACTCGGAAGTGGGCACCGGAGCACAAATTCTGCAGGACCTGGGGGTGGGCAAGCTGCGCCACCTGGGGCCGCCGCTGAAATATGCGGGGCTGGCGGGTTATGAGCTGGAGGTGGTGCAGAGCATTCCCTTTGAGCCAGGCCTGGTGGGCTGACGCAGTGCCTTGTAGGCGCGGCCTTGCGTCGCGCCTACAGGGGTTCGCGCAAGCATGCAGAGGACAGAGTGATGGCCGGTCGCCTCGTACCTCTTGCCAAAAGTTTGGAATACCATAATATGATATCCCGTAGACCTTAAATCTGCTGGCCGGCATCCACAACGCCAGATGGCCATCGACACTTTGTTTTAGCTGCTCCCCGAACACTATTGGCGGGCGCACCACAAGCCCAGCCTCGAATAACAAAAGCAACGAGGGCGTAACCATGCTGTTGAGCAAACGTGTAACCGCAGTGCTGTCTGCCAGCCTGCTGACCCTGGCATGTCAGGCCGCCCAAGCCGCCGACAGCCTCAACTTCGTCAGCTGGGGCGGGACCACCCAGGACGCCCAGAAAGAAGCGTGGGCCGTTCCCTTCACCAAAGCGACCGACATCAAGGTAATCCAGGACGGCCCGACCGACTATGGCAAGCTCAAGGCCATGGTCGAGAGCGGTAACGTGCAATGGGACGTGGTCGACGTGGAAGCCGACTTTGCCCTGCGCGCCGCCAGCGAAGGCTTGCTCGAACCCCTCGATTTCACCCAGATCAAGCGCGACAAGATCGACCCACGCTTTGTGTCCGACCACGGTGTCGGCTCGTTCTTCTTCTCCTTCGTGCTCGGTTACAACGAAGGCAAGCTCGGTGCCAACAAGCCAGTCGACTGGGCCGCGCTGTTCGACACCAAGACCTACCCTGGCAAACGCGCCTTGTACAAATGGCCCAGCCCAGGCGTGCTGGAACTGGCCCTGCTGGCCGACGGTGTAGCCCCGGACAAGCTCTACCCGCTGGACCTGGACCGCGCCTTCAAGAAGCTCGACACCATCAAGAAAGACATCGTCTGGTGGGGCGGTGGCGCTCAGTCGCAGCAATTGCTGGCCTCTGGTGAAGCTGCGCTGGGCCAGTTCTGGAACGGTCGCGTCTACGCCCTGCAGCAAGACGGTGCCCCGGTGGGTGTGAGCTGGAAGCAGAACCTGGTCATGGCCGATTTCCTGGTCATCCCCAAGGGCGCCAAGAACAAGGACGCGGCCATGAAGTTCCTGGCCAACGCCAGCAGCGCCGAAGGCCAGGCCGAGTTCGCCAACAAGACCGCCTACGCGCCGGTCAACGTCGACAGCGTGGCCAAGCTGGACAAGGACCTTGCACCCAACCTGCCTACCGCCCATGCCCAGGACCAGGTCACCCTCGACTTCGCCTACTGGGCCAAGAACGGCCAGGCCATCGCCGCGCGCTGGAATGAGTGGTTGGTCAAATGAAAGTCGCCATCAACGCCCTGCATAACGCGCAAGGTGCCCCCACGGGGGCCGGCGCTCCGGGCACCGTACCGCGGCGCGTGGGCCTGAGCCAGCGCTGGAAAGGCAGCCGCAACCTGCTGCCGGCCTTGCTGTTCCTGGGTCTGTTCTTCTTCGCCCCGCTGATCGGCCTGTTGCTGCGCGGGGTACTGGAGCCAACGCCCGGGCTGGGCAACTACGAGCAGCTGTTCGCCAACTCGGCTTACGCACGGGTGCTGTTCAACACCTTCTCGGTGGCCGGTGTGGTCACCCTGATCAGCGTGCTGCTGGGCTTCCCGCTGGCGTGGGCCATCACCCTGGTGCCCAAAGGCTGGGGCCGCTGGCTGCTGAACATCGTGCTGCTGTCGATGTGGACCAGCCTGCTGGCACGCACCTACTCGTGGCTGGTGCTGCTGCAGAGTTCGGGGGTAATCAACAAGGCGTTGATGGCCATGGGCATCATCGATGCCCCGCTGGAGATGGTGCATAACCTGACCGGTGTAGTGATCGGCATGAGCTACATCATGATCCCGTTCATCGTGCTGCCGCTGCAGGCGACCATGCACGCCATCGACCCGATGGTGCTGCAGGCAGGCTCGATCTGTGGCGCCAGCCCGTGGACCAACTTCTGGAAGGTGTTCCTGCCACTGTGCCGCTCGGGGCTGTTTTCCGGGGCGCTGATGGTGTTCGTGATGTCGCTCGGTTACTACGTCACCCCGGCACTGCTGGGCGGGGCGCAGAACATGATGCTGCCGGAATTCATCATCCAGCAGGTGCAGTCGTTCCTCAACTGGGGCCTGGCCAGCGCCGCCGCCGCACTGCTGGTGTTGATCACCCTGGTGCTCTTCTACCTGTACCTGAAGCTGCAGCCGGAGTCCCCGGTTGGCAACCCGAGGTAAACCGCCATGCTCCTTTCCCCCAATGCCATGGGCCGCCCGCTGCGCACAGGCCTGTACCTGACCACCGGGGTGATCGCAGCCTTCCTGCTGCTGCCGGTAGTGTTCATCGTGTTGCTGTCGTTCGGGTCGTCGCAGTGGCTGGTCTTCCCGCCGCCCGGCTGGACGCTCAAGTGGTACGGCCAGTTCTTTTCCAACCCTGAGTGGATGGAGGCTGCACTGGCCAGCTTCAAGGTGGCCGTGCTGACCACCGTTGCAGCGGTGCTGCTGGGGTTACCCAGCGCGTTCGCCCTGGTGCGTGGCCGCTTCCCGGGCCGTGAACTGCTGTACGGGCTGTTCACCATGCCAATGATCGTGCCGCTGGTGATCATTGCGGTGGCGGTGTACGCGCTGTTCCTCAAGCTGGGCTATACCGGCACGCTGTTCGCGTTCGTGGTCAGCCATGTGATCGTTGCCCTGCCCTTCACCATCATTTCGATCATCAACTCGCTGAAGCTGTTCGACCAGTCGATCGAGGATGCCGCCGTGATCTGCGGCGCGTCGCGCCTGCAGGCAATCTTCAAGGTCACCTTCCCGGCCATTCGCCCGGGGATGATTGCCGGGGGCCTGTTCGCCTTCCTGGTGTCCTGGGATGAAGTGGTACTGAGCGTGATGATGGCCAGCCCCGACCTGCAGACCTTGCCAGTGAAGATGTGGACCACCCTGCGCCAGGACCTGAGCCCGGTGATCGCCGTGGCCTCGACCTTGCTGATCGGCCTTTCGCTGCTGGTCATGTTCATTGCCGCCGCCTTGCGCCGGCGCACCGAAAACGCCTGAGCGCGGAGATAACAACAATGAGTGCAGTGATCAAAGACAACGCGCACGGCAAGACCCTGGTCAGCCTGCGTGGCCTGAACAAGCACTACGGCGACTTCACCGCCGTGGACAACCTCGACCTGGAGATCCAGGACGGCGAGTTTCTGACCTTCCTCGGCTCCAGCGGCTCGGGCAAGTCCACCACCCTGTCGATGCTGGCCGGTTTTGAAACGCCGAGCAGCGGCGAGATCCTGGTCGACGGCCAGTCGCTGGTCAACGTGCCGCCGCACAAGCGTGATATCGGCATGGTGTTCCAGCGTTACTCGTTGTTCCCGCACCTGAACGTGCGCGACAACATCGCCTTTCCGCTGGCCATTCGCAAACTCAATGCGGGCGAAACCAGCAAGCGCGTCGATGCCATGCTCAAGCTGGTGCAACTGGAACAGTTCGCCCACCGCAAGCCGGCGCAGATGTCCGGCGGCCAGCAGCAACGTGTGGCGATTGCCCGCGCGTTGGTGTACGAGCCACGCATTCTGCTGATGGACGAGCCGCTCGGGGCCTTGGACAAGAAGCTGCGAGAAGACCTGCAGGACGAGCTGCGTCAACTGCACCGCCGCCTCGGCATCACCATTGTCTACGTGACCCACGACCAGGAAGAGGCCATGCGCCTGTCGCAGCGCATTGCCATTTTCAGCCACGGCAAGATCGTTGGCCTGGGCACCGGCTACGACCTGTACCAGAACCCGCCGAATGCGTTTGTGGCGTCGTTCCTGGGCAACTCCAACTTCCTGCGGATCAAGGCCAGCAGCAACGGCGCAGCCAGCTTCGAAGGCCAGCCGGTGGCCATCCGCCTGACCCCGGGGCTGGCAGCCTCGCAGGATGCGCTGATCATGGTCCGCCCGGAAAAAGCCCTGGCCCTGACTGCCGAACAAGCCGCGCGCCAGCCGCTGCCGGCAGGCTGGAACGAGTTCAGCGCCAAGGTTGGCGAGGTACTGTTCCTGGGGGAAAGCCAAACCTGCCATGTGGTCACTGCTGGTGGTACCGAACTGACGGTCAAGGCACTGTCTGCAGCGGGTATGCCGATGCAGCCAGGGGACAGCGTGAAGGTGCGCTGGGCAGTGGCAGATGCCTGCATCTACACCGAATGGGCCGAGAGCGACCTGAGCAAATCGGCCGGCGCGCATTGAGACCGCCAGGGCCGCCTTGCGGCCCATCGCCGGCAAGCCGGCTCCCACAGGGATCGCATCAGGGCTGACATGTGTTTGCCACAAGGTATGCAGCGCCTGTTAGAGCGAGCGCCGCCCGCGCGGCGCTCGATCTCACAGGCACTGAAGATGCAGCGGCTACCCTTGCCAGAAACCATAGAATCCCCAACAACGCACAGGTGATGCCTCAAGCATAGAGGCTGG
>NZ_BLJG01000040.1 GCF_009932375.1 Pseudomonas juntendi
ACCGCCTGCTGTGGATGCAAGACGCTTACGGCCTGGATGCGGCCGACGTGGTGCTGCAGAAAACCCCATTCAGCTTTGACGTATCGGTGTGGGAGTTCCTCTGGCCGTTGCAGACCGGCGCACGGCTGGTGATGGCCCGCCCCGGTGGGCACCGAGACCCCGAATACCTGCGCGAGGTAATCGCCCGCGAGCACGTCACCACCCTGCATTTCGTTCCCTCGATGCTCGACGTGTTCCTGTCCTCGACAGCCCCTGTGGGAGCGGCCTCGTGTCGCGAAAGGGCCGCACAGCGGCCCCAGGATTTCCAAGCCGACACCATTACCGCCGGGGCTGCCGCGCAGCCCGATCACAACACAATGCCGCGCCTACCCTTGATACGTGTGATCTGCTCGGGTGAGGCGTTGCCGGGGAATCTGGTACGGCGTTTCCACGCTCAGCTGCCAACCGTCGAGCTGCACAACCTCTACGGCCCGACCGAAGCCGCGGTGGATGTCAGCGCCTGGCACTGCACCACCTCCCCGGACAACACCCCGATCGGCAAACCCATCGCCAACACCACCCTGTACATCCTCGACGACCAGCAGCAACCGGTGCCCCAGGGGGTAGCCGGCGAGCTCTACATCGGCGGCGTGCAGGTGGCCCGGGGTTACCTCAACCGCGCCGAACTGACCGCCGAGCGCTTCATCGACGATCCGTTCGTACCCGGCGCACGCCTGTACCGCACCGGCGACCTGGCGCGTCACCTGCCGGACGGCAACATCGAATACCTCGGCCGCAACGACGATCAGGTCAAACTGCATGGCCTACGCATCGAGCTGGGCGAAATCCAGGCTTGCCTCACCGGTATCGAAGGTATCCAGGAAGCGGTGGTGATCGCACGCGAACAGCAATTACTCGCCTACTACACCGGGCAACACCATACGCTGGAGGTGCTGCGCGCCGCTTTGCTCAGCCGCTTGCCGGCGTTCATGGTCCCGGCGGTACTGATTCACCTGGACACCCTGCCGCTGAGCCCCAACGGCAAGCTCGACCGCAAGGCACTGCCAGCGCCGGGCGCGGTACTGGAGCGCCCGTTCGAAGCCCCGCAAGGCGACACCGAACACTTGCTGGCGGCCCTCTGGGCCGAGCTGCTGGGCGTGGAGCGGGTAGGGCGGCACGACAACTTCTTCGAGCTGGGCGGGCATTCCCTGGCGGCTATCCGTCTGCTCGACAGGCTCAGCAAAGCGGGCTTGCAGGCAGCCCTGAACGATGTGTTCCAGCAGCCCAGCGTCGCGTTGCTGGCAGCACGGCTGGACGACAACACCAGGCAAGCGGGTGGGGCCGTCACGGTACGTACCGGTACGGCAGGCACGCCGCTGTTCCTGGTCCACGAGTTCACCGGGCTGGATTTCTACTTCCCCGTGCTGGGCCAGCAACTGGGCGGCGAGTTCGCGATCTACGGCTTGCCCGGCGTACCTGCCGAGCAGCCGCAACCGCGTACCTTGGAGTGCCTGGCCCGCTACCACATCGGGCAGATGCGCCAGGTTCAGCCGCACGGGCCGTACCGCCTGGCTGGCTGGTCGTTCGGCGGCATCGTTGCCTTCGAAATCGCCAACCAGTTGCTGGGGGCTGACGAAAGCGTCGAATTCGTCGGGCTGATCGACACCTACGCGCCGCGCCTGGCTGACCAGGGCAAGGCGCGCTGGGCCGGGCAGTACGCGCTGGAACGGCAGCTATTGCTCAACTGCTCGGCGTTCTGGGGCACGCAAGGGCCGGCGGCTGCCGGTAAGGTTGCGCACTTGCAGCAATTGGAGGCCGTACAGGCGGATTTCGCCACGTTGCTGGCTACCTGTAGAACGCAGGGCCTGCTCTATGGCCTGTGGGCGAGCATGAGCGATGCGCAACTGCTGCATTATTTCAGCCGTGAACTGGCTCATGGCTATGCCTTGGCGCATTACCGCCCGGCGCCGTTGCACATACCGGTGCACCTGTTCCGCGCCGAGCAGGGCCCGGACCCTCTGCCGACCCTGGGTTGGGGCGAGGCACTGCCCGGCCAGCGCTTACAGACCCTGACGGTGCCGGGCGACCACCGCAGCCTGATGCAGGCCCCGCACGTCGCTGCCCTTGGGCAGGTGATGAGCGAGGCGCTTGCCGGTTGCCCGAACGCTGTGGCACCGGCCCCGGTGGCGCACGTGGCGATTCAGAGCGGGCACGCCGGGCACGCGCCGCTGTTCTGCGTACCGGGGGCCGGGGATAGCGTCACCAGCTTCATTGGCCTTGCCGAAGCCCTGGGCCCGGACTGGCCATTGCATGGCTTGCAGGCCCGCGGCCTGGACGGTGCCGGCATACCGCACAGTACCGTCGAAGCCGCCGCCGACAGCCATGTGCAGGCGATAGAGGCGGTGTACCCGCACGGGCCGTTGAACCTGGTCGGGCATTCGTTCGGCGGGTGGGTTGCGCATGCCATCGCCGCCCGGTTGCAGGCCAAGGGCCGGCCGGTGCGCTCGTTGACCCTGATCGACAGCGAGGCGCCGGGCGCCGGAGGAACGTGCGGCCAGCCGTACACCTTCGGCGAGGCGTTGCAGCAGCTGGTTGAAGCGCTGCAACGGTCTACCGGAAAAACCTTGGCCATCGACCCGGCAGCGTTTGCCCTGGCCACGGCTGATGAGCAGTTGCGACAGCTGCATGCCGGCATGGTGCGCAACGGGCTGTTGCCAGCGCGGTCCACGCCAGCGGTGCTGGAGGGCACAGTGCGTTCCTTCGCCACGGCCCTGCGCACCGTCTATCGGCCGTCGCTGACGTATACCGGGCCGGTGGGCCTGGTATTGGTCGATGACCCGCAACTCGACGCGCTGGGCAACGCCCGCGAGCACGCCGCCATGCAGGAAGGCTGGCAGCAACTGATGCCGCAACTGAGGCTGTGGCAGGGGCCGGGCGACCACTTCAGCATCTTGAAAGTGCCGGACGTGTTCAGCCTGGCGGCCTGGTGGCACGACGGCCAGGCCGTGCAGCACGGCAAGGTCAGCCCGTGACCACGGCAGCTTGCCCCCTGCCTTCGGCAAGGGGCAAGCGCTGCCAGGGTCGAGTGAATTTCTTGGGAAAGTGAGTGTTCATGAACAAGTCAAGATTGCGCAAATTCGGCCTCGGCCTGGCAGTGGCCTTGGTTGCAGGCATCAGCCTGTACGCCATTCAGGCCCCGGCCAAGCCGCCGCAATACATCACCGCCACGGTCGAGCGTGGCGATATCGAGAACGCGGTGCTGGCCAGTGGCACGCTCGAAGGCATCAAGCAGGTGGATGTAGGTGCCCAGGTGTCCGGGCAGTTGAAGTCGCTGAAGGTCAAACTCGGCGACAAGGTCACCCAGGGCCAGTGGCTGGCCGAGATCGACCCGCTGGTTTTGCGCAATACCCTGCGCCAGGCAGAAGTGGACGAGGAGAAATTGCAGGCCGAACGGCGTTCGGCCCTGGCCCAGCTCAAACAGACCCGGCGCGTGTACCAGCGCTACCGCGAACTGCAGGCTGACGAGTCGGTGTCGCGCCAGGACTTCGAGAATGCCGAGTCGGAATACGAAGTGCAGCAGGCTGCGGTGCGCTCGCTGGATGCGCAGCTCCAGAGTGCGCGGGTGGAAATCGACACGGCCCGGGTCAACCTGGGCTACACCCGCATCAATGCGCCCATCACCGGCCATGTGGTGGGCATCGTCACCCAGGAGGGGCAGACCGTGATCGCCAACCAGTTGGCACCGGTGCTGCTCAAGCTGGCCAACCTCGACACCATGACGGTCAAGGCCCAGGTGTCGGAAGCCGATGTGATCCACATTGCCCCTGGCCAGGAGGTTTATTTCACCATCCTTGGCGAGGACAAACGCTACTACGCCAAGCTACGCGGCACCGAACCCGCACCGCAGAACTACGCACAAAGCAGCGACAAGCAGGAAGGCAGCAGTGGCAAGCCGACTGGCGCGGTGTTCTACAACGCCTTGTTCGAAGTACCCAACCCCGACCACCGCCTGCGCATTTCCATGACTGCGCAGGTGCATATCGTGCTCGACACCGCCCGCGGCGTACTCACCGTGCCCGTGGCCGCGCTGGGCGCACGCAACGCTGATGGCAGCTTCCCGGTGCGGGTGCTCGACGCCAAGGGCTTCGCCCAGTTGCGCAACGTGCAGGCGGGCATCAACAACAACGTCAAGGTGCAGATCGAGGATGGCCTGGCCGAAGGTGACCGGGTGGTGATTGGCGAACCGGTGTCAGGCGAAACGGGGGCGTGAGCATGAACATGAATGTGCAGCCTGGCGCAGGCACGGCGGTGAAATGCAAGCCGGCACAGCCGTTGCTGCGCTTGCAGGGGGTGACGCGCAGTTTTCAGGCAGGCGATCGAGCATTCCTGGCGCTGAAGGGTATCGACCTGCAGATTCACAGCGGTGAGCTGCTGGCGATCATCGGCGCCTCAGGCTCGGGCAAATCGACGCTGATGAACATCCTTGGTTGCCTCGATCACGCCAGTAGCGGTAGCTACCAGGTTGCAGGGCAGGAAACCCGGGAGCTGGACGATGATGCCCTGGCGGCGCTGCGCCGTGACCATTTTGGCTTCATCTTCCAGCGCTACCACTTGCTGCCGCACCTGGATGCGCTGCACAACGTCGAGATACCGGCGGTGTACGCAGGCTCGCCGCAGGGCCAGCGCCATGCCCGGGCGTGCGAGCTGCTGACCCGACTGGGCCTGAAGCACCACCTGGAGCACCGCCCCAGCCAATTGTCGGGGGGCCAGCAGCAGCGGGTGAGTATCTGCCGGGCACTGATGAACGGCGGCCAGGTGATTCTGGCCGACGAGCCGACCGGCGCACTGGACACCGCCAGCGGCAAGGAGGTGATGAACATCCTGCTGGAGCTGCACGCGGCCGGGCACACGGTGATCCTGGTGACCCATGACCCCAAGGTGGCGGCGCATGCCGAACGCATCATCGAGGTCAGTGATGGGCAGATTGTCAGCGACCGGCGTACCAGTTCACCCGCCATCGCCATCGCTGAACCTGAAGCCCAACCGGCACCTGTGGCCCAGGTGGCGGTTGGGCGCCGCCTGTGGGTCAGCCTGGGGCTGTTTCGCGAGGCGTTCAAGATGGCGTGGCTCGCGCTGATCTCGCACCGCATGCGCACCCTGCTGACCATGCTCGGGATCATCATCGGCATCACCTCGGTGGTGTCCATCTCGGCCATTGGCGAGGGTGCCAAGGGCTATGTTTTGAAAGACATCCAGGCCATTGGCAGCAACACCATCGACATCTACTCCGGCAGCAATTTCGGTGACAGCCGGGCCAAGACCATCGAAACCTTGTTACCTGCCGACGCGGCAGCGCTGAACGCGCTGTACTACGTCGACAGCGCCACCCCGGTGATCGGCCAGAGCACCCTGGTGCGCTACCGCAACCTGGACGTGGACGCGCAGCTCAATGGCGTGAGCGAGCATTATTTTCAGGTGCGCAACATACCGTTGGCCGCCGGCATCGTGTTCAGCGCCGACGATGCACGGCGCCAGGCCCAAGTGGTGGTGATCGACCACAACACCCGCAAGCGCCTGTTCGGCCCCCACGTTGACCCGCTGGGGCAGGTGATTTTGGTCGGCAACCTGCCGTGCACGGTGATCGGGGTAACGGCCGAAAACAAGAACCTGTTCGTCGCCAGCAACCAGCTGAACATCTGGGTACCCTACGAAACCGCTGCCGGGCGCATCCTGGGCCAGCGGCACCTGGACAGCATCAGTGTGCGCATCAAGGATGGCGTGCCCAGCAAGCGCGTTGAAGAGGAGGTGACCCGGGTGATGCTGCAGCGCCATGGGACCAAGGACTTCTTCACCAACAACCTCGACAGCATCATGCAGACAGTGCAGAAGACCAGCCGCTCGCTGACCTTGCTGCTGTCACTGATTGCCGTGATTTCGCTGGTGGTGGGCGGCATCGGGGTGATGAACATCATGCTGGTGTCGGTGACCGAACGTACCCGCGAGATCGGCATTCGCATGGCGGTGGGGGCACGCCAGTCGGACATTCGCCAACAGTTCCTGGTGGAGGCGGTGATGGTGTGCCTGTTTGGCGGCCTGGTCGGGATCGGCTTGTCGTATGGCGTGGGGTACCTGTTCGAGCTGTTCGTCAAACAGTGGGAAATGGTGTTTTCGCCAGCCTCGATCGTCATGGCGTTTGCCTGCTCGACGCTGATCGGTGTGGTATTCGGGTTTGTACCGGCAAGGAACGCAGCGCGGCTTGATCCGATCGAGGCGTTAGCCCGGGATTGAGGCAGACCTGTGCCGGCCGCTTCGCGGGCAAGCCCGCTCCCACAGGTTTTGCACAGTTTTCAGAACCTGTGATGTACCTGTGGGAGCGGGCTTGCCCGCGAAGAGGCCGGTACAGGAAAACACTAATCAGCCCTCGGCATACATCCAGCGCATCAGCGAATGCCGCCCACTGATGCCCAGCTTGATCGCCGCCCGACGCAGGTAGCTTTCAACCGTATTCACCTTCAAGGCCAGCCGCTCGGCCTGCTGTGGGGCGGTATGCCCGGCCAGCAACCCCAGGCACACCTGGCGCTCGCGCTCGGAAAGCTTGAGCCCCGACTGCGCCAGGCGGTCGACGAAGCGCTGTTCGAGGTTTTCCCGGGCATGGCGCTCGGGGCCGGGCTGCAAGGCGTCGATGTGCTTTTCCAGCATGGGCAGCAGCAAGGGGGAAATCGCGTCCAGGTGGCGGCGCTCGAAGCTCGAAAAACCGTAGGTGGAGTCGGCACGCAGCACCTGGATCTCCATGCGCGCATTGCCTTTATGGCTGATACGGTGCAGGCGGGCAGGGTCGTTGAAGTCGCTGCCTGGCTGTGCCTGGGAAGAAAATACCGTTTCATCGAACAGCCTCGATTCGCAAGGCAGGCCAGGCAGGTGGCGGATCTGCATGGCGTCGATGGCGAGGTGAGCCTGGATCAGGTCGTGCAGCATGCGCGGAAACTGATGGCTGCCGGTGCTGGCGATGACTTTGCCAATTTGCGGGTAAAGCTGTTTCGAATTCATCGTATCGTCCATGAAGGCCAGTAAGGGTTGTGCCGTTGCGTATCTGCCAGCCGCATCCTCGGCTGGTGTGGGCACCTGATCGGTATCCTAGTACAACGAATGAGTGACGGTTAAATGAAGGACCGCTAGTGGCATTATAGTGGCACTTTGCGCGTACGGCTGGTGCAATGCAGGTTGTCGGGTATTATGCCGACCTTCATAACTGTCACGAGGCCTGTTCCCAATGTCCCTGAGTGCCCCACAGATTGGTGAGTTGCGTACATTCGCCGAGCAACTGGCCGACGCCGCTGCACAGGCCATCAAGCCGTACTTCCGTGCCAGCCTGGACGTCGAGGACAAGGGGGGGCGCCTGTACGATCCGGTGACGGTGGCCGACAAGGCGGCCGAGGATGCGATGCGCGCGTTGATCCAGGCGCGTTACCCGGACCACGGCATTCTTGGCGAAGAGGCCGGGGTGGCGGTGGGCAGCAGCCCGCTGACCTGGGTGCTCGACCCCATCGACGGCACCCGTGCCTTCATCACCGGCCTGCCATTGTGGGGAACGCTGATTGCGCTGAACGACGGTACCCGCCCGGTACTGGGGGTGATGAACCAGCCCTTTACCGGCGAGCGTTTCATTGGCACGCCCGAGGGGGCCTGGCGCAACGCTACACCCTTGCGTACCCGCGACTGCGCCGACCTGGCTACGGCCACGCTGATGTGCACCACCCCCGACATGTTCGACACAGCCGAGCGCAAGGCCGCGTTCGAGGCGGTAGCCGGGCAGGCGCGGCTGATGCGCTACGGCGGCGATTGCTATGCCTACTGCATGCTGGCGTCGGGGTTCGTCGATGTGATCGTGGAGGCCAGCTTGCAACCCTATGACGTACAGGCGCTGATGCCGATCATCGAAGGGGCGGGTGGGGTGATCAGCGCCTGGGATGGCAGTTCGGCGCAGCACGGCGGCTGTGTAGTGGCCTGTGGCGACCCGGCGCTGCACGCGCAGATGGTGGAGAAGTTGCGCCACGCCATGTGAGGGTATGCCGCCGGGCCTGCGGCGGCATTTACACTGCACTTTTTGCCATTTCCGCGCTCTATGCTTGGCCAGGCCACATCAATCCCCGATGCGGCCGCCGAATATCGACCCGGTGCCGATGGTTGCAAGCTACCCTCATCTGATTCCCCGCGTGCTGCTGGCAGGCGTGCTCACCTGCCTGTGTGCCTGCACCCAGGAACAGGGCCGCGACATGCTCGACCAGTTTGCCGACGGCAAGCCCAGCGAACTGTTCCAGACCAGTGTCGACCGCCTGGCCACGCTGTCGATGCGCGACAACCTGCAAAGCCTGTACCTGCTGATGAACAAGCTGTACCTGCGCAACCCCAATCAGTTGAAGATGTCGGGGTACGTCGACGCCGCCACTGCCGAGCGGCAGATCCGCAAGGCCATCGAACACCGCCAGCCGCTGGCGCAGCTGGGCAACCGTCGCGACCTGGCAGCCTTGAGTTACGCGTTGAGCCCGGATTTTCGCGGTGACCGCGTCGGCGCCTTCATCTATGCCATCGGCAGCATGCTGATCACCGCTCACGGCGGGCGCACCGAGTTCTACATGACCGACACGATCGACCCGCTGTTCATCAACAACGCCGCGCGCAATATCGAAAAGGCCACCTGGATGTTGAGCCAGCGGCAAGATGCCAATGGCGTGTTGCTGCTGTTTTCCAACGAGATTTCCGAAGAGGGCAGCAACCTGAGTTTCGCCGTGGAGTTCGGGAAGATCGTGGCGCGCCTGGATTTGCTGGCAGAGTTGCTGGACGAGCGGTATCGGCGGATCGGGCTGAACTATGCACAGAGCCTGCTGCTGATGAACTTCCTGCCCGTACAGTGATTTTGGCTGTTGTATTGGCCCCTGTAGGAGCGGCCTTGCGTCGCGAAAGGGGCGCGTAGCGCCCCCCGGATCGTAGCCATGACGACACATTGCCGGGGCTGCTGCGCAGCCCAGTCGCGACGCAAGGCCGCTCCTACAAAGGGGGCCAGTAACGCTTTCAGAGCAGCGCCTGGATCGCTTGCCGATAACGCGGCCCGGCCAGGCTCATGCTGTTGTTGTGGCTGGCACCCGGTACCAGCAGCAGGGTTTTGGGCTGCCGGGCCGCCTCGTACAGCTGCTGGCTGAAACGCGCTGGCACGAAGCGGTCATCCAGCCCGTGCACCAGCAGCACGGGCAAGCCGATGTCCTGAATCTTGCCCAGCGAGTCGAACTTCTGCGACAGCAACCAACGCACCGGCAGTGACGTATTGGCTACCGCAGCGGCGACATCGCCCAACGAGGTGAATGTCGATTCCAGTATCAACCCACGCGCCGGGGCCGCGGCACCGCCCTGGCGTGCTTCGGCTGCCAGCGCGCGGGCCAGTTCCACGGCCACCGCACCGCCCAGCGAATGGCCGAAGATCAGCCGTTTGCCCGCGTCGGGTTGCAACTGAGCGAAGCGCTCCCAGGCGATACGCGCGTCCTCATAGACCGTGGCCTCGGAGGGCAGCCCGCCGCGGCTCTGGCCAAAGCCGCGGTAGTCCACGGCCAGCACCGAGTAGCCCATGGCATGCAACTGCTCGATGCGGAACAACTGCCCGGTCAGGTTCCAGCGCACCCCATGCAGGTAGAGGATGGCCGGGGCATTGGCGCGCCTGGCCGGCCACCACCAGGCGTGCAGGCTCTGATTGGCAGCGAAACTGCGCGGCCGCAGGTCAAGCTCCTGCACACCGCTGGGCAGGCCACGGAACCAGCTGGCCTGGCCAGGTTCGATGCGGAACACCAGTTCGCGCTCTTTGTGCTGAAGCACCGCGCAACTGCTGGGCAGGCCGATCACCAGCAAGCTGGCACACAACCAGGTCAGCCAGCGGCGGCGTAGGTGGGAGAGGAAAAGGGTGGGCATGTGGGCTTTTTAACAGATGCCGGGGCGTGCGTGTGAGGAAAGTGCCTCAATGGTGGGCTGGACTGGTTGCAAGCTGTTACCGCAGTGAGCGGGTGGGCAGTGCCGGCCTTTGCGCGCCTGTGAAACAGCGGCTCAGCTGCTGCCCAGTGAATCCAGCAACGGCTGGAACTCTTCGAGCAACCAGTCGCGCAAGCGCAGGCAACTGGGCTCATGTTCCTTGTCTTCGTTGAAGGCCAGGAAGTGGAAGGTGTCCTTGAGCACCAACTCCTCTTGCACCGGGCGCACCAGCAGCCCCTGGGCCACCAGTTGTGCCACCAGGTGGTGCCAGCCCAGCGCTACGCCCTGGTTGCCAAGGGCCAGTTGCACCAGCAGGTTGTAGTCGTTGGCGTTGAAGAAGTGCGGTGCGGTATTGGCGCGGCTTTTCAGGTCAACGTCGTGGAAGGCCAGCCAGACGTTCCAGTCCACATGTTCGGCCACCTGCGAACGCCCATAAGGGCTGAGGTTCAGCAGGGTGCCATCGCGCAAGCCTTGCAGCGTCTGCACCTCGGGGTGCCGGGCCAGGTACTGTGGGGTGCACACCGGGTAGATCACGTCATGGTTGAGCGGGTGCGAGCTGTAGCCAGCCTGCACCTTGCCCAGCTTGGTGATGTAGATGTCAGGCCGCACACCCGGCTCCATCGACAGGAAGTTCTGCGTGGTGACCAGATTGATGTCGATATCCGGGTTTTCGGCAAAGAACTTCGGCATCCGTGGCCCCATCCACAACGCCGCGAACGCCGGCGAACAGCACAAGGTGACCACGTGCTTGGTATTGGTGTTACTGCGGATACGCTCGGCGGCCTGGGATATGTTGACGAACGACAACTGCACCGCATCGAAGAAGATCGAGCCGGCCACGGTGAGCTCCACTGCACGGCCGACCCGATTGAACAGTTCGGCCCCCAGGTAGGTTTCCAGCTCACGGATCTGCCGGCTGACTGCGGCCTGGGTGACACACAGCGCCTCGGCTGCACGGGTAAAGTTCTGGTACCTGGCGGCGGCCACGAAGACCTTCACGGCGCGCAGGGAGGGCATCTTGATCAGCGTCTGATCGGGTTCGAGGTGTCTGACCATGGGGCGGGCACGTGGTCCTTGGGGGGGTGGCCAATCGCTCCACTCTAGCGTGTTCCACGCTGCCTGGTAAGGGCGCCCGGGCCTCAGGGCAGCGGCTTAGCGTGATTGATAACTTCAGGTAATGGTTAGCGGCGAACAAATGTCGTTGGACCGCCAAGGGTGCACGCCCTAACGTTGAGCTTACGGCGCGACATTCGAGACATCGATGTCGAATAATTTTTTGAAGCAGGATTTTCTGCGTGCCGGTTCTGACTCACGTTCGCATTTGAACGGACTGCCAAGCGTACTCGCACTGATCTCTACCGCCTTATTGAAAGTGCGATGTTGAAAGATTGGTTATAAGCATAATAAAGAGGGTCGTATGAGCCATGCCGATGAGATTCTTTCGGTAAACAATATCTTCAAGGTGTTCGGGCCCAACCCGAACATGGCCATGGAGATGCTCCGCAGGGGCGCCGACAAGAACGAGATCTTCAGCAAGACCGGCCACGTCGTCGGCGTTTTCGATGCAAGCTTTTCCGTCAAGCGTGGCGAGATTTTCGTCATCATGGGCCTGTCTGGCTCGGGTAAATCGACCATGGTGCGGTTGTTCAACCGCCTGATCGAACCCACCTCCGGCAGCATCCACCTCAACGGCAAGGAAATTACCGGGCTCTCTGACAAGGCCCTGCTCGACGTGCGGCGCAAGGAAATGGGCATGGTGTTCCAGTCCTTCGCCCTGATGCCGCACATGAGCGTGCTGGAAAACACCGCCTTCGGCCTGGAGATTGCCGGCGTAGCGCCAAGCGAACGCCACAGCCGTGCCCGCGAGGCCTTGAGCCAGGTTGGCCTGGCCGGGCACGAACACAGCTACCCGCACCAGCTGTCGGGCGGCATGCAGCAGCGTGTGGGCCTGGCCCGGGCGCTGGCCAACGACCCGGCCATCCTGCTGATGGACGAAGCGTTCTCGGCCCTCGACCCGCTGATCCGCAGCGAAATGCAAGGCGAGCTGATCCGTCTGCAGGCCGAGCAGCAGCGCACCATCATTTTCATTTCCCACGACATCGAAGAAGCCATCCGGATCGGCCACCGCATCGCCATCATGGAAGGTGGCCGCGTGGTGCAGATCGGCACCCCGCAAGAGCTGATCAACCAGCCGGCGAACGATTACGTGCGCACCTTCTTCAAGCATTTCGACAGCTCGCGCGTGCTCAAGGCCGGTGATGTGGCCCGGTTCGATCCGGCGGTGGTGTGCAAGGTCAACGGCAAGGCTCCGAGTTTCCAGGCCGGTGTTCCATTCGGCTACCTGGTCAACGACCGTGGGCAGTTGCTGGGTGTGGTCGACACCGACGCCAAGGGTGCCAGCGCCAGTGACCGCTACAGCCTGCACGAGCAACGCCCGGTCTACACCGATACGCCGCTGCATGAGGTGCTCGGCATTGCGGCCGACCTGCCTTACCCGGTACCGGTACTCGACCGCCAGGGCGCCTTCAAGGGCACCTTGTCGAAGAACGAGCTGCTGCAGACCCTGAGCCGCAACTAAGCCACCAAGAGGTAAGCCCTCATGTCCGAATTCAGCCTTCTCGACCCGTTCCAGGCGGTCACGCTACCCCTGGGTGACTGGGTCACCGCGACACTCAACTTCCTGGTGCACAACTTTCGCGAGGTATTCCGCGCCATTCGCTGGCCGATCGACCAGGTGCTCAACGGCATCGAGTTCACCCTGCAGAGCATTCCGCCCACCCTCGGCATCCTGCTCTCGACGTTGCTGGGCTGGCAACTTGCGGGCAAGCGCATGGCACTGCTGTGCTTCATCACCCTGACCTTGCTCGGCCTGATCGGCGTGTGGTCCGAGTCGATGACCACCCTGGCGCTGGTGCTGACCTCGGTATTCTTCTGCGCGGTGATCGGCGTTCCGCTGGGCATCGCCTGCGCCCGCAGCAACCGCCTGGAGAGCATCGTACGCCCGCTGCTCGATGCCATGCAGACCCTGCCGGCATTCGTGTACCTGGTGCCGGTGGTGATGCTGTTCGGCATCGGCAACGTGCCCGGGGTGCTGGTGACCATCGTGTTCGCCTTGCCGCCGCTGGTGCGCCTGACCAACCTGGGCATCCGCCAGGTACCGGAGGACAAGATCGAGGCCGCTCGCGCCTTTGGCTGCACGCCACGGCAGATGTTGACCCGCGTGCAACTGCCGTTGGCCACTTCGACCATCATGGCGGGCCTCAACCAAACCCTGATGCTGTCGCTGTCGATGGTGGTGATCGCCTCGATGATTTCCGTGGGTGGCCTGGGGCAGATGGTGCTGCGCGGTATCGGCCGGTTGGACATGGGCCTGGCCACGGTCGGCGGTGTAGGGCTGGTGCTGCTGGCGATCTTCCTCGACCGCCTGACCCAGGCCATGGGCACGCGCAGCAATGCCGAGCCTGGCGTGCGCTGGTACCACACTGGCCCCGTAGGCGTGGTGCTGCGCCTGTGTGGTGCCGCACAACCGCAAGGGCGGCGCAAGACTGCCTGAACCGCACAAGACTTTCTGAAACGTTCGACCTGCCGCACTTGAAGAAAAACAGAAAAGGTAAGCGACGATGCACCCATCCAAGTTCTCCCGCAGCATCCTCAAATGCGCGACCGCGCTGACCCTGGCCGCCGCCGCGCTGGCCGCACACGCTTCGGCGGACAAACCTGGCGACGGCGTGAAGGTGACGCCGATCTTCCCCTCCATTGCCGAAGAGCGTTTCCGTGGCGAAGTGGCCATGGAGGGCCTGCGCGAGCTGGGCTACAAGGTCCAAGAGCCGAAGGAGACCGAATACGGCGTGATGATGGTGGCCTTGGCCAACGGCGATGCCGACTTCACCGTGCACCTGTGGGAAAAACTGCACGACAAGTTCTACCAGCAGGCCGGTGGCGATGACGTAATGGTCAAGACCGGCAATATCCTGCCCGGTGTTGCCCAGGGTTACCTGATCGACAAGAAAACGGCCGACCAATACAACATCAAGTACATCACCGACCTGAAAAAACCCGAAATCGCCAAACTGTTCGACACCAACGGCGACGGCAAGGCTGACATGACGGGTTGCAACCCGGGCTGGGGTTGCGAACTGGTGATCTCCCACCACATGAAGGCCTACGACCTGGACAAGACCGTAACCGTGAACCAGGGCTCGTACTTTGCGTTGATGGCCGACACCATAGCCCGCTTCAAGGAAGGCAAGCCAATCCTGTACTTCACCTGGGTGCCACAGTGGATTGCCAGCGTACTGGTGGAGGGCAAGGACGTCGTCTGGCTGGAAGTACCGAAGACCGACCTGCCGGATGGCAACAACGACGTCGATACCACCTATCACGGCAAGAACCTGGGCTTTGCCATCGACAAGGTGGTGGCGGTGCTGAACAAGGACTTTGCCGAGAAGAACCCGGCGGCGCTGAAGTTTCTGTCGCTGGTGCAGATCAGCACCGACGACGAGAGCAACCAGAACCTGAAGATGCAGCAGGGCGAGAAGAAGCCTGCCGACATTACCCGCCATGCCAAGGAATGGGTTGCCGCCCACCGTCAGCAGTTTGACCAGTGGCTGCAAGCCTCGCGTGATGCTGCGGCCCAGGCCGGTCAGTAACCTGATCCATCAGCGTTGGCTTTTTCGCGGGCTCGCCCGCTCCCACAGGTCCGCCACAGGTTCTGAACACTGTGCAATGCCTGTGGGAGCGGGCAAGTCCGCGAAGCAGCCAATGCGATTCTCGCTGTTGAGTTAATAGCCATGAGCCACTTCGAAAGCATCCTCAAGAACACCAACCTGGCCCATCTGGAGCCCGGCTTTCGCACTTCACTGCCAATGCCCTGCCAGCGGGTGGCCTTCGTTCTGCGTGAACACTTCTCGATGATGGCCTTCACCGCTGCAATGGACAGCCTGGTGACCGCCAACCTGATGAGCGCCACGCCGTTGTTCCAGGTCGAGGTGGTGGGCGAGGGGCCGCAGGTGATGAGCGACCTGGGCATTGCCTTGCCGGTCAACACCCAGCTAAGCGATTTGCAGGTGCAAGGCCTGGGTTGCCTGCTGGTGTGCGGCGGTTTACGCGTGCGCCTGCAAGCGGCCCCCCAGTTGCGTGCCAAACTGCGCCAGGCCGACCAGCAGGGCTGCCAGTTGGGCGGCTTGTGGAACGGTGCCTACTTCCTGGCCGAGGCGGGCTTGCTCAATGACCACGACTGCGCCTTTCACCCTGATGGCCGGGCGATGATGAACGAGCTCTACCCCAAGGTGCGGATCAGCCGCCAGGCCCATGTGCTGGACCGCAGGCGCATGAGCTGCGCAGGTGCCTGCAGCGCGCTGGACATGATGCTGGCCATGCTTGAGCAGGCGGGTGGGGTGCCGTTGCGGCGGGCCGTGGAACAGATGCTGGCGTGCGACCGTTCGCGGGTGGCAAATGACACTACGGCCGGCGTGGCGGACATTGACCCTGGCATGCCTCACGGCGTGCGCCTGGCGCTGGAGCTGATGCATGCCAATATCGAAGACCCGATCGGTATCGACGAGATCGCTGAACATGCGGGGTTGTCCCGCCGGCACCTGGAACGCTTGTTCCACCGCCATGTGCAGGCCACGCCGCCACGGTATTACCTGGAGCTGCGCCTGACCCATGCGCGGCAGCTGTTGCAACACACCAACAAGTCGTTGACCGAAGTGGCGGTGGCCAGCGGGTTTGTCAGCTTCCCGCATTTCTACCGGCGCTTTCGTGAGTGGTTCGCCATTGCACCGCGGCAGTACCGGGCACGCAGCCAGGGCTGGGCAGGGCGGCAGGATGTGGCGGTCCACTGAGTCAGAACGCTGCGAAAATTCACCGGCCCTATCGCCGGC
>NZ_BLJG01000041.1 GCF_009932375.1 Pseudomonas juntendi
GGCGATGCCATACCTTGTGGCAAACACCTGTCAGCCCTGATGCGATCCCCGTGGGGCTGGCCCGCGAAGAATCCCACGCGGTACTTGGCACCGGCTACGCCGGTGTTCGCGGGCACGCCCGCTCCCACAGGGTGGCACCTCGGGTCTGAGCTTTGCGCGGTCCTGTGGAAGCTGGCTTGCCGGCGATAGGGCCTTGAGCCTTCAGTTTTGCTTCTGGGGCTCGCGGATTTTGTACCAGGCCACGTACAAGGCCGGCAGGAACAGCAGCGTCAGCAGCGTTGCACTGATGATGCCGCCAATCATGGCGTAGGCCATCGGCCCCCAGAACACTTCGCGTGCAATCGGGATCATGCCCAGGCTCGCTGCGGCTGCCGTCAGCAGGATCGGCCGGCGACGGTGGTTGGTGGCCTCCACCACCGCGTCCCAAGGGGCATAGCCCTGCGCCTCGAACTCATCGATCTGGGTAACCAGAATCACCGAGTTGCGGATGATGATACCGGCGAGCGCCAGGATGCCGAGAATCGCTACAAAGCCCATTGGCGTACCGGTAGGCACCAGCGCCAGCACCACGCCGATCAACCCCAGTGGCGCCACGCTGATCACCAGGAACAGCTTCTGCACGCTGTGCAGCTGGATCATCAGGAACGTGGCCATGAGGAACAGCATCAGCGGGATGACCTTGGCGATCGGCCCTTGGGCCTTGCCACTCTCCTCCACGGTACCGCCCGTGGCCACTTCGTAGCCTACCGGCAGCTTGCTGGCGAACTCGTCGATTTTCGGCTTCAGTTGCGCCACCAGGTCGGTGGGTTGAATGTCGCCGTTGACCGAGGCCTTGATGGTGATGGTTGGCTTGCGGTCACGCCGCCACACCAGCGGCTGCTCCAGCTCGTAGCGCACGGTGGCGAACGACAGCAGCGGAATCGAGGTGCCGTTGGAGGTCAGGATCTGCAGGTTCTGCAGGGTATCGGGCGAACCACGCTCGCTGTCCTCGGCACGCGCGACCACGTCGATCAGGTAGATGCTGTCGTTGACCTGGGTGATCTGCACACCGCTGACGATGCTGTTCATCACGTTGGCCACATCTTCCGACGACAGCCCCAGCTGGCGCGCCTTGTCCTGGGCAATGTCCACGCGCAGTACTTTGCCAGGCTCGTTCCAGTCGTAGATCATCTCGCCTATGTTGCGGTTCTGGTTGAGCAAGGTCGCCAGGTCGATGGCGTGCTTGCGCACCTCGTCGATACTGGTGCCGCTGACCCGGTACTGGATCGGCCGCCCCACCGGTGGGCCCATTTCCAGCGATTGCACGTTGGTGCCGATGCCGACGAACTCTTCACGCAGGATTTTCTGCAAACGCTCGATCATGCCCTGGCGCTCTTCCAGGCCCTTGCTGACAATCACCAGCTGGGCGTAATACGGGTTTTGCAACTGCTGGTCGAGCGGCAGGTAGAACCGCACGGCGCCCTGGCCGATGTAGGTGCTCCAGTGCACCAGGTCCGGGTCGTCCTTGAGGCGCGCTTCGAAGCGGTCGACCACCTTGCGCGTCTCCTCGATCGAAGCGTTCTGCGGCAGGTTCAGGTCGACCAGGATCTCCGGGCGGTCCGACGCGGGGAAGAACTGGTTCTGCACGAAGCGCATGCTGAACAGCGCCAGAGCAAACAGCAGGATGGTACCGATGATGGTCAGCCAGCGATGGCGCATGCACCACAGCAGCCCACCCTCGAACGCCCTGGCCACGCGCCCAGGCTTGGCTTCGTGAGCCTTGACCTTGCTGCTGCTCAGAATGTGCACCCCCAGCACCGGGGCGAAGAACACCGCCACCACCCAGGACACCAGCAAGGCCACGGCGATTACCGCGAACAAGGTGAAGGTGTACTCGCCTGCGGAACTGGCGTTAAGGCCGATCGGCACAAAGCCGGCCACCGTGACCAGGGTACCGGTAAGCATCGGGAAGGCCGTGGAGGTGTAGGCGAACGTGGCCGCCTGCTCCTTGCTGTCGCCCATTTCCAGCCGGGTGACCATGACCTCCACGGTGATCATCGCATCGTCCACCAGCAAGCCCAGGGCAATGATCAGCGCGCCCAGCGAAATCCGCTGCATGGTGATACCGCTGTATTCCATGAACACGAACACCATCGCCAGCACCAAGGGTATCGAGCAGGCCACCACCAGCCCCGCGCGCATGCCAAGGCTGACAAAGCTTACCGCCAGCACGATCACCACCGCTTCGAACAGCGCGCTGGTGAAGCCGCCAACCGCCTTCTTGACGACCACGGCCTGGTCCGACACGGTGTGCACGCCAACGCCTATCGGCAGGTCCTGGATCACCTGGTCCATGCGGTTTTTCAGTGCGGCGCCGAACGCCTGCACGTTGCCGCCGGCCTTCATGCCAATGGCCAGGCCAATGGCGGTCTGGCCGTTGTAGCGGAACATCGGTGAAGGCGGGTCGACATAACCGCGCTCGATAGCGGCAATATCGGCCAGGCGGAAGAAGCGGTCATTGATCTTCAGGTTGACGGTTTGCAGGTCCTTTTCCGAGGCGAACTGCCCGGAGGTTCGCACCGAGATGCGCTCTGGCCCGGCCTCTATCACCCCCGCCGGGGTGACCGCGTTCTGCGCTTGCAGGGCCTGCATCACCTGGCGCTGGTCAATGCCCAGGGCGGCCAGCTTGCGGGTGGAGAAGTTCAGGTACAGCACTTCATCCTGGGTGCCGATGAACTCGATCTTGCCGATATTGGGTACATCACGCACTTCTGCCCGGGCCTGCTCCACATAGTCACGCAGCTGGCGAAGGGTAAGGCCGTCGGCGGTGAAGGCATAGATCGAACCGAACACATCGCCGAACTCGTCGTTGAACCCAGGCCCCTGGATGCCAGCAGGGAACTGGCCACGGATGTCCTGGATCTTCTTGCGCACCTGGTACCAGATTTGCGGGATATCCTCGGCCTTGGTGGTATCACGCAGGTACACGTAGACCGTGGATTCGCCCGGCCGGGTGTAGCTCTTGGTGTAGTCGAGCGAGTCGAGTTCTTCGAGCTTCTTTTCGATACGGTCGGTGACCTGGTACAGGGTCTCGTCCTGGGTCGCACCGGGCCAGCGGGTCTGGATGACCATGGTCTTGATGGTGAACGACGGGTCTTCTTCACGGCCTAGGTTGAAGTAGGAAAAAATCCCCATCAACAGGGCGACGAACATCAGGTACCAGACGAACGATTGATGCTTGAGTGCCCAGTCGGACAGGTTGAAGCTTCCTTTCATTGCGCATCCTCGTCGAAAGCGACCTTCTGGCCAGGCTTGAGGCTGTTCACGCCCGCAGTCACCACACGTTCACCAGGCTGCACGCCAGAGGCCACGACGATGCTGTCGGAATTACGGTCGATCAGGGTCACGTCACGGGTGCCGACCGTTTTCTGCCGGGTGTCGATGACCCACACCTGGGTCTTGCCGTCGCGTTCGAGCAAGGCACTCAAGGGCAGCTCGCTGCGCGGCGACACTTGCGAGGTCAGGGTCACACTGACCGCGGTGCCCAGGTGGAAGGCTGCCGGGGTGTTTGCCAAGGTCAGGCGCGCACGGCGGGTACGGGTCGTGGGGTCGGCCTGCGGCTCCAGCTCGCGCAGGGTAGCGGTGGTATTGATGGTCGGGTCGAGTTGCGAGGCGACGGTGAAGGTCAGCCCTTTGTCCAGTTGCTCTGCCAGGCTGATCGGCAAGTCGATCACCGCCTCCTTCACATCAGGCCGGGCCAGGGTCACCACGGCCTGCCCGGCGGTGACCGTCTGCCCGGCCTCGGCCTGCCAGGCCGTGATGACCGCTGCATGGTCGCTACGCAGGGTGCTGTAGCCGAGCTGGTCACGGGCCTGGCTGACAGAGGCGCGCGCCTGCTCCAGCGTCGCGCTGGTGGTTTTCAGGTTGGTCTGGGCGACATCCAGCTGCGCCTGGGCACCCACCCCACGGTCGTACAGCTGTTGCTGGCGACGGGCATCGGCCTGGGCATTGATCCATTGCGCCTGCACCCTGGCCAGGTCGCCTTCGGCGGCACGCAGTTGGTTCTGCTGGTCGGTGGGGTCGAGGGTGGCCAAGGTATCGCCCGGTTTGACCTGGGCTCCCACGTCCAGCCAACGCCGGGCAATGCGCCCGGCAACGCGGAAGCCCAAGGTGCTCTCGAAGCGTGCCTCGATATTGCCAGCGAAGCGGCCCAGTTGCGTCTGCACCTGCGGCTCGACCTTCACCGACAGCACCGGCCGGATCGGCTCTGGGGCTTGCTCGTCACCCTCGCAGGCAGCCAGCAGCATGCCGGCTGACAGTATCAGCAGCAGCCGTGTCATAGCTCACCCCCTGGGCGTTTGGCATCCACCTTCTCCACCTGCATGCCGGGGTGCAACAGCTGGCTGCCGTTGACCACCACGGTTTCGCCCGCCTGCAAGCCGCTGGCGATGACCACCTTGCCAGTCAGGTAGCGGCCGACTTCGACCTTGCGCAGTTCGACCTTGTCACCCTCACCCACTACCCACACGGCAGGTGCATGCAGGGCCTTGGTCAAGGCCGACCACGGCAGTTCGATGCTCGGCCGCCCCACGGTAGTGGTGCTGGCCGTCACCGGCGCGCCCAGCTGCATTTCGGCGGGTACATCCTTCAGGGCCACCTTGACCTGTACCGTGCCGCTTTGCGCCGACACGGTGGGCGTGATTTCGCGAATCACGCCGCGCGCCTGGACCTTGGGGTCGTCCAGCAGGCGGACGAGTATCTCGGCGTTGCCGGGCGGTGCCACCAGCAAGGATTCGTACACATTGAACACGGCATCGCGGTCGCCATCGACGGCCAGGCTGAAGATCGGCATGGTCGCCTGCACCACCTGGCCTACTTCGGCCTGCCGCGCGGTGATCACCCCGGCGGCCTCGGAGACCAGCGCGGTGTAGCCGAGTTGTTCATTGGCACTGGCCAGTTGCGCCTGGGCCGCCTTGAGCGCGCTCTGGTTGCTGCGCAGCGCCGCTTCGGCGGCATCGTATTCGCTTTTGCTGGTGTAGCCCTTGGGCAGCAGTTTTTGCTGGCGCACGAAGGCCGCACGGGTCTGGGTGACCCGCGCCTGCGCGGCAAACACCTCGGCCTTGGCCGAATTCACGTTGTTCTGCAGGTCTTTCGGGTCCAGGCGTGCGAGCACCTGGTTGGCCTTGACGTGGTCACCCACATCGACGCTGCGCGAAATGATCTTGCCCCCCACACGGAACGACAGGTCCGTCTGCACCCGCGCCTGTACATCGCCGGTCAGGGTGACCCTGGCGGCGAAATCGGTGGGTTGAACCTGCTGCACGCCCACCCGCGGCAATGTTTCAGGCACCTCTTCCTTGCTACACCCGGCGAGCATGCACAGCAGCCCCAGGCAAACGACCGACAGCGGACGTATCAACGTCATGCAGGCTCCTTGCTTGCGCACAAATGGTTTGTGGGATGCGACTGTCAGCGTAGTTCAGGGTTCGATAAACATCACTGACGGGGGTCAGTTCGGCAGTTTCGGCGCTTGCGCCGGCCTCTTCGCGGGCACGCCCGCTCCCACAGGAAAAGCGCAAGTCTCAGGGCCTGCGCTTTTCCTGTGGGAGCGGGCAAGCCCGCA
>NZ_BLJG01000042.1 GCF_009932375.1 Pseudomonas juntendi
CCTTCACCCTGACCGACGGTACCATCGTCACGGTCAAAGCCGGTGAATCGGTCGGCACCACCACTGTCACTGCGCCAGACAACGTCTACGTCAACGATCCGGTCACTATCACCCAAGGTCTGACCAAGGTCGAAGGCGCCGGCGCTGATCAGTTCGAACAACTGAATCTGGGCAAAGATACCGTCAGCACCTCCGTGACTGACGAGCCAGGCACACCGGGCAACCCAGGCGGCAACAACGAAGGCGACCTGGTCAAGGTCAGCATCGTGGCCGATCAAGTCTCGGTCAACGAAGCAACCGAACCAACCTTCACCGTCACCCTGAATAAGGCTTTGGATAAGCCGTTCACCGTGACCCTGAGCACCGGTGCCACCCTGACCTTCGCGGCAGGTGAAACCACCAAGTCCTACGCCGCTCCGGCGCAGGGCGATGACGTGTTCAAGGACGAAGGCAAGATCACCGTCAGCATCACCAAGGCGGAAGTGGTCGGCGAGCAGCTGGAAAACCTGCAGATCGGCCAGCCTGCTACCGTGGCGGTCACCGATACGCAGAGCCCGGTTACTGCCCAGCTCACTGTGGATAACACCACTGTGGCCGAAGGCGGCAAGATCACTTACACCGTGACCCTGGTCAGCGCCGATCCGAGCCTGCCAGTGACCAACCACAAGGGCCTGACCTTCACCCTGACTGACGGCACCACTGTGACCGTCAAGGCAGGCGAGGCCAGCGGTTCGGTTACCGTCACCGCGCCAGACAACGTCTACGTCAACGATCCAGTCACCATCACCCAAGGCCTGACCAAGGTCGAAGGCGCCGGCGCCGATCAGTTCGAGCAACTGAACCTGGGCAGAAATACTGTCAGCACATCGGTAACCGACGAAGCGTCTGGCCAAGGCGACCT
>NZ_BLJG01000043.1 GCF_009932375.1 Pseudomonas juntendi
GGGCCATGGCGCTGGTGGCCATGTCGAAGACGATCGGGTCATGCTCGGCGCAGGGTGCTGCAAAGGCGATAGGGTTGGTGCCGAACAAAGGCTTGCGGGCCCCATGCGGCACCACACAGGTCATGCTGTTGACCACGCTGAGGGCCACCAGGCCCTCTTCAGCGAACGGCTCCACGTCTGGCCACAAGGCGGCGAAATGGTGCGAGTTGTGGATCGCCAGCACGGCAATGCCGGCGTTGCGCGCCTTGGCCACCAACAGGTCGCGGGCCGCCGCCAGTGCGGGCTGGGCGAACCCGCCAGCGGCATCGACGCTGACATAGCCGGCGGCAAGGTCACTGACCTTGGCCACGGCCCGCCCATCGACCCAGCCGCTGTTCAGCGTGGACACGTACCCCGGCATGCGGAACACCCCATGGCTATGGGCACCATCGCGCTGGGCGCTCGCACAATTGTGGGCCAGCACGCTGGCCACGCTGTCGCTGCAGCCATGGCGCTGGAAGATAGCCTGCAGCAGGCCTTGCAGCTCGGTAAACGGCACGCGCACGACGGTGCCGGTGGACGGTGCGGACATCTGAAGCTCCTTGTTGATTTTGGAGTGGCTACAGCGTTGCAACGGCAAAACTTTCCCGCGAGTGACAGCTATCTGTCAAATGTTGACTTAATGGCAGAAAACATTCATTTTCTTCCCAAGCCTTACCTTCTGGAGCCCCAGCATGAGCCAACCGATCAAGCAACGCCTGGAAGCCAGCCTCGACGGGGCCGCAGCGTCAGGCCGCAAGATCGCCACCTACATGCTCGCCAACCTGCACGAACTGCCGTTCCAGACCTCGGCCAGCATCGCCGCCAAGCTGGGCGTCAGCGAATCCAGTGTCGGGCGGTTTTGCCGCTCCCTGGGTTATGCCCACCTCAAGGCACTTAAGCAAGACCTGCAGAGCGACCTGGGCGATGGCCCGTGGCTGGTGGGCGACCGCTTGCACGATTACCGCCAGCGCCAGGACGCCAGCGACAACGGCGGCAGCCTGGAACTGGAAATGGCCGCCCTGGTGCGCGTGCACGAGTACCGCCAAGGCCCGGCCTGGCACAACGTGGCCCAACGCCTGGCGAGCAAGCGCCGGGTCTTTGTTGCAGGTTTTCAGACCGAGCGTGGCCTGGCCATGTGCATGGGCCACTTGCTGCAATACCTGCGCGATGGGGTGCAACTGGTCGACCTCAGTGCCGGGCACTTTGCCGACGTGCTGCTCGGTAACGCCGCAGACAGCGCCCTGGTGGTGTTCGAGGCGCGCCGTTATTCCCGCCATGCCCTGTTGCTGTGCCAAAAGGCGCGCGAGGCGGGCATTGCGGTCACCTTGGTGACCGACACTTTCTGTGACTGGGCCGATGCCAACGCCGACGAGGTGTTCCGCATACCCACCGAATTCAATCTGTTCTGGGAATCCACCTCGGCCATGCTGTCGTGGGTACACCTGATGGTCAACGAGGTCTGCAAGAAACTCGGGCCGGATGTTGAAAAGCGCTTGGAAGCAACTGCCGCTCTACATAACGAGTTCGTCGGCTACACCACGTGGTCGGCGGGCAAACAACAATAGCAAGAGTGCAATGAGGTGCGAGATGAACAAGTCCATGGCCTTGCTGGGTGCGTGCGCCCTGCTGCTGGCGGGTGCTGCCAGTGCCGAAACCCTGCGCTTCGCCACCGAGGGTGCCTACCCGCCGTTCAACTATGTCGACGCCGATAACCAGTTGCATGGCTTCGACGTCGACATTACCCATGCCCTGTGCGAACAGATGAAGGTCGAGTGCACGCTGGTGGCTCAGGACTGGGAAGGCATCATCCCGGCGCTGATGGCGCGCAAGTACGACGCTGTGGTGGCCTCGATGATCGACACCGAGGAGCGGCGCAAGAAAATTGCCTTCACCGACCATTACTACCGTACCCCGTTGACCGTGGCCGTGGCCAAGGACAGCAAGATCACCGATGCCCAAACCCACTTCGACGGCTACACGGTTGGCGCCCAGTCGTCGTCTACCCAGGCCATTTATGCCGAGGACGTTTACGCCAAGGCCGGCGCTGACGTGAAGCTGTACCCGACCATGGACGAAGCCAACGCGGACCTGGCCGCCGGCCGCCTGGACGGGGTGATTGCCGACAAATTTCCGCTTCAGGAATGGATCAGCAAGAACGGCGGTGACTGCTGCAAGATTCTGGGTGATGTAGCCAACACCAAGGCCGATGCCGCCATTGCCGTGCGCAAGGATGATGAAGCCTTGCGCCAACGCTTGAACACCGCGTTGCAACAGATCGTGGCCAACGGCACCTATCAGAAGATCGCCAGTAAGTACTTTGCATTCGATATCTACAACTGATCTTCAAGCCATCATTGCCTGACCGGGCCCTATCGCCGGCAAGCCAGCTCCCACAGGTTGCCCACAGACCTGAAGAACAGCGGTTTACCTGTGCGAGCTGGCTTGCCGGCGATGAGGCCGGTGAGGTCAACACAAGGTGTTCGTCATGCTCGATCAATTGTCCTTGCTGTCCTTGGCCAGCGGTGGCTGGGGCCAGGCGCTGCTGGCCGGCGCGCTGGTCACTGTGTCACTGGCCCTGGCCTGCCTGCCCATCGGCCTGCCGCTGGGCCTGGTAGTCGCCCTGGCGGCCCGCTCGCGCAAACGCCTGCCACGGGCCTGGGCCACCACGTTTTCCACCGTGTTCCGCGGCTTGCCCGAGCTGCTGACACTGCTGATCATTTATTACGGCTGCCAGATCGCCGCGCAGAAGGTCCTTGCCGCCCTGGGCTATGAAGGTGAGTTCCTGATCAATACCTTCGTGGCCGCCATGATCGCGTTCAGTCTGGTGTTTGCCGCATTTTCCAGCGAGATCTGGCTGGCCGCTTTCAAGACCTTGCCCAAAGGCCAGTGGGAGGCCTGTTCGGCCTTGGGGCTGAGCAAACGCACCGGGTTCTTCAAGGTGCTGCTGCCGCAGTTGACCCGCATTGCCCTGCCCGGCTTGTCCAACAACTGGCTGTCGTTGCTCAAGGACACCTCGCTGGTGTCGACCATCTCGCTGGTCGACCTGATGCGCCAGACCAACCTGGCCGTCAGCGTGACCAAAGAGCCCATGTTCTTCTATGGCGTGGCGTGCCTGGGCTACTTGCTGTTCGCGGCATTGTCCGGGCGCGTGTTCGCCTACATCGAGCGGCGGAGCAACCGCCACCTGCAAGGAGCGCGCGCATGAGCCTCGACCAATTGCTGGCGCTGGTGCTCGACCCTGACCTGCTGCAGCGTTACGGCCCGCGCTTTGTCGACGGCCTGCTGGTCACTGCCAAGCTGGTCGCCATTTCCTTCAGCCTGGGCGCGCTGCTGGGCCTGCTGCTGGCGCTGGCGCGCCTGTCGCACAACCTGCTGTTGCAACGCCTGGCGGCAGGTTATGTGTACTTCTTCCGCGGCTCGCCATTGCTGGCCCAGTTGTTCCTGCTGTACTACGGCCTGGGCTCGTTCAAGAGCTTCTGGCAGGACGTGGGCCTGTGGTGGTTCTTCCGCGAGGCGTGGTTCTGCACCTTGCTGGCGTTCACCTTGAACACCGCCGCCTACCAGGCCGAGATCTTCCGCGGCAGCCTGATGGCCGTCGCCCCGGGCCAGTATGAGGCGGCGCGGGCCTTGAACCTGAAGCGCTCGACGACCTTCTTCAAGGTGATCCTGCCGCAGTCGCTGCTGGTTGCCATCGGCCCGCTGGGCAACGAATTGATCCTGATGATCAAAGCCAGCGCCATTGCCTCGCTGGTGACCATCTACGACCTGATGGGCGTGACCAAACTGGCCTTTTCGCGCAGCTTCGACTTCCAGATCTACCTGTGGGCCGCAGTGCTCTACCTGGTGATCGTCGAGGTGGTGCGGCGCCTGCTGAAACACCTGGAAGCCCGCCTGGGCCGCCACCTGAACTGACCGAAGGATACGTTCCATGCATTGCCAGACCTTAGTCCTGGGCGCCGGCATCGTCGGCGTCAGCACCGCCCTGCACTTGCAAGCCCGCGGGCGCCAGGTGGTACTGCTCGACCGCGACGAACCGGGCAGCGGTACCAGCCACGGCAACGCCGGGCTCATCGAGCGCTCCAGCGTCATCCCCTATGCCTTCCCACGGCAACTGGGCGCCCTGCTGCGCTACGGCCTGAACCGCCAGCCCGACGTGCGCTACAGCCTGGCGCATCTGCCCAAGGCGGCACCGTGGCTGTGGCGCTACTGGCGCCAGTCCGCCCCCGGGCGCCTGGCAGGTGCCGCCGCCGATATGCTGCCATTGGTGCAGCGCTGCGTGGAGGAACACGACGTGCTGATCGCAGCTGCCGGCCTGCAAGGGCTGGTGCAGGCCAAAGGCTGGATCGAGGTGTTCCGCGATCCGACGCTGTTCAGCCAGGCCAAGGCCGATGCCAAGGGCCTGAGCCGTTACGGCCTGCAGTTCGAAATACTGGAATGCGGCCAGTTGCAGGCCCGCGAACACCAGCTGGATGCCACCGTGGTCGGCGGTATCCACTGGCTTGACCCAAAAACCGTCATCAACCCCGGCGCCCTCACCCGTGGGTATGCAGCCTTGTTCCAGCAACGCGGCGGGCAGTTCCTGCATGGCGATGCGCGCAGCCTGCGTCAGCACCACGGCAAGTGGCAGGTCGACAGCCGCCGTGGCCCGATCACTGCCGACGAGGTTGTCGCCTGCCTGGGCCCCCAGTCGGCCGACCTGTTCAGCGGCCTGGGCTACCAGATACCGCTGGCGATCAAGCGCGGCTATCACATGCACTACGGCACCCGTGGCGGCGCGCAACTGGAGCACGCGATCTGCGACACCCAGGGCGGTTATGTGCTGGCACCGATGGCGCGCGGCGTGCGCTTGACCACCGGTATCGAGTTCGATGCCGCCAATGCGCCCGCCAACCAGATCCAGCTGGACCGTTGCGAAGCCCTGGCGCGCAAGCTGTTCCCCGCGCTGGGCGAGCGCCTGGACGACGCACCGTGGCTGGGACGGCGCCCGTGCCTGCCCGACATGCGCCCGGTCATTGGCCCGGCGCCACGCCACCCAGGGCTGTGGTTCAACTTTGGTCACGCCCACCATGGCCTCACCCTTGGCCCGGTCAGCGGCCGCCTGCTGGCCGAACTGGTGACCGGGGAACGCCCCTTCACCGACCCCGCGCCTTATAGCGCAACCCGTTTCGACTGACCCCCGCGGGAGCACAACACGATGACCGCACTCTTGAGCCATGCCACCGCTACCCCTGAAACCGACCCGCGCCCGGTGCTGATCCGCATTGAAGGCTTGAACAAGCACTACGGGGCGTTCCATGTCTTGCGCGACATCGACCTGCAGGTACGCGAAGGCGAACGTATCGTCCTGTGCGGGCCTTCCGGCTCGGGCAAGTCGACGCTGATCCGCTGCATCAACCGCCTGGAAATCGCCCAGCAGGGCACTATCGAGGTCGCCGGCGTCGACCTTGCGACCAACACCCGGGAGGCGGCGCAGGTACGCAGCGACATTGGCATGGTGTTCCAGCACTTCAACCTGTTCCCGCACATGAGCGTGCTCGACAACTGCCTGCTCGCCCCCACGAGCGTGCGTGGGCTATCGCGCAAGGATGCCGAGGAGCGGGCGCGCATGTACCTGACCAAAGTGGGCATCGTAAGCCAAGCGCACAAGTACCCCAGCCAGTTGTCCGGCGGGCAGCAGCAGCGCGTGGCAATTGCCCGCGCGCTGTGCATGAAACCGCGGATCATGCTGTTCGACGAGCCTACGTCGGCACTGGACCCTGAAATGGTCGCTGAAGTGCTGGATGTGCTGGTGCAACTGGCCGGCACGGGCATGACCATGCTTTGCGTCACCCACGAAATGGGCTTTGCCCGGCAGGTGGCCGAGCGGGTGCTGTTCCTGGAGGGTGGGCAGATCATCGAGGACAGCCCGCCGCAGGTGTTCTTCAACCACCCGCGCACCGAGCGGGCCAAGGGGTTCCTGGCGCAGATCCTGCACTGATTGCAGACCTGTCACTGAACTTGTGGGAGCGGCCTTGTGTCGCGAAAGGGCCGCAAAGCGGCCCCCGGTTTTTCAGCACTGCTGCATATATTGCCGGGGCTGCTGTGCAGCCCTTTCGCGACACAAGGCCGCTCCCACAACGACCGCGTTGACTTCAAGCCACCTATTTCATTGCACGGCTGCAAAGACCCGACTGCGTCGTTAAATATTATTGACCGAACCTCCCGCCAAACCCACGCCGCCACAGGCCCGCATCGGTTCAACCCACCCGAAACCGGCGCATTTCCCGCCTTGCAGTCCCTTTCAGTCGTTTGACATATCGAACGGCTCTGGCAAGCTATCTACAGGCCCCGACCGGCATCGTCAGCTCGACGAGCCGGCAGTGCTCGGGGCTCCAGGCGCCACTCAGAGCCCCGCGCCGTGCGCCTGCACAACAACGACAGGTCGAACCTGTCCCAAGGTGACATATGTCCAACAGCAACATTGGCAACAAGCAACCTTCCCTGCGCAAACCCGTCGTCCTGATGACCATGGGCAGCCAAGAGCGCAAAGGCCATGACTACCAGGTCATGACCCACAAATACATCACCCCGCTGGTCGAGTTCGCCGATTGTGTCCCGGTGCTGGTGCCCACCTGCTGCGGCATTGACGACCTCGAGACCTATCTGGACATGGCCGACGGCGTTTACCTGACCGGCGCTGGCAGCAACATCGACCCGGCGCTGTACGGCCAGGAAAACCAGACCCCAGGCAAAGGCCAGGACCAGAACCGCGATCTGTTCGACATTCCGCTGGTCAAGGCGGCGCTCAAGCGTGGCCTGCCCATCTTCGGCATCTGCCGGGGCATGCAGGAAATCAACGTGGCCCTGGGTGGCGACATCTACCAGAAGGTGTACGCCGAACCGGGTTTCAACGACCACCGGGAAAACCCGGAAGATCCGGTCGAAGTGCAGTACGCCCAGGTTCACAGCGTGAAGATCAAGCCAGGCAGCTGGCTGCGCGACACTTTGGGTTGCGACGAAATCCGCGTCAACTCGCTGCACGGCCAGGGCCTGCACAAGCTCGGCGCCGGCATCGAGGCCATCGCGCATGCGGAAGACGGCCTGGTCGAGGCCATTCATGCGCCAAGCATTTCGCCGTTCCTGTTCGCCGTGCAATGGCACCCAGAATGGCAAGCCGCGCAGAACCCCGACTCGATCAAGATCTTCCAGGCGTTCGGTGACGCGTGCCGCGCCCAGGTTCGCAAGGCGCAGGTCAAGCGCGCTGCCTGACCTACAGTTTCCCCTGCTTTGATCGCGGGGCGGCGCAAGGCCGCCCCCGCCTCCCCCGGTCACCCTCTGCTGGTCCCAGAATATCTGCCGTGGAATCGGGCGGCGGGTTTTTGCCTGTCTTTGCGATCGTTTTTTTCTTTAGGCCTTTAGAGATACGATGACTACCGGGTGGTGGTCGTCGGTTTTTCAGCGCCTGTGAGATCGCGCGGCGCATCGCGAGCTGCGCTCGATCTGCAACCCGCCACACATATCGAGGCGGGCCACCTCGACCCGTACACACTCGCGGAAAACAAAACGCCAAGAAAGCACTG
>NZ_BLJG01000044.1 GCF_009932375.1 Pseudomonas juntendi
CACGGCATGGCCACGGCCTTGGCGGAGTTAACTGCACAGGGTGAGTCGAACACAGCCTCGTCCAAGTGGCTGCTCGAACACCTGCTGGAACAAGAGCACACAGATCGCGCCATGCGCTCGGTGAGCCACCAGATGAACATGGCCAAGCTGCCGATGCACCGCGATCTGGCCGGCTTCGACTTCAGCGCCTCCAGCGCAGACGCTCGTTTGATCAGCGAACTGGCCAGTCTGGCCTTTACCGACACCGCGCAGAACGTGGTGCTGATCGGTGGGCCTGGCACCGGTAAAACCCACCTGGCCACTGCGCTGGCCGTGTCCGGCATCACCCGGCACGGCAAGCGCGTGCGCTTCTACTCCACGGTCGATCTGGTCAATCTGCTGGAGCGCGAAAAGCACGACGGCAAAGCCGGGCGGATCGCCCAAGCTCTGCTGCGCATGGATCTGGTCATCCTCGACGAACTGGGTTATCTGCCCTTCAGCCAGGCCGGCGGTGCGTTGCTGTTTCACCTGCTATCCAAGCTGTACGAACACACCAGCGTGGTGATCACCACCAACCTGAGCTTCGCCGAATGGTCGAGCGTGTTCGGCGACGCCAAGATGACCACCGCCCTGCTGGATCGGCTGACCCACCACTGCCACATCGTCGAAACCGGTAACGAGTCCTATCGCCTGCAACACAGTAGCTTGGCGGCCCAGGCCAAGATCAAATCACGGGAGCGAAAGCGTAAGGGCGGCCAGGAACCGGAGGACGATGAGCCGTTCTGATTTCATGGCGACGACGGCCTGCTACATGGCTGCATGTGGCAGGTCTTCAACAGCTGAACTGGGCTAACGAAGGAGTGGGTTCAAAAGCAGCTGCGCTGGTAGACTTATCCACAGTTGCTGGTAACAAAATCAGCAATCCGCTCTGGGTCAAATTTCAATCGGCAGGGTGGGTCAATTTTCCATCAGCGCCAACACACTAAGCCGCCAGCTGAAACTGTTGACTGTACGCCAAGGAATTCGCATCTACCAGCATCTAAACAGGCGTTGCAGGGCAATCGCATGAACGCCTGCCGATTTGAATGAGTCCTTTCCCAGCGGGCATCCTGAGCGCCTCTCTACTCAGGATGCCCTGCAATGTCGCATCACATACCAATCTCCGATGTTCTGGTCGCCATCAATGATCCCCGTCAGCAGGGCAAGATTCGTCACGACCTGGTCGAAACACTGGTCGTGGCTATCTGCGGCGTGCTTGCCGGCGCTGACACCTTCATCGAAATCGAACTCTGGGCTGAGCAGCGGCTGGACTGGTTCCGCCGTATTCTGAAACTACCCCACGGCATTCCCTCACACGACACCTTTGGACGGCTATTCAGCCTGATCGATCCAGAGGAGTTCGAGCAGGCCTTCCGCTGTTGGGTTGCGGCGATCCTACCGGCCCTTTCTCCGCAAGTGGTTGCCCTAGACGGCAAGACCAGTCGCCGCTCCGGCAAGAAAAACACGGCCCCGTTGCACCTGGTCAGCGCTTTTGCGGCTGATTCAGGGCTGATTCTCGGGCAGAGGGCGACCTCCCAGAAGTCCAACGAGAAGACCGCCATTCCTGAGCTGCTGGCCACACTGGCGCTTGAGGGCTGCACCGTGACGATCGATGCCATGGGTACCCAGCCGGACATTGCACAGGCCATTCTCGATCGCGGGGCGCACTATCTGCTGGCCATCAAGGGAAACCAGCCGAAGCTGGCCGAAGCGATCGATGACTTCGCTGACACCTTTTTGGACGGCGATCCTGCCCGGGTACCCCATGCGCACTTCGAGCATGTCGAGAAGGACCATGGCCGGCTGGAGGTTCGTCGCAGCCATGTTTTCGACCAACTCCAGTGCCTGCCACAGCCAGAACGCTGGCCAGGACTGCGCACTTTCGTGATGCTGGAGTCCGAGCGGACTGTGGGCAACCAGACCAGCCTGGAGCGCCGTTACTACATCAGCAGTCTTGCTCCGGATGCAGAGCGCATCGCACATGCCATCAGGGCGCACTGGGGCGTGGAGAACCGCGTCCACTGGTGCATGGATGTCATTTTTGGTGACGATCAGATGCGGATCCGAACCGGGCATGCTGCCCACAACATGGCCGTTCTCAAGCAACTTACATTGAATTTGATCCGGTTGGATCCGGTCAAGCGCAAGGGTGGCATCAAGGCACGAAGGCTGATTGCTGCAACCTCTGATGATTATCGGGCTGAACTATTAGGTCTCAGGTGAGCTTCATGCGATTGCCTTGACAGGCGTTGTTGATTATCATAAAACACTGACACTGTATTATATAATCGTGCTTTTGTGTTATTTTTTTAATATTTACTGATTACGTACTTGCTTAACCACTCAGTTGCGCTAGAACTAATAGACGCGAAATTTAAATCTCTAATTTTCCAACACTTAGTAAAACCTCGTTTGCCATCCCACTACCATTGTAGGAGCAAATCAGGAGACATAAAAAATTAGCGGTAGCGTGCCTGGCCCTCTAGATAAGTATTGGAGACTGTAATGAAGTTTGAAAAGTCACAGACAGCAATCGACCACCTGACTCCCGAGCAACACCGAATTACCCAGGAGGCGGGCACCGAAAGGCCCTTCACGGGCGAGTACAACGACAACAAGGAGCCTGGCATCTACGTCGACATAGTGTCGGGAGAGCCACTGTTCGCTTCGACGGACAAGTTCGATTCGGGTACTGGCTGGCCCAGCTTCACCAAGCCGATCGTTTCGGCAAACGTGAACGAGGTGCGGGACAGCGCACACGGCATGGTCCGGACGGAGGTCAGGTCAGTACACGCAGACAGTCATCTCGGCCATGTGTTCCCCGATGGTCCTTCCGACCGCGGCGGTCTGCGGTACTGCATCAACTCAGCGTCCCTTCGCTTCATCCCGCGCGACGAGATGGAGTCCGAGGGATACGGTGAATATCTCGATCAAGTAGAGGAGGCTTAACATGCATCAGCGCGCTGTTCTCGCAGGAGGATGTTTCTGGGGCATGCAGGATCTGATCCGCAAGCGGCCCGGCATCATCTCGACCCGTGTGGGTTACACGGGCGGCGATATTCCGAACGCCACGTATCGTAATCACGGCACGCATGCCGAGGGGATCGAGATTGTCTTCGACCCGACAGTGACGAGCTACCGGAACATCCTGGAATTCTTCTTCCAGATCCACGATCCGACGACGCTGAACCGCCAGGGCAATGATCGTGGGCTCTCCTACCGGTCGGGCATCTATTATGTCGACGAGGAGCAGAAGCGCGTCGCCGAGGATACGATCGCCGATGTGGATGCCTCGGGGCTGTGGGATGGCAAAGTGGTGACCGAGGTCCAGCCGGTCGGCGAGTTCTGGGAGGCCGAGCCCGATCACCAGGATTATCTGGAGAAGCGCCCGGGCGGCTACACCTGCCACTTCGTCCGTCCCGGCTGGGTGCTTCCGAAGCGCCAAAAGGTTGACGACGTACAGCCAGCGGCCGGGACCGCGGCGGAATAGGCTTCACTGCCGTTGCCACTGCGCCGATCCGGTCCGCAATCTTCGTGACCGCGTCGTTCAGCGACGCGGTCATCGAACCCTACTTCAGAGTGACGGCTCGTTCCAGTCAGTCGCCATCGCAACACCAGGATCGCAGATTTATGCCAGACCTCTCGTCCTTTCCGATCACGCAGCGCTGGCCGGCATCTCATCCCGATCGCCTGCAACTCTACGCAGCCCCTACGCCCAATGGCGTCAAGGTCTCGATCATGCTTGAGGAGACTGGCCTGGCGTACGAGCCCCACCTGATCGACATCTCGAACAACGAGTCGAAGGATCCGGCGTTCGTGTCGCTGAACCCGAACGGACGCATACCGGCGATCATCGATCCGGCTGGCCCTGACGGTAGACCCATCGCCTTATGGGAATCCGGTGCGATCCTCCTCTATCTGGCCGACAAGACGGGTCAGTTCATCTCCACCGAACCAGGCCAGCGTTACGAGACCCTAGCGTGGGTGTTCTTTCAGATGTCGGCCATCGGGCCGATGTTCGGTCAGCTCGGCTTCTTCCTGCGATTTGGCGGCAAGGACTATGAGGACAAGCGGCCGCAACAGCGCTTTATCGACGAATCCACGCGTCTGCTGGGGATTCTGGATCGCCGGCTGGAAGGCCGCGACTGGATCGTCGACGACTATTCGATCGCGGACATCGCGACGCTCGGCTGGGTGAATGCGCTGGTGGAATTCTACGCTGCGGGTGACATCCTTGGCCTCAGCAGCTTTTCGAACGTCCGCGCATGGCTTGGACGCGGGCTGGCTCGACCGGCCGTCCAGCGTGGCCTCCACATTCCCGCGAGGCCAGCATGAGCATCATCGCCGCCTATTATTACAACGAAGGCAAGCGAGTTCGCGAAATCGCGCTCGATGAGCACGTCAAGTTGGGCGAGAGTCGCTCGGGCTTCTGCTGGATCGCGCTTAGCGAACCCACCCCCGAGGAACTACTCGCGATCCAAAGGACATATAATCTTCATCCGTTGGCGATCGACAACGCGATGCACCCGCTGTGCCCGCCCAAGCTCGAGGTCTACAACGATGAGTTGTACGTCGTCGCGCAGACCGCCGAGCTGGTCGGCGACCGGATCAGCTACGGCAAGATGGCGATCTTCACCGGTCACAATCACCTTATCACCGTGCGGCACGGCAATGCCGGAGCGCTGGGCAAACTTCGGGAGCAACTCGAGGCATCGCCGACGCAGTTCGGCAAGGGTGTCGACTATGTGCTGCACGCGATCTTGCATCGCGTGGTCGACCAGTATCTGCCCATCTTCGAAATGATCGAGGACGACGTCCTGGCGATGGAGCGACGGTCGCTGCACGATTTCCTCGGGCCAGAAGAGGTGGCGCGAATCTTCGAACTAAGGTCCGAACTCACGCGGTTCCAGCGCACGCTCGGGGCTATGGCCGAGCTGGTGCGAAAGCTCGTTCGCGGCCACTTTCCCTGCATCAGCGCCGAAATGACACCATATTTCCACGACGTCGCGGACCATGTCCACCGCGTGCAGTCCATGGTCGACGGCCTCCTGCTTGTCCTGTCCACGGTCTTTGAGGCCAGCAGCCTTCTTGAAGCGCAAAGGACGGGGGTGATCACCCGCCAGCTGGCGGCTTGGGCGGCAATACTGGCAGTCCCGACGGCGATCGCTGGAATATACGGCATGAACTTTAAGCACATGCCGGAGCTGGACACGGCCTACGGATACTTTGTCGTGCTCGGAGTGATAGCGATATCGTGCGTTTTCCTATTTGTGCGCTTCAAGAAGGCTAAGTGGCTGTGAATACTGCCCATCGTTTTCTTCGCCGTCATCTGACGGTTACAGCGGGCCTTATACGGAAGCTTGTCCAATCCAACTCAAGATGAAGGTGCGTCCATGACATAGCAGCTGACCGACGCTCTACAAGCAGTTCAGTCCTTCATCGCCAAGGGCTAAGACCGCGAATAGCGCGTCAAGGACAGCAATCTCGTCGATCTCGAGCCAGGATCAACCATCGGTCCGTGCGGCATCTGCGTCGACGCGGCGTTTCGCCTCGGAAGCGGTGATGATGGCGATAACGCCTCCACCCTCTACGCGATCACCGATCCGGCGACCGAGCATAAGGGCCTGTTGATCGACGTGTTCGATGAAATCTGCTACCGCGACCCAGTTCAAGAGTCGGGACCTCAATGTAGAAGAAGTTGACTAACGAGCATTCGCGTCATCCGATCAAGCAAGCTGGAGACATTTATGAAAGCCATTGGTTACAAGGTTCCGGGACCCATCGCCGCGGATGCCGCGCTGGTCGACATCAATCTGCCTCGGCCTGTCGCTGCAGGATACGATATCCTGGTTGAGGTGAAGGCCGTCTCGGTCAACCCGGTCGACTACAAGGTCCGCAACAGCACGCCGCCGGCAGATGGCGATTGGAAGGTGCTGGGATGGGATGCCGCCGGGATTGTGCGCGAGGTCGGCCCCGACGTCACGCAGTTCGAGTTAGGCGACGAGGTCTATTATGCCGGATCGATCACACGGCCCGGTACCAATGCGGAGTTCCATCTCGTCGACGCCCGGATTGTCGGTCACAAACCTGCGTCGCTCTCCTGGGCGGAAGCGGCGGCGCTGCCGCTGACGACGTTGACGGCCTGGGAGGCGATGTTCGACCGCCTGGACGTGGCGAAGCCCGTACCCGGTGCGGCGGAGGCGATCCTCATCATCGGTGGCGCGGGCGGGGTTGGGTCGATCGCCGTCCAGATCGCGCGACAGCGCACGGACCTCACCGTCATCGCCACAGCCTCTCGACCGGAAACCCAAGAGTGGGTAAGAGGGCTTGGAGCTCACCACGTCATCGACCATTCTCGTCCGCTCGCGCCACAGATCGCCGAACTCGGCATCGGTGCTCCCGCTTTCGTCTTTTCGACCACACATACCGAGCAACATGTCGCCGACATCGCCGAACTGATCGCCCCACAAGGACGGTTCGGACTGATCGACGATCCCAAGGCATTCGATATCATGGTTTTCAAGCGCAAGGCGGTGTCGATCCACCACGAGCTGATGTTCACGCGGTCGATCTACGGCACGCCCGACATGAATGAGCAGGGCGAGATTCTGGATGCGATGGCAGCGCTGGTTGACGACGGCAAAATCCGCACGACGCTGACCCGGCGACTGTCGCCGATCAATGCCGCCAATCTGAAGACGGTGCATGCACTGATCGAAAGTGGCGCGGCTAAAGGCAAGATCGTCCTCGAAGGCTTCTAACGACCGCGATCGCCAAACATCTTGTCCAACCTCAAAAAGCCGAACGGGTTATGCCCCAGCGATGAGAATCCCATGACCAAATCTATTGCCACCGCCTCGATCAACCGCGAAACCGCAGTCGCCCTCATCGACGCGGCGCTCGCTGCGGCCCGTGCCATCGGCATCCCGGCTGCCGTCGCCGTCGTCGACGCCACCGGTAACCTGCGCGCGTTCGAGCGCACCGACGATGCGCCGTTCCTTACCGTCGATGTTGCCATCGACAAGGCCTGGAGTTCCGCCTCGTTTGGGTTCCCGACCCATGTCTGGAACGACTATGTGACCAACGATCCAAAAGTGGCGCCGCTAGCCTATCGCCCTCGGATGGTCGCTGTCGGCGGCGGTTATCCGATTCTGGAGGATGGGAAGTTGATCGGCGGCATAGGCATCTCCGGAGGCAACTATCAGCAGGATCAGGATGCGTGCGTCGAGGCACTCATGAAAATCGGGTTCCAGTTGCCAGCCTGACGACTGTGAGGCCATCACCGGTGGTAATGGCCAACAGATCCAACCTTTGAGAGGCCTAATGATGGAAGCGTTCGTCGTCTTTACGCGGGAAGAAACCAGCGACCCACATGCACTCGCAACCTATTCTGCAGGCGTCGGACCATCGTTCGATGGTCACGACGTTACCTTTCTCGCCGCTTATGGCGCGATCCAGCATTTGGAGGGGCCGCCCATCGAAGGGGCCGTAATCTTGCGTTTCCCGACGATGCAGGCCGCTCGCGACTGGTATGACAGTCCCGCCTACCAAACCATCGCTGCTCAACGCTTTGCCGGTTCCCGTTACCGCGCCTTTATCATTGAAGGGCGGCGGTGACATACCGACAGAAGCACTTCGGCGCTGACCACGAGGTATCGGCGTGTGAACTCGCATCTTGGGAATCTGTGGGGGGGACCAAGACAGCGGCGCTAGGGGCTCATATCGTCGATCGGATCAGAGAGTTGCTCGGCGAGAATGGGTTATCTATTGCCGAGCTGACGGAGCGGAGCCGCCCTCTCCCAACGGATTGATTCAATCGTTGACGCTCCTCCTATCCGGATCCGGGTTTTCGCACGCTGATCAACAGAGTTACAGCGCGCAACGCCTGTAGTGGGCATCAGGGGATGGGTGGCAATCAGGATGATTGCCCACCTTCCAACGATTAACCTTGCTCAAGTTGCTTCACTAGTCGCTCCGCGTCGAGATGGAAGTCCGAGAAAACAATGCTACCGCCAGCGTCGATAACCGTAAACCACGGAGTTCCTCGTGTGCGGTAGTCTTCCATGAAGGTTGGAAACGGCGAGCCGGTCGGTTGCTCGTCGTGACCGAAAACGATAGGAAGCTCATACTTGAGCTGGTTCACGCGCAACTTCTCGAAGGTATTCTCATGCGTTCCTTCGAAGACGGTCTGGATCACTGCGAACCCCACGTCTTTTGAGCTCAACGCTGCATGCAACTTTTGTAGCGTCGGAAACCCATGCAAATGGCAACCTTGGCACCAATGCTGGAAGGCAAACAAGATTTTCGGGCCGGGCCCGATATCTGACAGTTTGAACGGCGCGATACTTTCCCCATCTTTGCCAATCCATTTTTGCACCCGCAGCTCAGGCGCTTGTCGTTCGATCTCGTTCATCTGATCCTCCAACCCCGATACAGAAGCTTAGTGGATGATCGCGCGTCGCGACGGTGCGCGAACGTCCGACCTTATTTTCCCTATTTCCTGAAGCCAGAATAGATCAGATCGACATTTCGTCCTTAATATACTCAAGCTGCCGGCGAGCGCGAACTGGGCAACCATGCGCTGGTGAGCCTTGAGCTTTGCACGCTGCCCATCCGTTTGAGAGCGAACCTGCAACTTCCGCTCCGCATACCGCAGATCAGCGTACGCAGCCTTGGGGTTATCTACCCTATAGCCATTGGGTATTGGGAATCATGCTGGCCTGACGCTATGTTCGATACGCGATTTTTTACGATGATAGAGCATCTGTATCTGATTTTTAGTCGATTGGCTTATTCGGCGGATGTGCGGGCAAATGCTTTACGCAGAGTACTGAAATGAAGGCCGGCTTCGGTCTGCCGTATCGAGCAAGAGGGGTCACTATGGTCACCAGAGGTTTCACCGGTCGCGGTTCAGGCGACCAGTCCGATCGGATTCCGCCAGGTCAGCATCTGGTGGAGGATTTCCCTGTTCTGTCGGCCGGCCCTACGCCGAGGGTAGAGCCCTCCGACTGGAAATTCACAGTCAAAATTGGTCCGAAGCCCGTCAAAACGTGGAATTGGGGCGAATTCAACACTCTACCAAAGACCCAGGTGACAAAGGATATTCACTGCGTCACCTCTTGGTCCAAACTGGATACCGTTTGGGAGGGTGTACTCATTGAAGACATCCTTGCAGATGCAGAGCTTGATCGGCCTACCGATTTCGTCTTGGCGCACTGCTACGATAATTATTCGACAAACGTCCCTCTGACGGATCTGCTTTCCGGGAAAGCGATGGTCGCCCTCAGTTATGCGGGCAAGCCACTTTCCCGCGATCATGGGGGGCCGGCGCGTCTTCTAGTGCCGCACCTTTACTTCTGGAAATCCGCCAAATGGGTGAATGCGCTGCAATTCACGACGCGTGACGAGGCCGGCTTTTGGGAGCTGCACGGCTATCACATCTACGGCGATCCGTGGCGCGAACAACGATACACCCATGACTGAAAACGAAGCGCAAGTCCGTTCGTGGCAATCATGCGTGATCGACGACATCATCCAGCAAACACCGAGTATCAAGAGCTTCTTCCTTCGGTTGAGCAAGCCGTTCGCGCACACCGCAGGTCAGCACGTCGATATCCGGCTGACCGCGCCCGACGGCTACAGTGCAATGCGCAGCTACTCGATCGCGTCATCGGCAGTTTCGACCCCGATCGTCGAGATAGCTATCGAGCGCATGCCGGATGCCGAAGTTTCGCCGTTTTTTCACGACATCGCGGCGATTGGTGACGAAATCGAAGTTCGCGGTCCGCTCGGTGGCCATTTCCTTTGGCCTGAGCCTGCCATAGATCCGGTTCTGTTGATCGGGGGAGGCTCCGGCCTCGTGCCGTTGATGGCAATGATCCGGCAGCGCCGCGCATTGGCCCAAGCCGTTCCGACAGCGTTGCTCCTGTCCGCACGAACCGCCGAGGACGTTCTCTTCTCAGAAGAACTTCATTGCATCGAAATCAGCGATCCGGCGTTCGTCCTGGCGCTCGCGATTACGCGCGAGAAACCGGTTCGCGCATCGGACTTTGCGCGACGGATCGACGGCATGATGGTCCAAGAAATTCTAACCAGGCTTCAGGGAAAGCCGACGCAAGTGTTCGTCTGCGGGTCTAACGGATTCGTCAACATCGCAACCGATAGCGCGCTGCTGGCGGGCTTGGACGCCTCCATCATCAAGACGGAGCGCTACGGGGGCTAGCGGCGCGAGCTATCTCACGTCGCGCCGATCGTAGACGTGCGCCCTGGGAAGCTTTGGCGATCAACGTGAACCGTTTTGCCGAACACAGTCTTCGTACCCCCCGGCCTCTAGAACGCCTTCGCTCGCGATACCTGGCTCGACATCAAGCTCAATTTGAAAGTTCCTGCACTATCCGTCGTCCTGATATGCTCGACCAGCATGATGGGCGATTCGAGCGGGACCGCTTCCGTCCCAATCGAGGCTCGGTTACCTTAGAGCATCGGCTCGGCGCTACAGGAGGCGCGTGCGGCCTCTGCCTGGCGGTGAAAGCACTTTGGGCCATGTCGCCTGGATAGCGGCCAATCGTCAGCATCTGCTCCGATGTCGGCCAAGGTGCAGTCGCCATCTTTGAACGCCGCGAATTGGAGATCAACGCCATGACAGCGATCCGCGTGCAACTGCCGGAGATGCAATATGACAACTGATGTATTGCTGTACACCACGAATTGGTGCCCGTTCTGCCGCCGAGCGAAGGCGCTCCTCAAGGAAAAGGGCGTGCGATGGAAGGAGCTCGATATTGAGGCGGATCCGGCTCACCGGCAGGCCATGGCGGAAGCGTCGGGGCGAAGCTCCGTGCCGCAGATCTTCATCAATGGCACCCTTATCGGTGGCTCCGATGAGCTATTCGCGCTCGATGTCAGAGGCGAGCTCGACAAACTTCTCGGACGCAACCCGCCTGCCACCTGAGGAGGTGCGGCTTGGGGCAGCCAGCCCGCGAGCCTTCGCCGGTTGATGAATACAAAAGGAGAGTCCGTTGGTCTCAGCCATCTGGAAAGACACTACTATCGCCACAAGCGACGAAACAGTCATCGTCGAGGGAAATCACTACTTCCCACCGTCAGGAGTCGACCTGAGCCTGCTTGAGATGAGCCCGCACACATCTGTCTGTCCGATCAAAGGCGCCGCGCGCTTCTTTCATGTTCGCGCGGGTGACGCGCTCAACGTGAACGCCGCTTGGACCTATCCCGCCCCCACTCCGGATGCCGAGGGTATCCGGGATTACATCGCTTTCTGGAAAGGCGTGGACGTTGCCTAGCAGACTGGACGGACGACTTCGCTGATAGCCATGCGGGCGCCGACATCTCAATTATCCTGCCCACCCCGGGCCTCGTCGGCTGCAGGAATCTGCCCGGCACCTTAGCGCGACCCGGCACTGGCGGTCTCGCACCCGCCGCGCCTCTGTTCTATCAATAAGGATGGATGACATGGAGCATTCCGAGTTCGATGCCGCTTTCGCGAAGCTTGCGGAGGGATACAGAGAAGGGACTTATGAAGGCCGGCGTTTCAGCTTGATCGTCCGGCGATCTGGGGACGGACGTCGCAACAGTCTGTTCGCCAGGGAGTTGGACGGGACTGACATTGTCAGCTTCAACCTCTTCCGCGTTACATCAGATAGGACATTGTTGAAGCCGTGCGAAATGTCCGCCGAAAAGGTCGTAGCGTTCGTGCTGGAGTTCCGACCGGACACCTGACGGGCAGAAGAAGATCCCGGCCAACCGGCGCGCCTGCGACGGCCGGCTATCTAAGGCTGCGCAAGCCTATAGCCGCAGCTCATTGCACTTCGTCTGGCGAGGAATTCAACATCGATACGTCGCCATCCGCGGGGATATCGGTACAGGCGCCCGTGTAAGCCAGATTGAGAAATCCTAAGCGATGACTAACACCAATGACGCCACCCTTCCGACACATTCTATTCTTGAGGAATGCACAGCGATGGCTGTCGTCAACGCTCTGAAGATTATTCTGAAGAACAGCTACGCGATCTACCTTAAGACAAAAAATGCCACTCGGGCGCATCCCGCCCCTACTTCAGGGACTTTCACTTGCTTCTCGCTCTGTCACTCACAGCATCGGCACGCCCATGACGCATGGTATCCAGGCCTCATAATTTTCCCATATAACCTTCTTGTCTTTTGCGCACCCAGAAAGACTCGAGGCTTTAACTGGACAGATGAGCCCTCGAGGGTAGTGTTCACCTGATTGGCTTTCTCATATCTGATGTTGATTCGCACAGTGTGCCAACCAGGTGATAGTTTCAAAAAACCTGCGCTTCAGAGCGAATTAGACGATCTTCGATAAGAGCGATCCGCCTCAAAATCCAAAACATCTAACATTGTCCTAGAGCCATATTTGTACCTAGTACTATGGCGCTCCCATTAACACATTTGATGATGCACAGAAAACTTAGCTCATGATAGCTTTCAGCTAACAGCTATTCGGAAGCCCGAAAGGATTCAACCGTTTAAGCGTGAACCGTCGATTATAAATACTTTCGTAAGTTAGCTTTAAAGGACGCTTTTAGTCCTTGTAAATACGCATTACGACTCCACAGCTACCAAATCCATACGGCGCCAGCAACCATTAAAACACCCGACACTACTAAAACAATAGTAGAGGCGCGATTGCTGCCTTTCAAAGTATGACCAACACCCACATCCATAACTAGGTGTCGAATTCCGGCTACGAGATGATAAATAAATGAAGAGTATACCAACCAGAAACTAACTTTGCCGAAAGGTGAAGAAAAAATCTCCTTGACTTCATTAAAACCCTTTTCTGACTCCAACGATTTGCTCAGCATATACAGTATCAGTCCCAGAAAAATAAAGAGCATAATTCCTGAAATCCGGTGCAGAATCGATGTAAGCGCCGTGAGAGGAAGCTGAATGGTTCGAATATCAAGATTAACCGGCCGCTTTTTATTCATTTTGACTCCAGTCAACAATTCTAGTGGGGGATTTCAGTTTTCGATCTCATTCATCATAGCAGCTGTAACTGGGGTTTGGGGAGCAATGGAACAGAAAGTGCACTTAAGCCCTACCAGCGCCGTTCAGAGCCTTCTTCCCAGGCATCGGCTTCGATAAAGCAGTTGCGCATGTCGGCTTCCTGGCTGATCTCGGTCAGCAAGTCATGCACGGTCTTGTCCAGCTCATCGTCGCTCCGATACGGAATGGCCAGTTCGTAGTTGCCCGACTCCAGCCGTTTCATACTGTAGGGCTCCAAGCAGTAGCGCTCGATATTTTCCTTGGCCCGTTTCCGGCCGCGAACGAACTTGCTGTTGTTCACCACCGCCAGGCGCAGCGTGACGGTGGCCACCTGCTCGGCGGCGGGCTCTGCCGGCGACGCGACATTGCGTTGCTGACCTCGCGGCTGGGCGCTCTTCTGGTGTGCGCCGATCTCAACACCACGATGGCGCAGGTAGCTGTACAGCGTGCTCTTGGAGATGTGTAACTTCTCGCCGATGGCGCTGACGCTCAGGCGGCCCTCGCGGTACAGCGTCTCGGCCGCCATGGAGGTGGCCTCGGCCTTGGCTGGGAGGCCCTTGGGACGGCCACCGATCCGGCCCCGCGCCCGCGCGGCCGACAAACCCGCCTGAGTCCGCTCGCGGATCAGCTCGCGCTCGAACTCGGCCAGCGAGGCAAACAGGTTGAACACCAAGCGACCTTGGGCGTGGGTGGTGTCGATTGGGTCATTCAGGCTCTGCAAGCCGACCTTGCGCTCTGCCAGCTCGCCGACCAGCTCGACCAGGTGTTTGAGGGAGCGCCCGAGGCGATCCAGCTTCCAGATCACCACGGTGTCGCCCGCTCGAACATGGGCTAGCAACTTGTCCAACTCCGGCCGGGCGCTTTTCGCGCCGCTGGCGATGTCTTGATAGATGCGTTCGCACCCGGCCTGTTTCAGGGCATCGACCTGGAGGTCGGCGTTCTGATCCCGAGTGCTCACCCGCGCATAACCGATCTTCATCAAAAGTACCGTTTACTCGACTACGTTAGTAATAGTTGAACTTTGATTAAGCGTACCAGTTATTTGAACCGTAGCGCAGGTAGGTTAACCAGCCGATTCCTGTCCACTTAAAGTTCGGCAAAACGAAGGTTTTTTTGAACCATTGCATAGCCCTTTGTGATTGGCGTATAAACACACAAACACCTACTAGCGGGGAACGCCATGAATACGATTCGCTGGAATGTCGCCGTCTCGGCCGACACCGACCAGTCGCTTCGGATGTTTCTGGCCAGCCAGGGCGGTGGCCGGAAAGGCGACCTGTCGCGCTTCATTGAAGAGGCGGTGCGGGCCCACATCCTGGAACTGACGGCCGAACAGGCCAAGGCCGCTAATGCCCATCTGAGCGAGGCAGAGCTGACCGAAGCGGTTGACGAAGCGCTCGACTGGGCACGTAAGCGCTGATGCGGGTCGTGTTGGATACCAACATCCTGTTCAGCGCACTGATCTCGCCGCATGGCGCGCCCGATGCGATCTACCGTGCCTGGCGGGCGGCGCGTTTCGAGGTAGTGACCTCGCGGATGCAGCTCGATGAAATCCGCCGAGCCAGCCGCTACCCCAAGCTCCAGGCCATCCTTCAGCCCGCCAAAGTGGGAGCCATGATCAATAACCTGCAACGGGCTGTGGTACTGGAGCGTCTGACCATCGAGGTCGAAGCCGATGATCCGGATGACTCGTTTCTGCTGGCCATGGCCCTGGCAGGCGATGCGGACTACCTGGTGACCGGTGATCGCCGCGCCGGCCTGCTGCAACGCGGGCACATCGAACGCACGCGGATTGTCACGCCCGCCGTGTTCTGCGCCGAGGTGCTGTGATCGATGCCGGTCGGTTTTCTGACCCAGGAGCAACGCGACGGTTTTGGCCGCTATGTCGATGCCCCCAGTCGTGAGGAGCTGGAACGCTACTTCCACCTGAGCGACGACGACCACAAAATCCTCCTACCGCTGCGCGGCGAGCACAACCGCCTTGGCTACGCCACCCAACTGACCAGCATCCGCTACCTGGGCACTTTTCCCGACGACTTTTCAGCCGTCCCCCAAGAGGTGCTGCAAGCGCTCAGTCGCCAGTTAGGCATTACCGATCCAACTTGTATCCTGGCCTATGCCGAAACCCGCCAACGTCAACGTCATGCCGCCGAGATTCAGGAGCGTTACGGCTATCGGGTGTTTGCTGATTCCAGCGTCGGCTTTCGACTTGCCCGCTGGCTGTATGCGCTCTGTTGGACAGGGACAGATCGTCCTGGCGAGTTGTTCAATCGGGCGACGACCTGGTTGCTGACGCACAAGGTTTTACTGCCCGGCGTCACCGTTCTGGAACGGTTCATCGCCCAACTGCGCAGCCGGGTCGAAGAACGCCTCTGGCTAACCCTTGGCCGCAGTGTGAGCGAGGCGCAACGGCAGCAGCTACAGGACTTGCTGCTGGTCGCCGAAGGCAACCGCAGTTCCCGGCTGGATCAACTGCGCTCCGGCCCGGTGATGGTCAGTGGCCCCGCACTGATTCGGGCGCTGCGCCGGCTTGATGACGTGCGCGGCATCGGCATCGCCTTGCCAGCGGCGGCGCACATCCCGCCCAGCCGTATCGCGGCCCTGGCTCGCTTCGCCAACACCGCCAAGGTCACGGCGATCAACCGGCTGCCGGCGTCGCGGCGGATGGCGACACTGGTGGCGTTCGCCCTGTGCCTGGAGGCCACCGCGCACGACGACGCCCTGGAGGTCCTGGAAGCGCTGTTACGCGACCTGTTCAGCAACGCGGAGAAGGCCGACAAGAAAGCCCGCATGCGCAGCCTGAAAGACCTGGATCGCTCGGCGGCGACGCTCGCCGCCGCGTGCAAGGTCGTGCTGGACAGCTCAATCAGCGATGACAACGTGCGCGCCCGGCTGTTCAACGACCTGCCGAGGGCCTCGCTGGAGAAAGCCCTGGAAGATGTCAATGCGCTGATCCGCCCGGTTGACGATGTGTATTTTCTCGCCCTGGAGGCGCGCTACCGCAGTGTGCGCCGTTTCCTGCCCGACCTGCTCAAGCACATCCGCTTCGGCTTCAGCCCGGCCGGCAAAGGCGTGGTCGCCGGCCTGGATTGGTTGCAGCTGAACCTGCCCCGCCGGAAACCGGAGGATGACGCGCCGCAGGAGATCGTGGCCAAGGCTTGGCAGAAGCACATTACCCGCGAGGATGGCTCCCTCGACATGGGCGCCTATGTGTTCTGCACGCTCGATGCGCTGCGCACGGCCCTGCGCCGGCGCGACGTGTTCGTCTCGCCCAGTTGGCGCTATGCCGACCCGCGTCTCGGCCTGCTCGACGGTGCCGAATGGCTGGCGGCGCGGCCGATCATCTGCCGCTCGCTGGGCCTGACCATTGACGCCGGCACCACCTTGGATGCGCTGAGCGCCGAGTTGGATGCGACCTGGCAGGCGGTCGCGGCCCGCCTACCCGACAACCCCGCGATCCAGCTGAGCGAGAACGCCGAGGGCAAGACCGAGCTCTCGCTCGGCACACTGGACAAGCTGGAGGAGCCGAACTCGCTGCTGCAACTGCGAGCAGCCGTGGCTGATCTGATGCCGCGTGTCGATCTGCCGGAAATCCTCTTGGAAATCGCCGCTCGCACCGGCTTCGCCGAGGCCTTCACCCATGTGTCCGAGCGCAATGCGCGGGCCGACAACCTGGTCACCAGCCTCTGCGCGGTGCTGCTGGGTGGGGCCTGCAACACCGGCCTGGAGCCGCTGATCCGCACCGACAATCAGGCGCTACGCCGCGACCGGCTGTCCTGGGTCAGCCAGAACTATATCCGTGACGACACGCTGTCAGTGGCAAACGCCATTCTGGTGGGGGCGCAGAGCCAACTGGAGCTGGCCCAGGTCTGGGGCGGCGGCGAGGTCGCCTCCGCCGATGGCATGCGCTTCGTGGTACCGGTGCGCACCGTGCATGCTGGCCCCAACCCGAAGTATTTCGGCACCGGCCGGGGCGTCACCTGGTACAACTTGATTTCCGATCAGTTCTCCGGCCTCAACGCCATCACCGTGCCCGGCACCCTGCGCGACAGCCTGGTGCTGCTGGCCGTGGTGCTGGAACAGCAGACCGAGTTGCAGCCGACGCAGATCATGACCGACACCGGGGCCTACAGCGATGTGGTGTTTGGGCTGTTCCGCCTGCTCGGCTACCACTTCAGCCCGCGCCTGGCCGACGTCGGCGGTACCCGTTTCTGGCGCACGCGCCCGGAGGCGGATTACGGCAAACTCAACGGCCTGGCCCGGCAGTCGGTCAAGCTCGATCTGATCGCCGAGCACTGGGACGACCTGCTACGCCTGGCCGGCTCGCTCAAGCTCGGCCGAGTGCCGGCCACCGGCATCATGCGCACCCTGCAAACAGGGGATCGTCCCACCCGCCTGGCCCAGGCGCTGGCTGAGTTCGGTCGCATCGAGAAGACCTTGCACACCCTGACCTACATCGACGACGAGTCCAAGCGCCGCGCCACCCTGACCCAGCTGAACCGGGGCGAAGGCCGCCACAGCCTGGCCCGCGCCGTGTTCCACGGCAAACGCGGCGAGCTGCGCCAGCGCTACCGCGAAGGCCAGGAGGACCAGCTCGGCGCCCTCGGCCTGGTGGTGAACATCATCGTGCTGTGGAACACCCTCTACATGACGGCGGCCGTAGAACGGCTCAGGCAGCACGGCTACCCGGTGCTGGAGGAGGATGTCGCGCGGCTCTCGCCACTGATCCACGAGCACATCAACATGCTGGGCCGTTACTCCTTCGCGGTGCCGGAAGAGGTTACCCGCGGCGAACTGCGGCCGCTGCGCAATCCGGACGACGACCAGTAGGTGTAACGGCCTGGGTTCGAAATCGGCCGGGCACCGCACTCGATGCCACTTCCAGCTCAGACGGATTGCGACTGACGGAGTCCTCGGGCTCACGCTTTCTGCGACCAGCAAGAGCCACTTTTCCGGTGCAGCGCGAATTAGCCGTCCTGACGGGTACTGACCTTTTGTGTGCAGGGGTGATCAGGCTCGGATGCCGCCCTCTTATCTGCTCGCGACATGAAACGCTGATAGCACTCCAGGCCACAGAAGTGCACGACATACTCGGAACCTTCCGGCGTCAGTGCGGCGTCAAGGGGAATGTCCTTGCAGCATTCGCAGCAGCTGATGGTGGAGGTGTTGTTTGTGTTCATGATGGGGGTTCCTCCATCGTCCAAGAAAACCTAGCAACGCTTTCCCCCCGTGACTGAGCGCCGATCGACCTGCAGCCTCCCTGCCCAACTCGGCAGTGGTGGTCGCGCCGTGCTCCGAGCGGGTCACGGTCGCTTCCGAAAGGCCTGCAATGCCGCTCGCAGGAAGAGGATGAAGAAAACCGCCAGCACGAGCGTCGCGAGGCTCCACTGCTCGCTGACGAACGCGCCGGCCGCTGTCCCCGAAAGCAGCAATGCCAGCACCGGCAGATGGCAAGGGCAGGTGAGCGCGGCGAGCACGCCCCAGGTGTAAGCACGCCAGCGGAAGACCTTGCTTGACTCAACGTGATCGGCGTTACGCATAGGCAGAACCTTCGCCGGCGCAATGAGTCAGCCCGGCCAGCTGGGTTGCCACTGCGGCTAAGGCCGCCTGCCGTGCCGTGACTAGCCGGAGCAGGCACTCGACGCAGCCGATCAAGTCGGCGCCATCGTCCGCATCGAGCGCCCGGCAGAGCCGTGCCAATTCGTCGAGCCCGATACCAGACTCGAAGGCGGCGCGCACGAAGCGCAGACGCGCCAGGGACCGCTCATCGAAAATGCCGTAACCGCTCTCCGTGCGCCGCGCGGGGTGCAGCAAGCCACGCAGCACATAGTCGCGCACCACATGCACGCTGACGCCCGCGTCCTCGGCCAGTCTGGATATGGTGTAGGCATTCATCACCGACACTCCCGGTCTTCCCCGCAAACTAGGGCGCTCAGATATTTCCTTCCGGCTAGGCGTTCAGGTAGCCAGATGAGCAATGGCGTAACCCCTAGTGCCAGGAGCAACCACAGCCGGGAGTGATACTCGCCGTTTGGGGCAAACCCATAAGCCAGCAGCGCACCCAGCGCGAGCATCAGGAAATACGGCCCGGTGATGTAGCAGTGAAGGCGGCGACAGCGCGCGGCGTTGACCAGGCAGGCGCCGCCCATCACGAGTAGCGCGGCGCTCGCTGCCAGGAACAACGCAGGGCGTCGATCCGCCAGAACAAGCGCTATGGTCGCCACGACGGCAGGCAGCCCCCATAAGCTGATTACCTGCCAGGTCTTGCGCAGGCTGTCGCGACTGCCGAGATCGCTTGCCGTGTCGTTCATGCTTCAACCTCGCGCGCTCATTACCCGGCGCAGCAGGACAGCTGCTTGACGTCCTTGGCGAAGGTTTGCGCCGCGAGCTTCAGCCCCTCGACCATCGTCAGGTAGGGGAACAACTGGTCGGCCAGTTCCTGCACCGTCATCCGCGCCCGGATGGCGATGGCGGCGGTCTGGATCAGTTCGCCCGCCTCCGGGGCCACCGCCTGCACGCCGATGAGCCGTCCGCTACCTTCCTCGATGACCAGCTTGATGAAACCCCGCGTGTCGAAGTTGGCCAGTGCGCGTGGCACGTTATCCAGGGTCAAGGTGCGGCTGTCGGTCTCGATGCCGGCGTGGTGCGCCTCCGCTTCGCTGTAGCCCACGGTGGCCACCTGCGGATCGGTGAACACCACGGCCGGCATGGCGTCGAGATTGAGCTTCGCCTCGCCGCCGGTCATGTTGAGCGCCGCACGGGTGCCTGCGGCCGCCGCCACGTAGACGAACTGCGGCTGGTCGGTACAGTCGCCGGCCGCATAGATATCCGGGGCACTGGTGCGCATGCCCGAGTCGATCTGGATGGCACCGCGTTCGTCCAGCTTCACGCCGGCGCCTTGCAGATTCATGCCTTGGGTGTTGGGCGTGCGGCCGGTGGCGACGAGTAGTCGGTCGGCATGCAGCTCGCCATGATTGGTGCTCAGGATGAACTCGCCGTCGACGTGGGACACCTGGCTGGCTTGCGTGTGTTCCAGCACTTCGATGCCCTCCATACGGAAGGCTGCCGTCAGCGCTTCACCGATGGCCGGATCTTCGCGGAAGAACAACGTGCTGCGTGCCAGGACCGTGACCTTGCTGCCCAGCCGGGCAAAGGCCTGCGCCAGTTCCACCGCCACCACCGAGGAGCCGATCACGGCGAGCCGCTTAGGAATGGTGTCGCTCGCCAGCGCCTCGTCCGAGGTCCAGTACGGGGTGTCCTTGAGTCCGGGAATCGGTAGAACGGCCGGGCTCGCGCCGGTGGCGATCAGGCAGCGGTCGAAGGCGACGATGCGCTCGCCGCCCTCGGCCAGTTCCACGCTGAGCGTGCGGCCGTCCTGGAAACGGGCGGTGCCGCGTACCAGGGTGATCGCCGGCGTGCTCTCCAGAATGCCTTCGTACTTGGCGTGGCGCAGTTCGTCGACACGACCCTGTTGCTGGGCGAGCAACCGCTCGCGCAGGACGGTCAGGCTCGTGGTGGACAGTCCGGCGTCGAACGGGCTCTCGCGCCGCAGATGGGCCACATGCGCGGCGCGAATCATGATCTTGGAGGGCACGCAGCCAACGTTGACGCAGGTGCCGCCGATGATGCCGCGCTCGATCAGGGTGACGCGCGCACCGCCTTCCACCGCCTTGAGCGCGGCCGCCATGGCGGCGCCACCGCTGCCGATGACCGCCACGTGGAGCCTGTCGCCATCTTTCCCGGCGCCAATGCTGCCGCTCAACCAGCCCCGCGCCTTGTCGAGCAGGCCTGAGCGGGTAGGTGCCGTGGCGTCTTCGAACGCCGCTCGATACCCCAGGGCCTCGACGGCGGCCTGCATCTGTTCACGGCTTACGCCCTCGTCGACCTTCAGTTCGGCCTTCCCGCTGGCGTAGGAAACATCCGCCCGATGCACGCCGGGGATCTTCTCCAAGGCCTCTTTCACATGCTCGACACAGGAGGCGCAGGTCATGCCGACGATTTGTAGTTTGGTCATAGTGTTATTCCTTCATTTTGGCGGAGTCGGACAGGACGTCGGGGAGCAACGGCGGTGGGCGGGCGACACGAGATCCCAGATGGACACCCCAAACATGAGGGCCAGGCCGATATAGAGCAGCCAGCCGCTCCGCCAGCCGTGAGCCAGCATCAAATACACCGCTATCAGCACCAGGGCCGGGCCGATCAGGCCAGGCGCAGCGCGTCGCCACTGCCGGTGACTGAACCCGCCGAGGGCATTGACGAGCAGGGCCAGCCCGGCAAATAACGGCAGCAGCGTGGTGATGAACAGGCCTTCCCACTGGCTCAGAAAGCCCAGACCGATCGCGGCCCCCAGACCGGCAAGGGCGGGGAAACACGAGGCACAGCCTATGGCAGAAATCAGCACGCCAACGGACCCGGCTTTGTCACCGATCCGCGTGAACAAATTGAAAGGGTTTGCCATCGGAATGCCCGCCTACTGCTTGACGCTGGACGGGTAGCCGGCGTCCTCGGTCGCCTTAGTCAGCGCCTGGACATTGGTCTTGGCATCATCGAAGGTGACGATGGCCTCGCGGTTCTCATAGCTCACCTCGGCCTTGGTCACGCCCTCGACCTTGGTCAGCGCCTTCTTCACCGTGATCGGGCAAGCGGCGCAGGTCATGCCCGGCACCGCCAGAGTGACGGTCTGCGTGGCCGCCCAGGCAGGTGCGGCGACTAGGGTGGCGAGGGCGAAGGATGCAAGCAGTTTTTTCATGGCGGACTCCTGATCAGTAGAACAAGGGAAGGATGTAGGGGAAGCCGAGCGCGACCAGCACCAAGGCCGTTACCAGCCCGAACAGCAGCTTGTAGGTGGTGCGTACCTGGGGCACGGCGCAGACCTCACCCGGTTTGCAGACTTGAGCCGGGCGGAAAATGCGTCGCCAGGCGAAGAACAGCGCGACTAACGCCGCACCGATGAAGAGCGGGCGGTAAGGTTCCAGCACGGTCAGGTTGCCGATCCAGGCCCCGCTGAATCCCAGTGCGATCAGAACCAGCGGCCCAAGACAGCAAGTCGAGGCGAGAATCGCCGCAAGCCCCCCGGCGACAAGAGGGGCGCGCCCGTTTGATGGTTCAGACATGCATTTCTCCTTTCGAGCATGTGAGCGATGGTTTAAGGTTACTTCCGTAGTCAAGTACGGAGTCAAGCAGTATGGAAAACACTGTGGAAAGCCTGACCATCGGCGCCTTCGCCAAGGCGGCCGGGGTCAACGTGGAAACCATCCGGTTCTATCAACGCAAGGGGCTGTTGCCCGAACCGGACAAGCCCTACGGCAGCATTCGCCGCTACGGCGAGGCGGACGTGGCCCGGGTGAAATTCGTCAAATCCGCGCAACGACTGGGCTTCAGCCTCGATGAGGTGGCCGGGCTGTTGCGATTGGATGACGGCGCTCACTGCGACGAAGCGCGCGTGCTCGCCGAGCAGAAGCTCGAGGATGTGCGGGGGAAACTCGCGGATCTGCGGCGGATCGAGTCGGTGTTGGCGCGGCTGGTTCACGATTGTTGTGCGAGCCACGGGACGGTTTCCTGTCCGCTGATCGTTTCGCTGCAGGGGGAAAAGGAACTGCGCTGACTCCGCGCGTTAACCGAGGATTTCCCGATGCGTGAGGCACCTCCGGGGTCGGCTTGCGCTTGGCAAAACAGCGGCGCTCATTGAGCGCCGCTGAATGGCCAAAGGAGCACTTGCATAGGCCACAGGTTAGTACTGCATCAGCAGCTCATGTTCTACTTTGCAGGCGGACAGCCGGGCTGCGCCTCGGCCCGGCCAGCCGCCGTGGCCCCCAGTTGCTCAATCTTCTTGGCGGTTTCCGCCACCAAGGCCGCCTCAGCCTTGTCGCGCATAGCGGCGATTCGCTCGATTGAACGGTCGCTCCCGCTCTCGGCCCATACGGTGGATGACAGCAGAGTCGCACCAACTATCAGCAGTAGTCTTAGGTATTTCATAACAGCCTCCTCTCGGGTTTTCTACCCACGAGCCGACTCTATCTCCGTAGTTAAGTACGGAATCAAGGAGAGATGGAGATGAAGGTCCTGGATTATGGCGCTGAGAGGAAATGGCAGGGCTTAAGTGCACTTTCTGTTCCGTTGCTCCCCAAACCCCGAAACCTGTTTTTGATGGTTATCCGCCTATGTTGGTTGGCTACATGCGCGTGTCGTCGGACTCCGACCGCCAGAGCACGGACTTGCAGCGCGACGCGCTGCTCGCCGCCGGCGTCGATCCGCGTCACCTGTTTGAGGATCGTGCCTCTGGCGCGAAGGATGACCGTGCCGGCTTGGCGCGGGCGCTTGAGTTCGTTCGAGCCGGCGATGTGCTGGTGGTGTGGAAACTCGACCGGCTCGGTCGCTCGCTGTCGCACCTGCTCGCCATTGTGACTTCGCTCAAGGACAAGCGGGTGGCGTTCCGCTCGCTGACAGAGAACCTGGACACTACGACGCCCTCGGGCGAATTCCTGTTCCAGGTGTTCGGTGCGCTCGCGCAGTACGAGCGCGCCTTGATTCAGGAGCGCGTCGTCGCGGGCTTGGCCGCCGCACGCAAACGCGGCCGGATCGGCGGCCGGCCGCAGGCGATCACTGGTGAGAAGCTGGACGCCATCGTCGCCGCGCTCGATGGCGGCATGTCTAAGGCGGCGGTGTGCCGCAACTTCAATGTCAAGCGCACTACGTTGATCGAAACATTGACGCGAGCAGGTTGGCGTGGTGCGGGAAGGACGGTCGATGAGCAACAAGAATAAGCTACTCACCGTCTTTTCTGACGCAGAGCAGGAAGCCTTGTACGGCCTACCGGACTTCGACGATGCTCAGCGGCTGGAATACCTGGCGTTGGCCGAATCTGAACTGGCGTTCGCCAGCAGCCGGCCTAGCCTGCAGGCCCAAGTCTATTGCGTCTTGCAGATCGGCTACTTCAAGGCCAAGCATGCTTTCTTCCGCTTCGATTGGCATGAGGTCGAGGACGATTGCGCCTTCGTGCTGAGTCGCTATTTCCACGGCGAAGCGTTCGAACGCAAGGCGATCACCAAGCATGAGCACTACAGCCAGAGGGGTCAGATCGCCGAACTGTTCGGCTACCGGTCGTGGGCGGCTAGCTTCCTGCCGCAACTGGCACAGCAGGCTGAACAGATCGTGCGGCGCGACGTAATGCCAGGATTCGTGGCCGCCGAACTGATCGTTTGGCTCAGCGAGCACAAAATCATCCGGCCCGGCCACACCACCTTACAAGAGCTGGTCAGTGAAGCCCTGTCCACCGAACGCAGGCGCTTGGGCGGCTTGCTGGCAGAAGTGTTGGACGAATCGGCCAAAGCTGCGCTGGGCCAGCTCCTGGTGCGTGACGACACCCTGTCTCAACTGGCAGCGCTCAAGCAGGACGCTAAAGATTTCGGCTGGCGTCAGATGGCAGGGGAGCGCGAGAAGCGCGCCACGCTGAAGTCCTTGCACGGGATCGCCAAGGCGCTGCTGCCCAAGCTCGGCATCTCGCAGCAGAACCTGCTGTACTACGCGAGCCTGGCGAACTTCTATACCGTCCATGACCTGCGCCACCTGAAGGCGGAGCAGACCCGGCTCTACCTGCTGTGCTATGCCTGGGTACGTTACCGGCAGCTCACCGACAACCTGGTCGACGCGATGGCCTTCCACATGAAAAAACTTGAGGACGAGAGCCGCACGGGTGCGAAACAGTCCTTTGTCGCCGAACAGCTGCGACGCCATCAGGAAACGCCGCAGGTTGGCCGCCTGCTGTCGCTGTACGTGGACGACAGCGTGGCCGATCCGACGCCGTTCGGCGAGGTGCGCCAACGCGCCTACAAAATCATGTCCAGGGAATTGCTGCAAAACACGGCGCAGCGCATGAGCGTCAAGCCACTGAACAAACTGGCGCTGCACTGGCAGGCGGTGGACGGCCTGGCCGAACGCATTCGACGCCATCTACGGCCGCTGTACGTCGCGCTCGACTTCGCCGGCACGGCCCCCGATAACCCATGGCTCGCGGCGCTGACTTGGGCCAAGAGCGTGTTCGCCAAGCAGCAGCGCCTATCACAACGGCCACTCGACGAATGTCCGGCGGCAACGCTGCCGAAACGCTTGCGTCCGTACCTGCTGATGTTCGATGCCGAAGGCACGCCGACAGGCCTGCATGCCGATCGTTACGAATTCTGGCTTTACCGTCAGGTCAGGAAACGCTTCCAGGCGGGCGAGCTCTACATTGACGATAGCTTGCAGCACCGGCATTTGTCCGACGAGTTGGTTTCGATGGACGAGAAAGCCGCCGTGCTCGCGCAGATGGACATCCCCTTCCTGCGGCAGCCGGTCAGTGCCCAGCTCGATGCACTGGCGACCGAGTTGCGTGCGCAATGGGTGGCGTTCAATCGCGAGCTGAAACAGGGCAAGCTGACGCACCTGGAATACGACAAGGACACGCAGAGACTGACCTGGCGCAAGCCCAAGGGGGAGAACCAGAAGGCGCGCGAGCAAGCTCTCTACGAGCAACTGCCATACTGCGATGTCGCCGACGTGTTTCGCTTCGTCAACGGCCAGTGCCAGTTCCTGTCGGCGCTGACACCATTGCAGCCACGCTATGCGAAGAAGGTAGCCGACGCCGACAGTCTGATGGCGGTGATCATTGCCCAAGCCATGAACCACGGCAACCAGGTTATGGCACGTACCAGCGACATCCCGTACCACGTCCTGGAGAGTACCTACCAGCAGTACCTGCGCCAGGCGACGCTACATGTGGCCAACGATTGCATCAGCAACGCCATCGCCGCACTGCCGATCTTCCCGCATTACTCGTTCGACCTCGATTCGTTGTACGGTGCCGTTGATGGGCAGAAATTCGGCGTCGAGCGACCAACTGTGAAGGCGCGCTACTCGCGCAAATATTTCGGCCGCGGCAAGGGCGTCGTCGCCTACACGCTGCTGTGCAATCACGTGCCGTTGAACGGCTACCTGATAGGCGCACACGAGTACGAGGCTCACCACGTGTTCGACATCTGGTACCGCAACACGTCGGACATCGTGCCGAGCGCGATCACCGGCGACATGCACAGCATCAACAAGGCCAACTTCGCCATCCTGCACTGGTTCGGACTTCGTTTCGAGCCGCGCTTCACCGACCTCGACGACCAGTTGCAGGAGCTGTATTGCGCCGATGATCTGGCATTGTACGAGAAATGCCTGATCCGGCCGGCTGGCCAGATCGACCGGCAACTCATCGTCGGTGAGAAGGCGAACATCGACCGAATCGTCGCCACACTGGGCCTGAAGGAAATGACGCAGGGCACGCTGATCCGCAAGCTGTGCACCTATACGGCGCCGAACCCGACGCGGCGCGCAATCTTCGAGTTCGACAAGCTCATCCGCAGTATCTACACACTGCGCTACCTGCGCGACCCGCAACTGGAGCGTAATGTTCACCGCTCGCAGAACCGCATTGAGTCCTATCACCAGCTACGCTCGACCATCGCCCAAGTCGGTGGGAAGAAGGAATTGACCGGCCGCACCGACATCGAAATCGAGATCAGCAACCAGTGCGCCAGGCTGATCGGCAACGCGATCATCTTCTACAACTCGGCGATCCTGTCCCTGCTGCTGACGAAGTACGAGGCAGCTGGCAATGCCAAGGCGCTGGCGTTGATCACGCAGATGTCGCCAGCGGCCTGGCGGCACATCCTGCTGAACGGGCATTACACCTTCCAGACTGACGGCAAGTTCATCGACCTGGATGCGCTCGTGGCGGGACTGGAGCTGGGCTGACGGAAATTTCTGGGATTCCGGCGTACAACCCCGTAAAATAGAAGAGTGAGCACTTGATTTGCTGGTGCTTTCAAACAACGGTGTTGTTTTTTTAACAGCCGAACTGGAAAGGGAGGCTGAGCTGCTCAGTGATCACTTTATCCGTTGGCTGATTTACGCCGGCATGTTCGCTACAGGCACTGAACGACAACGCAGATGGTATGGTCTGTGCGTTCTGACTCGTCAAGGATCGGCCAATGGATCGTTTGTCTAATTTGCTCTCGCGGTTCGGCGTGCGGGCCAATCTGTTCTATGACGGCGACCTATGCGGCTCTGCATCTTACGATGGCGCCGAGCGGCGAGGTTATATCCATCTGCTTCAGGCCGGCAGCGTGACGTTGCTTGGTCCCGATCGCAAGGATTTGCAGCTCACTCGCCCTAGCTTGATTTTTATGCCACGCCCCGCCAAGCATCAATTGTTTGCGGGTGAGTCCGATGGCGCAAAGTTGTTGTGTGCTTCCATGGAGTTTGAGGGCGGAATTGATAATCCTTTGTCGGCTTCATTACCGGACTGTTTGGTGCTCGCACTCGATGATCTGCCCATGCTGGCAGACACGTTGGAGTGGATGTTTGCCGAGGCGGCAAATGTGCATTGTGGAAGGGAAGCCGCGCTTGAGCGCTTATTTGAGCTCCTAATCATTCTGTTGCTCCGTTACCTGCTCGATCATCACCAGTTGCGCACCGGAATGATGGCTGGACTGGCCGACATGCGGCTTGCCCGATCGCTTTTACAGATGCACAACTCCCCGGAACATGCCTGGTCAATAGCAGAGCTGGCCAGTGAGTCAAATATGTCACGCGCTGCGTATGCCGTGCATTTCAAGAGTGTCATCGGACAGACGCCTGCTGATTATTTGTTGAGTTGGCGAGTTAGCCTGGCTCAGAAGCTGATGCGAGAAGGGCGCTCGATTACGCTGATTGCAGCTCAAGTCGGCTACGAAAGTCCTTCGGCGCTGTCTCGCGCATTTAGACGCAAGACGGGGTTGAGCCCTCGTGACTGGTTGAAAGATCTGGCGGGGGAAAATGATGGCAAAAAGGCCTAAGGCATTACTGCCTTAAGCCATTGAAAAAATTATGCATTAATTTTACGTTTTTCCAGTTCAACCAGCGAATGGCCTGCCACAAATATCGAAACAGCAAGCAACCCTAAGTCTTTAAGCAGAAACTGACCTGGCGCAACGGAAATCGCCGGAAACCCTAAACTAGGCTCAATGACGCCCGGAGTGGAAAACATAAAGCTAAGGGTTGTGAAGAACAGGCCTGCAGACAGAGCGCCTCCTACCACGGATAGTTTGGGCGACAGCATGCGGCCTGCGATCAGAGTGCCGATCGAAATCTCTAGTATGCCGAGCAGGCTGGAGAACATGTCGACCGAAAAAATGCTATACACCCATCCCAAAAGCGGGCTGTTGCTCACCAGTGGAACCAGGCCCTCGGCCTCGTAGTGGGTAAATTTCATGCCGCCGAACCAGAAGTAAATAATAGCGAGAGCCAAGTACGCGCCATAGATACCTAGCCCCATAGTTTTGGTTCCAAGCGTTAAGTGGGCCTGTACGCTGGACTTCGAGTTTTCAATGCCTATGGTTTTCATGTCTGAGCTTCCAGTAGTGAGTGAGAGTGTGTTGGCTGCCGAACGCCGTATGCGTTGGCGATGAGATTATTATGGCTGGCATCTCTAATCAAGAGGCATCAGAAAGTATTGATTTCAGTGCAGATCGTCTTGGGCGGTGCAATTCGCGATGAAGGGATCGCCGTGGAGAGCGATGAGTGCACTATTTCGATAAAGGAGTCGTTTTACATAGGTCGATGAAGGAGTCGCCTCAGAAAACGGAAAATAAAGCACGCTAAGGCGTAGTTCCCTCGGGCTACACCGCGTCCGCACTGCGCGGTTCTTTCTTCCCTTGCAGTGACGCAATCAGCGGGCAGGAAACGTTCCCCTTCCGCGCATGGCAGGCGCACACCAAATCAGACAGCACGGCCTCCATGCGCGCCAGGTCAGCCATCCTCTCGCGCACGTCCTTGAGCTTGTGCTCGGCCAGGCTGCTGGCTTCCTCGCAATGGGTGCCATCCTCCAGCCGCAGCAGCTCGGCGATCTCATCCAGGCTGAAGCCCAACCGCTGGGCTGATTTCACGAAGCGCACCCGCGTTACATCCGTCTCGCCATAGCGGCGAATGCTGCCGTAAGGCTTGTCCGGTTCCGGGAGCAAGCCCTTGCGCTGATAGAACCGGATGGTCTCCACATTGACCCCGGCCGTCCTGGCGAAAACGCCAATGGTCAGGTTCTCCAAATTGTTTTCCATATCGCTTGACTCCGTACATAACTACGGAAGTAAGCTTAAGCTATCCAATTCAGATTCGAAAGGACAAACGTATGTCTGAACCTCAAAACGGGCGCGGCGCGCTCTTCACTGGCGGGCTGGCCGCCATCCTCGCCTCGGCTTGCTGCCTCGGGCCGCTGGTTCTGATCGCCTTGGGGTTCAGCGGCGCTTGGATCGGCAACTTGACGGTGTTGGAACCCTATCGCCCCATCTTTATCGGCGTGGCGCTGGTGGCGTTGTTCTTCGCCTGGCGGCGCATCTACCGGCCGTCAGCCGCCTGCAAACCGGGTGAGGTTTGCGCGATTCCCCAAGTGCGAGCTACTTACAAGCTCATTTTCTGGGGCGTGGCCGTGCTGGTTTTGGTCGCGCTCGGATTTCCCTACGTCGTGCCATTTTTCTATTGATCACAGGAGTTCACCATGAAAAAGCTGCTTTCCGCCCTTGCCCTCGCTGCCGTTGTTGCCCCCGTGTGGGCCGCCACCCAGACCGTTACGCTGTCCGTACCGGGCATGACCTGCTCGGCCTGTCCGATCACTGTCAAGAAGGCGATTTCCAAGGTCGATGGCGTCAGTAAAGTTGACGTGACCTTCGAGACGCGCGAAGCGGTGGTCACCTTCGATGATGCCAAGACCAGCGTGCAGAAACTGACCAAGGCTACCGAGGATGCGGGCTACCCATCATCAGTCAAGAACTGATCATGAAAGACCCGAAGACACTGCTGCGGGTCAGCATCATTGGCACAACCCTCGTGGCGCTGTGTTGCTTCACCCCTGTTCTGGTCATTTTGCTCGGTGTGGTCGGCTTGTCCGCGCTGACCGGCTATCTGGACTATGTGCTGCTGCCTGCGCTGGCGATTTTCATCGGCTTGACCATCTACGCCATCCAACGAAAACGCCAAGCCGATGCCTGCTGCACCCCGAAATTCAATGGAGTAAAAAAATGACCGAAATCACCGTGAATGGCATGACCTGCACATCCTGCGCCACCCATGTCAAAGATGCTTTGGAAAAGATTCCCGGCGTGAATGCCGCTGTGGTGTCCTATCCAGAAAGCCGCGCGCAAGTCATGGCAGACACCGCCGTGAGCCACAACCAACTGCTGGCCGCCATCGCCGCATTGGGTTATCAAGGCTCGATCCGGGTTGGTGATTTCAAAGATGAACCAAAAATCCGTGATGCACTTGAGGGCGCCGGTTTGCATATCGCCATCATTGGCAGCGGCGGGGCCGCGATGGCGGCGGCGCTGAAGGCCGTCGAGCAAGGCGCGACGGTCACGCTGATCGAACGCGGCACCATCGGCGGCACCTGCGTCAATATCGGCTGTGTGCCGTCCAAGATCATGATCCGCGCTGCCCATATTGCCCATCTGCGCCGGGAAAGTCCGTTCGACGGCGGTATTGCGGCAACTGTGCCTGCGATTGACCGCAGCAAACTGCTGGCCCAGCAGCAGGCCCGTGTCGATGAACTGCGGCACGCCAAATACGAAGGCATCCTGGACGGCAATCCAGCCATCACCGTTTTGCACGGTGAAGCGCGTTTCAAGGACGACCAGAGCCTGGTCGTCCGTTTGAACGAGGGTGGCGAGCGCGAGGTAACGTTCGACCGCTGCCTGGTCGCCACCGGTGCCAGTCCGGCCGTGCCGCCGATTCCGGGCCTGAAAGAGTCACCCTACTGGACTTCCACCGAAGCGCTTGTCAGCGACACCATTCCCGCACGCCTGGCCGTGATCGGTTCGTCGGTGGTGGCGTTGGAACTGGCGCAAGCCTTTGCCCGGCTCGGCAGCCAGGTCACGATCCTGGCACGCAGCACCTTGTTCTTCCGGGAAGACCCGGCCATCGGCGAGGCCGTGACAGCCGCTTTCCGCGCCGAGGGCATCGAGGTGCTGGAGCACACGCAAGCCAGCCAGGTCGCCCATGTGAACGGCGAATTCGTGCTGACCACCGGACACGGTGAATTGCGCGCTGACAAGTTGCTGGTTGCCACCGGTCGGGCACCGAATACGCGCAGCCTCGCGCTGGACGCGGCGGGGGTCACTGTCAATGCGCAAGGGGCCATCGTTATCGACCAAGGCATGCGCACGAGCAACCCGAACATCTACGCGGCCGGCGACTGCACCGACCAGCCGCAGTTCGTCTACGTGGCGGCGGCCGCCGGCACCCGTGCCGCGATCAACATGACCGGCGGCGACGCAGCCCTCAATCTGACCGCGATGCCGGCAGTGGTGTTCACCGACCCGCAAGTCGCCACCGTGGGCTACAGCGAGGCGGAAGCGCACCACGATGGCATCGAGACCGACAGTCGCACGCTGACACTCGACAACGTTCCGCGAGCGCTTGCCAACTTCGACACACGCGGCTTCATCAAGCTGGTCATCGAGGAAGGTAGCGGACGGCTCATCGGCGTGCAGGCGGTGGCCCCGGAAGCGGGCGAACTGATCCAGACGGCGGTGCTCGCCATCCGCAACCGCATGACGGTGCAGGAACTGGCCGACCAGTTGTTCCCCTACCTGACAATGGTCGAGGGGTTGAAGCTTGCGGCGCAGACCTTCAACAAGGACGTGAAGCAGCTTTCCTGCTGCGCTGGATAAAAAAAGGAGGTTTTCAATGAGCGCCTACACCGTGTCCCGGCTGGCCCTTGATGCCGGGGTGAGCGTGCATATCGTGCGCGACTACCTGCTGCGCGGATTGCTGCGTCCGGTGGCGTGCACCCCGGGCGGCTATGGCCTGTTCGATGATGCCGCCTTGCAACGGCTGTGCTTCGTGCGGGCGGCCTTCGAGGCGGGCATCGGCCTGGACGCGCTGGCGCGGCTGTGCCGGGCGCTGGATGCTGCGGACGGCGATGAAGCGGCCGCGCAGCTTGCCGTTCTGCGTCAGTTCGTCGAGCGTCGGCGCGAAGCGTTGGCCGATCTGGAGGTGCAGTTGGCCACCATGCCGACCGAGCCGGCACAGCACGCGGAGAGTCTGCCATGAACAGCCCCGAGCGCTTGCCGTCCGAGACGCACAAACCGATCACCGGCTACCTGTGGGGCGCGCTGGCCGTGCTCACCTGTCCCTGCCATTTGCCGATTCTCGCCATTGTGCTGGCCGGCACGACGGCCGGCGCGTTCATCGGAGAGTACTGGGGTATCGCAGCCCTCACGCTGACCGGTTTGTTCGTCCTGTCTGTGACACGACTGCTGCGGGCCTTCAAAGATCGATCATGAGCGCTTCCCATTGAGACAAACCACGCTGTCGCTACGTTGCCTCATGCCGGCATCAAATTCGGCTGAGTAGCTTCTCGCCATCTGGACGTAGCTCACCCTTGGGTGAAACATGCCGATACAGGGTCTGCCGCGTGACGCCAAGTTCCTGGCACAGGTCGCCGACCTTGGTCTCTGGCTGACCCATTGCCGCCATCGCCAGCCGCAGCTTGGCGGCGGTCATCTTGAACGGCCGGCCGCCTTTCCGCCCGCGCGCGCGGGCCGAGGCTAGGCCGGCAATCGTGCGCTCCGCGATCAACTCGCGCTCGAACTCGGCCAGGGCGGCGAAGATGCCAAAGACCAGCTTGCCGGCGGCGGTCGTGGTGTCGATGGCCGCGCCGTGCCCGGTTAATACCTTCAAGCCGATGCCGCGCCCAGTCAGGTCGTGCACGGTGTTGATGAGATGTCGCAGGTCGCGTCCGAGCCGATCCAGTTTCCACACGACCAGTGTGTCGCCAGTTCGCAACGCCTTCAGGCAGCTCGTCAAGCCGGGCCGATCCTCGCGCATGCCGGATGCCTGGTCCTCGTAAAGATGTACTGGATCGACCCCGGCGGCAATCAGCGCGTCGCGCTGCAAATCGGTAGCCTGGGAGCCGTCCGCCTTCGATACCCGCATGTAGCCTATCAGCATGTCGTACCTGTCACATATACGTTCGATTATGTGACAGTGTGAACCGGAAAATTCTGGCCGTCAAAATTTGTCACTTAACCCGTCATTCTGTCTAAGACATGCAAAGGGTCCAGCAGGCTTGTAATGTGACAGAAATTCCGGGGGGATGCCTTCCTTTGCAAAGGTGGCGCGCAACTGTTCCAGGGAAGCGGGATCGCGCCGACCATAGGAAGCCAACGCGAACAGCGAGCGCGCCGTCTCGGGGTCGTGCCGCGCTTCAATGATCGCCTCACTGATAGCTTGGACCGCCCGTTGCCAGTGATTGACGGGTTCGGGCTTCGGCGCTTTCGCCGGCAGACCACTGGTGAACCCGGTTTGGGGCTCGGACCAGAACAGCTTTGCATGCTCGCCTGGCGGGCTTATATCCCTCACCTCGATCAAGCTGATTGCCGTTGCCGCCGCCTCCAGCATCTGCAACCGTACTGCCGGGTTCAGGGTTTCATACGGTCGCCACAGACTTTGCCCAGCACGCAGCGGATGCCCGCAGCCTTGCCAGACTTGGCGGAGATACCCCGCGTAGGTTCCGCACGCCGAAAGCGGGGTGTTCAGCTCATCGAGCAGCGTGCGTAGCAGTCGAAACCACAATCCAGCATGGATGCGTCGGCGCGGCAGTTCCACATAGCCGGTCGTCAGTGCCTGCCAGGTACGCCGGTCCATGACTGCAATCGCGTCGCTGGCGGTGCACGACGCAGTGTCGGCGTTCTCCCAGCCGAGAAACCGTCCAGGCACGCCCCAATAGGATTCCAGGCAGCAGCCATGCAGCGGGCAGCTCAGCATCAGGGGCAGCTTCCATGCAAGCAGTACGGCTTGGTTTGCCGGGTCATTCAGACAGAGCGGACAGGCGCGATGTAGCGGCTGGCTGGGCAGCCAGGCACGCCAGCTCGTGATGGATCGCGTCCTACGGCAGAGTTTCGGCAGCAGCACCGAGAGCTGGAACGCATAGGTTTCCAATGCGTCTGGAATCTGATCATCAAGGCTGTCCAGTAGCCAAGGCACCCAGCCGGCGAAACTCATGCAACGCAGCCGGTCCGGCTCGATGCCGCTCCGCTGGGAGAGCATCGCCAACAGCGCCAGTGGTGGCGCGGTATCCAGGTCATCAACCTGAGCGTGACCAAGATCGTGCTCCAGCAGCTCGGACACCTCCATGTGATAGCAAAGGGCCACGCGGTTGAGCCACGAAGACAAGGCTTCGCCTTCTCTGGGGGCCGGATGCAGTGGCCAGCGTGGCGCTGGCTTCACATCAGTTCCCGCTCGAATTGCCGCCGCCGCTCGCTGGGACCGGTGTAATCGGCCATGCTCAGCGTGCGATGGTTGATCGCTTCCTCGCCGCTCTCCACGGCGACGATGGCCGCCGCCATCAGCAAGTGCGCCAGTTCGCCGATGGTGCCCTCGCTGCGTGTGAGCAGGTAGCGGGCCATGTCCAGCGTGGCAATCGACGAGGGTCGCCGCAGCGGGAGCGAAGCCGCGAAGCTGGCCAGCAGTGAGCAGCAATCGTCGTTGGCCTCCCACACCGGCAGCATCATCGGCTCGAAGCGGTTTTCCAACTGGTCGTCCGAGCGGATCGCCAAGTAGGCATCGCGTGTGCCGACGCCGACCAGCGGGATGCGCAGTTCGTTGCCGAGGAAACGCAACAGATTGAGGAATTCTCGGCGGTTGATGCTGTTGCCGGCCAGGACGTTGTGCAGTTCGTCGATCACCAACATGTGCACACCGACCTTGCGCAGCAAGGCCAGCGCCAATTGCTCCATTTCCGGCAGCCGTGGGCGCGGCCGCAATGGCGCACCCATCGCCGCGAGCAGCGCGACGTAGAAGCGGATCACCGACGGCTCGGACGGCATCTGCACGACCAGCACCGGGATGTGCTCCTGGTCGGCATCGGAACTGGGCGGATGCGTGCGCCGGAACTTCTCGACGATCATCGACTTGCCGTTGTTGGTCGGGCCGACCAGCAGCAGGTTGGGCATGCGCTGCTTGTTCGGCCACGCATACAAAGTTTCCAGCCGGTTCAGCGCCTCGACTGCACGCGGATAGCCGATCCAGCGGTCGGCGCGAAGGCGATGGATGCGTTCGTCCGCCGGAAGACGGGCCAAGCCCTGCGCCGCCGGCAGCAGGTGTGACAAGTCGATGATGGGATATTCGTCCACTGCTACCACTCCTCAATCTGGTCGAACGGTTTGGCCGGTGGCAGCTTGTCTGCCTGCGGATCAGCAACGTCCGTTTTCGGCGGAATCGGCTTGTCCGGCGGAGGAGATGCCTTGAGGTGCTGGCGTCGATCCGCGTCGCGCCGCGCCTTGCGCGTGGCCTTCTGTGCGGTGGTCACGATCTCGCGCATCTGTCCGATCATGCGGAACAGCGCCGACTCATCCACCTGTTCGCGTCCCTGCTGCCGCAATTTCGTCAGCGCCTGCCGTTGTTCCCAGAGGGTGACAGCCGGGTGCGACAAGGTACGGTAGGGGATTTCCAAGTAATGCTGCCCCTCCGGTTCCAGCACCCAGATACGGCTGATGTCGCGCGGATCGCGCCGGATCAGGAACGTAGACAAGCGGTCGCGCCGAGCTATCCACGGCTTGAGCGCATCGGCGTAGTAGTGAATGTGGTCGATGACGAAGCCGGTGCGGGTCAGCGTGCGGCGGATGATTGGCAGAAAATCGACCAGAAAAGCCGTGGCGCGGGTGACGACGGCCGGTACACCGACACGCGCCACGGCCTCAGCCCAACGCGTGGCCGGCGGTTGGAGCAGGCCGTTGTGCACGGAGCCGTGATAGGTGCCGACCGCCAATGTGAGCCAGCGCTCCAGCTCGCGCAATGTCAGAGCTGCCTTGTTTTCAGAATCGTAGTCCCCGCGCTGGCCGGGATTCGAGAAGGTTGTCCCCGGCAGTTCGTCGTGGATCATCTGCATCGCCGTGCCGATGATCCGTTCCACGATGCCGCCGTAGTGCGGCTGCCCAGGCGGACGATAGTCCAACTGGATGCCATGCTGCTCACAGCCACGGCGCAGGGCCTCGCTCTTGAACTCGGCCGCGTTGTCCAGGTAGAGCAGCCTGGGCTTGCCACTCATCGGCCAGTCCATTTCCACATTCAGTCCTTCCAGCCAGGGACGCTTGTCGCAAGCAACATGCGCGAGGCACAGACCAACCGAAACGGATGACGGCGCTTCCAGCGTGACGACCATGCCGAGAACGCAGCGGGTAAACACGTCGATGGCGATGGTCAGATATGGTCGGCCAATCGGTTGCCGGTCGCGCTCGTCCACCACGATCAGGTCGATGACTGTGTGGTCGATCTGCACCTGCTCCAGCGGTGCGGAGACAGGCGGCGGAACACCACCAACACCTTGCAGGGCGCGGGACGCATCCTGACCTTCTCGAAGGCGAGTGGTCTTGAGTGGATCAAGGCTGGCGATCCGCAACGCCACCGTGTTGCGCGTCGGCACCCGCAGCTTTTGCAGCTTGCACTCCCGCGCAATTTCGCGGTGGAACGCCGCCAAGCTACGCTTCTGCTTGGTCAGGAAGCGCTTTTGCATTAGCTCGCGGATGATTCGTTCGACCGACTCCGGCAAGCGGCTTTTACCTTTGCCTCCGCTCGACTGCCCAAGCGCAAAGTCAGTGACCAGTCCCGAACCTTGCCGGGCGCGGCGGATCGGGACGTAGACCTGCCGCCGGGACAGACCCAATGCTTGGGCTGCCACGTCGGCCGCTTCATGCCCGACCGTCTCCGACTGCGCCAACGGCCCAATGATCTCCGCGCGACGACGCGCACGCTCCCATGCCTGTTCTGGCAGGGTAGCCACGCCGTGCTCGGTAATCGGTGCGGTATCGGTCCCCATGCTCACCTCGCTTTGGTGCACACGAGTATTGAGCATAGACGAGTTTCGTGCAGAGGAGTTCTGATATCTGGCTGTCAAAAGCCATATGCACAACAAGCTTCATACCCAGTTGAATGGTGCAGTCGTCTTCTGAAAATGACAGATTTAGCGCCGGATGGTCTGACGCCAAGTTAGGGTATAGCTCAACCTGACATGTAAAAAGCTCAATCTCCTTCTATCAACTCCCCGAACAGCTCCTTGACCTTTGTTTTCGCATCAGCAAGTGCAGTTCTGCCCTGTTCAGTAATTACATAAACACGCCGTTCACGTCGCCCCGTGCGTTCGTGACGTGAGGTCAGATAGTCTTTTTTTTCCAGGCCGTGCAGCATCGGGTACACCGTGCCGGCACTCATCTCGTAGCCGTGACGGCGTAGCTCTTCGATGATCCCCAGTCCAAAGACGGGTTCCTCGGCTGCATGGTGAAGGATGTGCAGGCGGATCAAACCGCCGTAGAGGTCTTGGTCAGTCATTTTTCGTGCCTCACAGCGCGACACTCAACAGCCACCCCGCTGCACCGCTGCTGACGACAACCAGCCACGGCGGGAGCTTCCAGAACATAAGTGCGACAAGGGCGATTAATGCCAAGCCGAAGTCTTGCGGCTGAAAAATTGCGCTAGTCCATACAGGGTGATAGAGGGCTGCGAGCAGCAGGCCAACTACAGCGGCATTGATCCCGGCCAGCGCGGCTTGGGTGCCCGTATTGCGGCGCAGGCGCTCCCAAAATGGCATTGCCCCGACGACCAGTAAGAACGAGGGTGCGAAGATAGCCAGTAGGCACACAAGGCCACCGATCCAGCCCGACGGGGCCGTGTTCATCGAGGCACCAAGGAACGCGGCGAATGTGAACAAGGGGCCGGGTACCGCTTGAGCTGCCCCGTACCCGGCGAGGAAGGATTCATTGCTCACCCAGCCTGAGGGCACGACTTCGGCTTGCAGCAATGGCAGCACAACGTGACCACCGCCGAACACCAGTGATCCGACACGATAGAAGGAATCCACCATTTCCATGGTTTGACTTGGCATTAGTTTGGCCAACACCGGCAGACCAATCAGCAAGACAAAGAACAGCGAGAGCCAGAACGCGCCCGCCCGATGACTGACCGTGATAGGTAGTGGGCCGTGCTCAATAATTTGCGCTGGCTTGAACAATAACCGGCCTGCGATGCCTGCGATAGCAATTACGCCGACCTGCCCCCATGCGGACGGCACAAGTAAAACGACACAGGTAGCAATTGCCATGATGGTGACTCGCAACCCATCCGTGCATAGGTTGCGCGCCATGCCCCATACCGCTTGAGCGACCACGGCAACAGCAACCACTTTTAATCCATGCAACGCGCCCTGCGAGACGTAATCGCCATAGCTGGAGATGCCGAGCGCGAAAAGGATCAAGGCTATGGCAGACGGCAGCGTGAAGCCAGCCCAAGCAGCCAGCGCCCCGCCGTATCCAGCCCGAGACAGTCCTACCGCTATGCCGACCTGGCTGCTTGCAGGCCCTGGCAAGAACTGACAAAGCGCGACCAAGTCAGCATAGCTCCGTTCAGAGAGCCAGCGCCGCCGTGTGACGAATTCGGCGCGGAAATAGCCCAAATGCGCGATGGGGCCGCCGAAAGAGGTCAATCCAAGTCGCAGAAAAATAAGAAAGACCGACCATGGTCTGCTGTCATTGGGAGGGGGGGTGGTCATGCTTTCGCCTTCATGATTTGCGTCAGGTTGAATCACAATAATCGAAATTCGATAACGAAACCCGCTTATTAAACATAGAAAATGCCTCGATGCGTTCTATGCAGTTAGTTCTAGCTTTGGCTTTAACAAGAGCACGCTTACTTACGCCTTAGAGTGCTTTATTTTCCGTTTTCTGAGCTGCCCTTTTCAGAACCCACTGGCCTAATCATGCCCACAGGTCACGAAACAGGGAGTTGGCTTAAGTGCATTTCCTGTTCCGCTACTCCCCAGACTGGGATTCAGAGCTTAGCGTACGATTTTTTCCGAATTCTGCGGGCTCCCCTACATGCTTTACAACAACAGGTGGCTGATATTCCACTTTGGCGCGACCAGATTCCTGAGCTTTCAGTCAAAGTGATGAAGGATGGACATCAGCAACGATTCCACCTGGTTTTGCGCGGAACGACAGTCAAACCCATTCGGGGTAAACCCGTCACCATCCCGGTTGATGAATTCTTCACACTGCCCGCTGGCAGGCCGCATTACTCGTTTCCGCTCTATGTCGGCGATAAGGGTGACGACTTCGGTTTCTCTGCTCGTCTCGATTCACCCGCCTTCCCATTGGAAAACAAGGTTGACTGCGGGTTGAACCTGACCTTTGAGTACGGCGCGGATGATCCCTATAAACTCGTCTTCACACCGCGCGACAAATCTTTCCCACCCATCCGCGCTACCTGGCGACGCACGGAAGAAATCACCGATGCCCCTGCGCCGGAATATCCGCAGCCAATGACTTGGGCGGAGTTGCAGCGGTTTCCGAAGCAAGACAGTAATAAAACCTCTGATCTGTTGGACTGGGTGGAAAGGGCAATTGAACAGCTTGACCGTGATTTTTACATCCGCCCCAAACAGAGGACGACTGGCACGGTAAACAGAAAGTGGCTGACCGACAAAATAGGCGGGCAGTTTACCTTTGCTACATGTAAATCCACCGATGAGTCTGTATTCATTCATCAGAACAGTTTTGTTCATGAACTGAGCTACGCCGACTTCACTGAGGGGGCAGAAATTTCATTCGAGCTTCAGGAGCGCGATGGGAAATTCTCTGGCTGGAAAGTGGCAGGGCCGAGATACAAAGATGAAGTGCGTCTGAAAAACTTTGACGAAGAATCAGCAAAAAATCTGGTTGCCAGTATACGCAAGAGACTTTACTTTCCTGTCATTCAGGTTTGGCGCGATGGGCGCTCGACTGGAGACCGTGAATGTCCGAAAGGGTTTGCCGACGCAATAAAGGCCAGAGGAGAACACCTCGTTGCCCTGCTGAACGAGAGTGGCATTCCTGAGCAAGTAAAGAATGAAATTCGATTTCTAATGGCCTGTATGCACAAGGATGCGCCTGAAAATTGCGTTCAGTGGATAACCGGGCAGGTTGAGGGTCAGAAAATTCGTGACCTGCGAGCCGTCGGCTTCGCGCTTGGTGATGTTTCGCAGCAATGGCAGAAAGATTTGCTATCCCAGCTCGTTGCGAATCCGTCAAATGACGCGCTCAGTATTTTGGCCTATGCCATCTGGCGAGAGCAGCAGTTTGTTGAGAAATTCAGCCTCGCCAACTTGCAGTCCATTCTGAATGCTCTGAACATCATGCTCAACATCAAGCAATATCCGCCCCGGAAAGACGAGTGGACTGCTCGCAACTGGATTCGCGCCACGACAGAACCGCTTGAACTTCTGCTCGGCCTGCTTCGCACCCGTGCATCATCCACCCCCGAAATCAAGATTCTCCTTCAGCCGCATCAAAAAATCACCAAGGAATTGGCCAAGAAAATCGAGCGAGTGACAGAAATTGTCACACTGTCCAACATCAAGCTCTTCTCCCGTGTGAAAATCAACATCCAGAAACCCTCAGGCGACCGCACCCCCGATCTGCTCTACGCGCTGCGCCTGTACCTCACTGGTGACGATGGTGCGAACGCTATTCACATATCTAGTGTTTCTGATGGAAATACTGATGAGACCATTTAATTTTGATAGATGATTTTCATATCTTGATCTTCATAGGCCGGGAAATTTCATTGAAAATAGATATGGGTTATTTGGAGGCGTAAATTCGAAAACCATTTCTGGTTTGATAAGTAAATAGCCATGTAGCTTCCTCGATTTTCTGGCGCCTGTGACTTCGCAAGTCCAGATGTTCAGGCCACTTGGTTGCTTGCGATGCAATTGCAGTCGCTCGAAGCGCTTCTGCACCCACTGCCAATCCTGCAGGTTCTCCTGTTTGGCCAGTTTGCCTACCTGCGGGTGTTCCTGCGCATAGCGCTGGAACACGCCAGGGCTGACCAGGTAGGCGGTGTCGCTCACGGTATGCACCAGCGCTTTCGCATCGTTGATGATGAGCCGCCGCGTGGCGATGCCATGTTTCAGCCACGCCATGAAGTGCTCGCCGGATGGCTGTGTCGCCGAGGACGTGAAGGCCGGTGACGAAGGCGCAGCGGCGGCCAAGGGCGGCTGGGTCGCATCGGGGAGAGCTGCGGGTACTTCGTCCGGGGCGGTTTCCACATCCTGCTCGGTGGTTGACGAATCCCCCATTCCCACCATCGCCAGCATGTCCGCCATGACGTCGGGGCTGGCCTCGGCCTTGGGTGGAGAGGCCGAGACGATGCCACTACCTTCCGCTGGCGGAGCGTTTTGGTTCTCGGAGGCGGACGCTGCGCCGTCCGCAGAAAGCGTGGCCGCTGCCTCGGCAGCTTCGCCCGCCAGTGCCGCGTCGGTCGTCACCGTCCCGGCAAAGGGCGCTGGTCGCTCACCAGATTCCCAGATCAGCGCGGGTGCCAGCCGTAGCAACGTAAACAAGTGGGTCCAGCCGGTGGAACTGGTCACGGTAGCGCGCCAGATCGCTTTGCCGTCCGGCGTGGGCTGCAACATGCCGTGATCCTGCAGCACGTTGAACACGGCGGTGTTGTTTGCCGGGATACCGTCAACGCCCTGCGACAGCAGGTGCGCGCGCAGCTTGTCGGAAACTGTCTTGCTCACCAGCCAAAGCGCGCCATCGGTGAGCCAGCCATCGGAGGCTTCGGGCTGGTTCAGCTTCAGCTCCTCCTTGAGCAGGTAACGCAGCCCTTCCAGCAGCTTGCGTTGCAGCGCGTGCTTGGGCGCGGCCATGGCGCGTGTGGGGTCGCCGCCCAGTTCCTGGGCCACGGAAGCACGGTCGGCCTGCACCACCAATTCGCCCAGCACGCCAGCGTGCTCGTACTGCCCGGCCAGGACGTAGAGCAGCGGTGCCCACAGCGACGGATAGCAGCTGAGCCAATCCAGGACTTCACGGTCAAGCAGTTGCCGGTAGAGCAAGCCTGTCGCGGCGCTGTGGAGCCGGTACTCGCGATCGTCACGGTAGCGGAAGCGGTATGGTTGACGCAGCGGGCCGTGCCACGGATGCCAGGTATTGCCGTCGGCTAGCTCGACGTGCAGATCGACAGCGATCTTGCCGACGTCGTGCAGTAGCGCGGCATAGGCAACTGCAGCGGTCCAGGCTTCCTCCTGCGCCGCTTGGTCCTCAGGACTGGCGCCAATGGGCAGCAGATGGGACTGCCGCAGCTTCAGGCTGTAGGCGACGATTTCGAGACCGTGGTCGAGCATGCCTCCCGGGTAGGCATGGTGATGCGCCTCGGAGGCCGGGAAGGCCTGGACCAGCTCGGCGTAGCGTTCCAGGGGCGTGCGGTACAGGGTGGCGAATTGCCTGCGCGAGAGCGAGGTTCGCTGCCAGATGTGTTCCAGCAGCTTCTGCCGGCGCGGTGTCGCCAGCAGCGATGCGGCCGATTCCGGTTGCAGCAGCCCTTTCGGGAGATCGGTGACGGGTGCTGGCGACGGAGCGGCAGCGACCGGAGGCCGTTTCCGCTGGAACAGAGAGAGCATGTGGGTGTCCTGGTGGCGGGCAAGCGGGCGGCCTTTTCGCCTTTTCGGGTAGGGCCTTTCCCCTTGCACCCCATTCCCTTGCCATTTCGGCCCTTTACAGCCTTTGGGTATAGGGCGACGGGTGCCGGCCGTCCACCTCCAATACGAGTTGCGGCAGGCCGGATTGATGCAGGAAGGCTGGCTGTTTACGCCTTACGATGGACCGATTCTTGGACTCGGGAGAACGCCGTGAGACCTCAGATTGACAAAGTAAGGGAATTTCCTTACCGTGCGGGTATCGCAATCAGGAGAGCCACCATGCCTGCCATTCACGAAGTTGCCACGCTGACCTCCAAAGGCCAGATCACGCTGCCCAAGTCCATCCGGCAGGCGCTGGGGGTGGATACGGGCGGCAAAGTTGCGTTCGACCTGCGCGGCGGCGAAGTCGTCGTGACCCGCGCTGATGCCGAGCACGAGGACCCTGCCATTGCCGCGTTTCTGACCCTGCTGGCCCGCGACATTGAAGCGGGCCGAAATGTGCGTGGCCTGCCCGAGGATCTGGCTCGCACCATGCTGGAGCACGCTGGGCACAAGGTGGACCTGGGCGATGATTTCGATGAGGACGTGGAGATCTGATGCAACAGCATGGCTGGTCACTGCTGTTCCACGACAACCTGATCGAGCAGATGATGAAGCTGCGCGCGGCCGTGCTGCGCGCCCAAGAGAACGACCCGGAAGGGTTCGGATCGAACGCCAACGTCAAGTTCTTCCGGGCCTTGGTCCAGTTGATGCAAGACGTGGTGCCGAGTGATCCGGCGCGCGACGAATACCGCCAGGGCAACACCATGGGATCGGCCTATCGCCACTGGCGGCGGGCCAAGCTCGGAAGGCGATACCGACTGTTCTTCCGCTACGACTCGAAGGCCAAAGTCATCGTGTACGCCTGGGTCAACGATGAGCAGACTCTGCGGTCTTCGGGAAGCAAATCAGACCCGTATGCCGTGTTCGAGAAGATGCTCGGGCGCGGGAACCCGCCGGACGAATGGAGCGCATTGGTACAGGCAAGCAAGCAGGATTGGAGCAAACTGGAGTAGCGATTTCACATGTAGCAGGTGACGACCATGAGCACGACGACCCGCATCAGCACCGCAGAACGCCTCGGCCGCAGCTTTGGCCGTGGGTGGCGCGCCTATGCGCGTGGCGAACGGCGGGCGTCGAACTGGTTGGTATCCAAGGGCGTGCCGATGGCAGGTGCCACCGTGCTGCTGTGGACGGTCAAGCTGGTTGTGCTGGGATTGCTGTTCTATGCAGTCTTCTGGATGGCGCTGCTACTGGTGTTCGTCATGGTGGTTGCCTGGATGGCGCGCAATGCCGACTTGAACGATGAACTGCCCGAACCAGAATGGCGAAACGGGCCTGCCGGATTCGGCCTGTACACCTACGATGGTTTTCGCATTGACCCTCATGTCCAGGACGATTAGCTGTGCTCACTTCTTCGGCACCGCGCTGATTGCGGTACTTCCTCCCTTTCCGCCAGCGGCCTTGGCATCTCCGGTAGCTCCAGCCAGGCCTTGTAAGACGTTACCGGCGCGAACGCCCGCCCAAGCCAGGGCCATGATCCAGAACGTAGGCAGCACAATAAACATCGTTCCCGTGACGAACATCAGGAGCATGTCGCCAAAGGCGTTGTTCAGCCCCACCAGCGGGTCGAAGTTGCTGTGTGGCCGGTTCCAGCCGAAGCCCCAGCCGTAGAGCGCATCGAGGATGGTGCTGTCGATCCAGCGCGCGAGCTGGAACCAGAAATCGACGAAGAATAGCGCGAACTGCACGACGCTCACGGTAACGACGGTCTTCAGGTCGTAGGTGCCCACGACCAGCACCAGCGGGATGCAGATGACCAGCGCCATCTTGAGCAAGGCGAGCACCATAGGCAGCGCCTGGCGCACCACGTCCATGGCGGGAAACGCGGCAATCGCGCCGAAAGCCATGCCGACGTCGCCCGTGGCCCGCGTTACGATGTTCGGCAGGGTCTTGTCGATCTGACCACCGTAGTCCGTATAGACGCTGCCCTGGTTCAGTTTCTGCTGCCTCGGCGAGGCGATGGTGCGGATCACCGAGTCGTCCACATCGGCACGGGTCAGGAATCCGGCCCAGCCCGCCAGGCGATTCAGCAGGCTTGGGTTTACCTGCCCCAGCAGGCGTGCACGCAGGCCATTGCTGCCATCGGCCCACCACTGCCTGCAGGACGGATAGCCGCCACCGCTGGCCACCTGCGCAAGCCCAGCATCACGGTTGCTGTCGTAAGGCCAGTCATCGCGTGGTGTGCTGGAGCGGTAGGTGTCGTAGTAGCCGCCCGTGTCAGTGAAGAAGCGCGAGCCGATCCAGGTCACGTCGTGCATCTGCGCCTCATCGAGGTTCGGGCGCTGCATGAAGAGTTTGGCGCGCGCCGGTCCGTAGCAGTCGCGCGAGAAATCCGCCACTTCCTGAGCCAGCACCGGGTTGTCGATGCGGGTCGCGTCGATCTCCATGCGCATCTGCCGCAAGTCGGTGCCGCAGGGAATCGCCGCCACAGAGGCACCGGTCACTGCTCGCGAGAGTGTGTGCATAAAGGCCCACCAGACGGGCACCTTCGCCGACTGGTTGTTGATAGTGCTGAAGGACTGCGACCAGCCGGTATCGGTGGGCTGCGGCACGCTGACCTGGCATTGGGCCGAGCGCGAGCTGTCGTAGCGGATGGTGTTGAGATCCACGTCGATGAATGGGATGCCGGCGAACATCACCACCACGATGGCGACGAAGACCCGGTTCTCGATGCGCGCAGCCGAGAGCACGCCCTTGTTGCCTTCGTCGGCGCCTTCCGCGCGGGCCTTCAGCCACTCCTGCACGATGATGGCAATGAAAGGCAACGCGAATACACCGCTCGCCACCAGCACGGCCCAGATGCCGTTATGGACGATCCACGACACCAGCGTCAGGTAGTACTCCAAGTAGTCGGTGGTGAAAAGCGTCATGACCCCGATCTCCCCTCAAGCGGCCTGCAGCAACAGGCTGGCTTCCAGCGCCACAATGGCGGCGACGCCAGCGATCTCGCTGCGCAGCAGTCGCCGCCGCGCCTGCCTATCCGCCCCGCGTTGGGCCTCACGCGCCAGCAGCCGGCGACGCATCCAGACCCAGCCGTAGGCGGTTGCGCCATACAGGCACAGCCGCCACACCAGGAAGTAGCCCGCCGTGGCCGTCAGCCAGCGCTCCCAGTTGTCAATGCTGCCGACGAGAAAAATGCCGACGATGTTGGCGCCCACGGCAGCGGCGACGAGCACCACCGTCCACAGCAATGCCTTCGCCGCGCGCCGATTCAGCAGCCAGCGCGGGCGCAGCCAACTGGCGCGCGTCGGGTTCATGGGTTGCCTCCCGGATTGCCCTTCTGGAGCCGGTCAAGGCGGTCGGGAATGGGATCGCCTTCGTAGATGCCACGCGAGCCAGCCGCGCGCGTGCCGTGGCGCTGGATGATGGCCATGGGGGAGTTGTTCGCCAGCTCGCGGCGCAGCTCCAGCTCGGTCTTGAGGTTGCGGATTTCCTGGTCGAGCGTGTCGCTCTCGTGGTTCACGGCCTCGACCGCCAACTGGTTCGCCGCGACGTTGGGCTCCTTCTTGCCGGTCAGCAGGGTGCGCTGGAGCAGCAATGCCTTCTCCAGCACCGACGCCAGCGCGACCTCCGAGGCCAGGCGCCGCGCCAGCAGGTCTTGATCCGGCTCGTCGCGCAGCGCCTCGATGACGCCGCGTGTGATGGGCAGCGAGGTGCTGCCAGCCGCACGCAGGTTCTCGAAGGTGGTGTTGCGCGTTCCCGAGACCAGTTCCTGCAAGGCTTCCAGCTTTGCCTCGTACTCCTCCTGGATCAGCGGCGTCAGCCCGACGCCGGGCACCGTTTCGGTCTTGGTGCAGGCATCGCAAGTGCGCTGCACCTGTTCGCCGAGAACCCGTGTGGCCCATTCGGTCGCCTGCTGTGGCGAGGTCCAGGTCTGGCAAGACAGACTCGCGCAACTGGCGGCAGCGATGGACGATGTGTCGGTCACGCTGCGGCCGTTGACCAGGTTGTAGCCTGCGCGGGTGACGTCGCCGACCACGCGGATGGCCGACTGGCCTGCGCCGCCCGCATTGCTACCACCCACCCAAGGCACGCCGTCGTTGCCGCGGCGCGTCTCCGCCTGTTCAATTGCCGACACGGCATCCGTGCTCGACACCGCATCGCGCAGTGCCATGCCTTCGGCCATCTGGCTCCAGCCGAGTTGTCCGCCCGCCGTGTCGGCCATCTTCTCGGCCATGGCACGGCAGGTCAGCTTGGAGCGGTCGAAATCCAGGCGCGCCTGCAGCACGCCGTTGGTCAGCAGGTTGTACAGGCCGGGATCGGCGCGCTGGATGATCAGCGCAGGCAGCGATGCCACCGCGCTGGTGGCGCTCTGGATCACGTTGCTCATGATCTGCTGAAAGCCGTTGGTGACGCCGTTGAGCTGGTTGCGCAGCGTGGTCTGGATGCTCATGTCGCCGCAGATCAGGTTGCTGTTCCAGCCCACGCCAACGCCGATCGAGCGCATGCCGGCCGCGCGGCCCATGGACACCGCGCTGCCGCCGCCAATCGAATACATCACTTCGTCGCCGATCACGGAGCCGCCGGTCTGAAATCCGGCCTGCGCCCACGCCAGGCCGCCGCCAAGAACGAGTGCGCCAGCCAGCAGCCCAGCCAATACCGTGGGACGCAGCAGGCGGCACGCCTTGGTGGAGAGGTTTGTCAGTTCAGGACGCTTCATCGCCGTACCCTCATTGGAAATCGACGCTGCCGAGGAATACCTGGCCGCGACGTTCGCAGCACGCATAGGGCCGCCACAGCGCCCAGGCGTAATCGCCCTGCTGCGCCTGGGGCAGGAAGCCGCTGCGCGGGAACACCGTGCAGGACGAGGACAGGACGGGCGTGAGTTCCTGCCACTTGCCCGTCGAGGCATCGCCTTCCATCAGCGCGCCGGCAGGCCAGTAACCGGGCCGCGAGTTGGCGAGCAGCGGCTGATAGACGTGAATCTGCCCACGGCGCGTGACGACATCGCCGGCGCGCTGGGCCACCACGGCGCCGGCCTTGTGGTCGTCGGCCTGGTGCAGGAAGCCGCCGCGCGGATAGACGTTGCCCCACAGGTTCATCGTGGTGCGCGCGCCGACCTCGCGCCTGCCCGGAATTAGTGCCTCCGGGTAGGCCATCTCCGGCACGTTGTAGCGCCAGGCCAGTGTGTCCAGGGTGCTGAGCAGATACGGCATGAACGCCGTGCCCGCGCCCTCGCAGAAGTAGCCCGACGATGAGACGAACTGGTTGAACACCTCGACGCCGGGATGGCCGATGACGTCCGCGTTCTTGAACTTGGCGAGATTGTTTTCGTGGTCTTCGTTGGTGGTGCCGTCCCCGCCGGCCTGCGCGGATGGGTTGGGCGCGCTCATCGCCCGGACTTCGACCCAAGGGTTCTCGCCGGTGTTGCTGTAGCTGGAGACGACCGCATCGGGGATGTAGTGGCGGACCTTGATGGATGTGCGCACCGTGCAGCCCGTCCAGGTGCAGTAGAGCCAGTAGCAGATGCCGACGACGCGGTATTCGAGGCAGTCCGGCGATGCCACTGAGCCAACGATGGTTGCGGTGTTGAGGGCGTAGCTGCCCGTGGCGCTGAGCAGCAGCACTGAGACCACGCCAGCACGCAGGCGGCGCATCCGCTCGAAGGGTCGGGTCATGGCTGCGGCCTCCGGTGTTGCTCGATGCGCGCGACGGCACGGGCCACGTCCGGCTCGCCATAGACCACGTAACGCTGATCCACCACGACCGCCGGGATGCTGGTGACGCCCAGGCTCCATGCGTCGGCGACGCCCTGGTATGCGGAAGCAATGCGGCGCTGGAGGTCGGCACCGCCGTTGTTCAGACGGCGCTTGACGATGGCCGTGGCCTGCTCAGGATCGGCGGGCAGCTGTGCGGAAAGCTCGGCTTCGATGCGCGGGCCTTCATCCAACTCGATCAACCGCTCGCCACCCATGGTCTTGACCGGGTGGCGGCTGTCGGTGACGACCACCACATCGGCGGCGAAGGTGGCTGGGCTGAAAACGGCCAAGGATGCCGGCAGTGCAACGGCCAGGCCAAGGGTTCGCCAGCCGGATGCGAAGCGGAATAAAGATGCTGGCATGTCGCGTGCCCTGGAAGTTGATCAGAGCCATAGTCGAACGCGAACCCGCTGCCGCCCCAACAAACAATGCGCATCGCGGGCACCCCGCATACCTGTTCGGTGCTGCCGCATGGAAAAAAGCGGAGGCCGAAGCCCCCGCTGTGATCAGTGAACCACGGGCCTTCCTACAAAAGACCAGACTCGGCGAACGAGTACGGTGTGCCCTGACCAATCACGAAATGGTCAAGTACCCGCACGTCGATAAGCGCCAAGGCCGTCTTCAACTGCTCGGTCAGCAAGCGATCCGCATTGGATGGCTCGGTGGTGCCCGAGGGGTGCTGATGGGCGAAGATGACCGCAGCGGCGTTCAGTTGCAAAGCGCGTTGCAGCACGACACGCGGATAAACCGAGGTCGCATTGATCGTTCCATGGAACATCGGCTCCACGGCCAGCACGTCGTGCATGCTGTTCATGAACACGACGACGAATATCTCATTGGGCTCGGCGACCAGCTTCAAGCGAAGGTAGTCCCTGACCGCAGCGGGCCGTTCAAGACGTGGCCCTGCTTTGAAAACCCGTCGCTCCAGCAACACGATGGCTTGCTGGACGATCCAGTCCTCGTTCTGAACAGAAATATCGGAAAGCGACTCCAGGCAGGAGTCATTGATGACGACAGACATGGCGAACCTCCAGGCAGGGAAATCGGAGGGCGCACATGCCCCTGGAGGGCAGGCCCTCCAGGGAATGGAACAAGGTGCATCCATCACCGCAGCAGCGGTGATCGTTCGCGGCCAGGATGCGGGGCGAACGGGTAGCGGTCAGCGCAGCGTGCTGCGCCGTAGCCTCAATGACCGCGGGCTACCTGGGCATGTCGCCGACGACGTCGGCAGGCATTTCCGTAGTGGGTGAAACGACCGAATCCTCAGCTGCCAGCATGTCCATGGCCGACAGCAGTGCATCGCCTTCGATAGGCCCCTGCAGCAGGATCGCCTGGCTGGTCTGGCGATCGTGTAGTCGCAGGGATGGCGTCGCGGTCACGCCGCCCTTGGTGGCTTCCTCGGCCTGAGCGCGAATCAACGTTTCGGGCCGCTCGCTGGCCAAACACTGCTCGACGGCTGGGTTTAGGCCGGGATAGCGCAGGCCCTCGGGCAAGCCCAGGCCGTCACTGCGCGTGTGCGCATAGACCCATTCAATGGCCTGCCAAAAGGCCACATGCCCGCCACTTTCGGCGGCGCACTCGGCCAGGCGTGCCTCGGCAGAGGCGGCCGGTTCGTGCGCGGCCAGCGGCTGGTGCTGCCATTGCAGGGCTACGTCCGCGTTGGCGCCCACCCAGCGTTTGAGTTGCGGAAAGTACTCCCGGCAGAACGGACATTCGAGGTCGGCATAGAGCGTCAGCGTGAACCGGCCCTGCGCGTTGCCCATTTGCCAGGGCGGCCCGGCCACCTGCGCGGTACTGACCGGCGCGGGAGCCAACGACGCGGGTTCGCTGGGTGCGCGGGACACGAGCCAGATCAGCAGCAGCGCGATCAATCCAGCGGCCAAGAACCAGGGCCAGCGCTTGCGCGAGCGCCGATGGCGGAGCGCCTGGACTGGCATCGGAATGGAAGGATGTTTCGGTTTCACGGCAGTCTCCGGCGGCTATTGCGGCAGGCCCAAGGCCGGCGACTCGATGCCGCGCGCCTGGTCGATCTTCTCGGCCACCTTGAAGGCCGCGTCGAGTTCACTGATGCCGTGCTGTTGCATGAGTTGGTAACGCTCGGCTTTCTCCTCGGGTTCGGTCTGCGCAAGCGCGAGATAGAGGCTCGGTGGCACGGCCCGAAACAGCACTTCCAGGCTCTTGGAGAGGATGACGCCCTCGGTGAACTTCCCGGCTTCCTTGCGCGCCGAAAGCATCAGCGCCTTCTGCGCAGGCGAGAGTTCGCGGAACCGGGCGATCTTCTCCACCTCATCGGGCGGCATCGACAGACAGATCCACCACTCGATCATGTTGAGCATGGGCTCTGCGGCGCGCGGCAAGTCGTCGATGTTTTGTGTGGCGAGCCAGAACCAGGCCCCCAACTTGCGCCACATCTTGGTGATCTTCACCACGTAGGGGGCGAGCAGCTGGTTCTTGGTGATGATGTGCCCTTCGTCGGTGACGTTGATGATCGGGCGGCCCAGGTACTGATCGCGCTCGGCGATGTTGTTCACCGTGCTGATCAGGCTGATGTAGGCAATGGAGAGCTGAGCGTTGTAGCCCTCGCGGGCATAGGTCGCCAGATCGACCAGGGTGATGTCGGCTTCGGGCCACGGCGAACCGTCACGGTCGAACATTTCACCGTCCGTGCCTTGGCAGAACATGTCCATGGCGTCGGCCATCTCCAGCAGTCGCACACGCCGCATTTCCGGCAGCGTCGAGTCCTGGCTGCGCGTGCGCAGCGCGTTGCGCACATCGCGCGTGAGCACGGTGCGCTTCTCGTCATCCTTGCTGTGGCAGTGCTCTGCGGCATCGAGGATGCACTGGCGGATCAGTGAGCGGTCGGCCCGCGTCATCCGGGCTTCTTCCTTGTCTTCGCCGCCGGTGATCATCAGCCTCGCGGTGATCTCCAATTCGCCCAGCACGTCGCGCTGCTCATCCGCCTCCATGGCCACAGCATCGGGTGGCAGGTCTTCATCCAGCGCATCGGCATCGAGCGTCTGCACGTCGCTGGGCGTCTCGATCAGCCGCCGCGCATCCGCGAATGGCGCCAGGGTAACGCCCGAGCCCGGCGCGAGCTTGACCCGGTTCACGGTCAGGCCCAGGCGCCGGGCAAAATCGCTGAACAAGCCGAAGCTGTTGCCGGCCTCGACAATGAACAGCCGTGGCCGGTAGATCGCCGTGACCTGATTCAAGAGGTTGTTGAGGGTCGCCGACTTGCCCGAACCCGTCGGGCCGAACAGAAACAGGTGGGCATTCATCTGCCGATCCAGGCGGTTGAGCGGATCAAAGGTGATCGGCCCGCCGCCGCGGTTGAACATCGTGATGCCGGGGTGCCCCGTACCCTGGGCGCGGCCCCACACGGGGGAGAGGTTCGCCGCGTGCTGGGCGAACATCAGTTGGGTGTACCACTTGCGCCGATCCTGACCGGGGTTGTAGCAGCACGGCAGCCAGCGCAGGTAGCTGTTCAGCGGGGCCACCTCGTCATCCTCGCGCACCGGCTGCAAGCCAGCGTTGAGCATGACGTTCGCCAGGTCCAGGCCGCGTCGATCCAGTTCCGTCTCATCGCGCCCGCGCAGGTAGAACGCCAGCGTGCCGCGATAGAGCTTGTGCGCGCTGCCGATCAGGGAGCGGGCTTCATGCACGTCCTTGAGCGTCTGCTCCGACGCCAGGGTTTCGCCGACCGCTTTCTTGGCCAGGTGGTTCAAGTCCGCTTCAAGGACATCCTGCGGCGTGGCGACCATCGTCAGGCAAAGGGTGGTGTCCTCGGGCATCTGGTCGAACAGCGTGTTGATGGCGTCGCCTTTGCGGGTTTCGCCGGTCAGGTGCCCCGTGCCCGGCGGCATGCGCAGGCGGTCGGTGATCAGCACGCGGTGCGGCATGCCGTCGAAATGCCAGGTGCCGTGCGCCACGTCGGAACGCGGCTGGCCGAAGAACAGCCGCTGGCTGAAATCCCGCCCGCTCGCCAGTTCGATCTCGCCGTCCTCGCCGGCCTCCGTACTTTCGGGGTAGCGCGCCAGCGCATAGAAGCGCTCCCGGTCTTCGGCCCCAGGCCCGAGCAACGTGGGACGCGGGTTGAACCAGCGCAGCAGCCAGTCGTGAACATCCGCAGCCACCATGCGCCTGGCCTGAATGCCGGCGTTCGCCAGTCCGCCGCACAGGCGGTCGCAGACGATATTGAGCATCTGCTCGGGCGTCTGCCCGCGGCGGCTGTTTTGCCCTTGGCCGGTCACGCGGCGATAGACCACCATGCGCACGCGTCGGGTCTGGCCGCGCCAGCGCAGCCGCGTGACCACCGTGTCCTCGAACAGGCCGCCCGGCTTGGCTACCGCGCGCAGGTGGTGACCGAAAAAGCGCAGGTAGAACTCGGTGAACGCCGTATCACGGGCGCGCGGCTGCACATAGTCGCGCAGGGTCTGCATGTACTGGTCGAAACTGGGCTCGTCCTGAGCGTAGAGCTGCAGCACCCAGGGGTTCTCGTCCAGTTCATCGAAACTGTCCTGCAGCGCGTTTTCCAAGGCATCGCGGGCCTGCGCGAGCCAGCCGGGTTCCCGGCCCTCGGTGCCCAGCGGCACCAGCTCGTAGAACGCCGCCACTGATTGCCCGTCTTCCAGCAACATGGCTTTCGACTGCGGCAGGAACTCCACCCAGGGCAACAGTTCCACGAACGACGGCGCGACCTCGTACAGCGTCTGCTCGTCTGCCAGGGTCGCCGGCCTGCGGCCTTGCACCGTCGCGCCGGGTTCGGGGATGCCGGCCTGGCGCAGTGCCTCGACGTGGCGCTGCCAGCCGTCCGGCTGCTCGTCAGCGCCAGCGCCGGACGCGTCCAGCTTCGGTGCGGCCAGCTTCGGCCAGGGGAGTCTCCAGCGCATCAGTAGTCCTCCACGCGCTCGCCTGGCATGGCGTACTGCACGCGCTGGTACAGCGGGAACACGGTCGTATAGCCCGGAATCGGCACCGGGTCGGTGCCCGCCAAATGGGGATACACGTACATCACGAGGTCGGGGTTGGGCAGGCGCTGGAACTGGCGATAGACCTCGTTGCGCGCCGTGCGCGTGTAGCGCATCTGCTCGGCAGGTGCGGCCTGCACATCCATCTCGGTCAGCGGCCTGCGCAGGCTCTGGCGTACATCGAGCAACTGCCTGCGCGCCACCTGGCCGGCGCCACCGCCGCCGTCACCGGCGTTCTGTTGCCAGATGTCCATCATCGTGCTGTCGCCGTGGGTCAGCAACTTTTCCTTGCTGGTGGCGCAGCCGCCGAGCAGCGCGACGGCCAAGGCCAGCGCCAGGCCTTGAGCCCAGCTATTCAAGTTCGAGAGCATGGCTGTCTCCTGCGCGGTGATCGACCTTGCGGCCTTCTGGGTCGAAGTCGATGGCGAGCGGCTTTTCGAGGTGGACGGCGACCTTGGCACCGGGCTGCACATAAACGGCAGCGAAGGCCTGGCCGTAGAGCTTGTTGACCCAGCTCGACATGTCCTGGACGCCACTGGCGAGAATCCGCCCCACGGCCTCCTGGCCGCTGATGCCCACGCTGCCGATGGAGCCGTCGGCGCCGACATAGGACGCCCTGCCGTTGTCGGATTCGATGAGTGAGGCCACGCCAGCGCCAGCCGCCGTGATCAGCGCCTGGGTGCCAAGGTACTGCTGCGCATTGCTGCGCCGCTCGCCGCTGACACAGGGAATGCCGTGCGGGTCGCTGATCCAGCCCAGGCCGTCACGTTGTTGGTTGTTCTGCTGGTTGCCCTCGCGATCCTCGGGAATGGTGCGGATGGTCCCGTCATGGAACACGAAGGTGATGCTGCGCACCTGGCCGCGCACGCACGAGAGCGTCCAGTCGCCCGATGCGGTGCCGGAGAACACGGCTCCGGCCACATCGGGAATGTCGATACCGTTCGCGGTCAAATTGTCAGGCCCGACCAAGACCTTGAAGGGGTATGGATCGTTCACCGTGCCGTCGATCGGCACGCGGCCAATCAGCGCCGTCATTGTCACCGACCCCATCAGCGTCGAGTTGGTCGGCACGGTATAGACGGGCGTCGCGCTCTTGACGCCAGCGGCGCGTGCGCCCGCGTTCGCCACGGTTTGCGCTGTGGTTTCCAGCGTGCTCTGTGCGGAACCGAAGCTGGTGGGGAAGCTTATGCCGCCATTCGACCTGCCGCGCCCGTCGCTTTGTTTCGCGTCGTCGGGCTCCACCCAGCGCATACCGCCTTCCATGCCGGCCTCGTCGCCGTCACGTAGGCCCAGCCCCACCGGCAAATCGGCATGGCCACCGCCACGTCCGCCGATGCTGTCCAGGCGCTGCTGCAGGTCGGCGAGCAGCCCCTCGGTCTGCTGGCGCGTGCTGGCCGCCTGCTGCTGGTCACGGCGCAGGTCGGAGCGTTCGGATTCGAGGGCCGAACTGATGCGCTGGTCGATGGCGCCCTCGCGCTGGCGCAGTCGCTGATTCTCCTCGCGCTGCGACCTGTTGTCGGACAGCGCGGTCTGAAGCTCGGTGCGCAACTGCTTCACCTGGGCAACCAGCGTCGCCACGGTGTCGCGCGGGGTATCGCCCTCGATGCCCAGCGCCTTCATTTCCTCCGGCGTGAGCCTGCTGCTGCCATCTGCGGTGGGCGGCGCCGACGCACCGCCACCGGAGAACAGCCGGATGGCGACGAACAGCACCAGCAGGGCCACGGGGATCAGCAGCCACTTCAGGAGACCGTTACTGCGCATGGCGGGCCTCCCTGTCGTCGCTGGCTGCTGCTTTGGGCTGCGGGAGATGCACAGCGGGGTCGAAGCGATGGATCGCCGGCAGCAGCGATTGCGCGAGGCCGTGCCCGCGCGTCACCAGGTACAGGACGGTGGTGTCCTCGGGGGTTCCGCGCGGGCCAAGCGCCTCGTGCTGGAAGGTGGCGGTGAGAAAGTCACCTTGCAGCACGCGCGGGTCGAGGCTGATCCAGTCGCTGCTGTTGTTGGTCAGGCGCACGGCAGTGACCCACTGGTCTTCCAGACGCCACGACGCGAGCGCCACAGCGCGCACCGGCAAGGTCGGCATCAGCGTGCCGAGGTCGAGGTCGCGGCGCAGGTTGACCCGCATGACGCCTGGCAAGGCTTCCACGGTGCGCAGCGGCGCGTAGAGGTTCTGTGCGGCAAAGCGTGTCAGCACGACGGGAATTGGCGTTTCGCGTCGCGCCATACGGGTGTCAGATTGATTCTGGGCGCGCGCCTGGGGCGCATCGACACTGTCAGGCTGATCGCCATAGCGCGCTGGTGTGCTGTTGCCCTCGACGATGCGCACCGGTTCCAGCTCGGCCTCGCCGTCCTTGGGCGGCTCCGCCGCAATGTCGAGCAGGATCAACGCGCCCGTGTCGGCGTCCTGCAATTGCAGCCGTGTGGGCTCGATCGGCTCGTTGGCACGCAGGTATATCGCGCCACCTGCGCTCTGCACGCGCAGTCGCTCACCGACGCCCGCAGGCACGCCCACGCGGACGTTTCGGTCGATGAACACGATGCGCTCCTGGCCGACCTTCAACGGCACCGCCAGCGGCATGCGCTCCCAACGCAGGATCTCCACAGCATGGGCTACAGGTGCTGCGACCACGGCCAGCAGCCCCAGCAGCGCGAACACAGGATGCTTCATGGGCTTCATGGGGAATTACCTCCTTGAGGCGCTTGCGGCGTCAGGCCACCAGGCACCGGGCGCGTCGGCTCCGGTGCGCTGATGCGCTGGGGCGTGCCCTCGTAGCAGTCGAGCACCAGGCCGAACGGGTTGCGTGCTGGATCGACGTCCACCCGTGCGACCTTCACGGGGTAGCGCACCAGGGCGCGCTTGACCTGCTCGGCGCCGTAGTACTCGTCGGCGCTGATGTCCAGCGTCACCACCCAGTCGCGGTCGGAGATCACACGCACGCGCGCCGTGGGGTTGTCGCCATAACTGCGGCCGGGGATTTCGTAGATGCCGCGCACCCGCTGGCGCAGTTCGCCCGTGCTGCGGCGATAGTCGTAGTCCGCCTTGAGGAATGCCTGGCAGGACGGGGTGAGGTACGGCGAGAGCGTATGGAGGTTGCGCTGGTAGTCCTCTTCGCCATTTGTGGGCCAGCGATTGAGTGTCTGGAACACGTAGAACGTGAACGCATAGACCGATTCAGGCGGTACTTCCCACCACTTGCGGGTACTGCCGGAGCGCAGGTCAGGCGGAACGTGGATAGTCAGATCACGCGGTGCGCTCCACCATCCTCCGCCCATGACCAGGGCGACGATGACCAGCGCGCCAGCACCCAGGCGAAGCGTCTTGATGTGCGCCTGCAGGTGGGTGATCTCGTTCTTGAAACGGCTCATCGTGCGTCCCCGTGCGTGCCCCTGCGGGTAGTCCAGAAGCCAGAGCGCGAGATCAACACATGGCCGCCCACCCAGCCGGCCATCAGCGGATGGCGCGTGGCGATGCGCCACTGCAACTGCCGGTACAGCCAGGTGTCGGGACGCCCACGCTTGAGGCGGCGCAGGATGCCGCCGCCGATGAACACGCCCAGGGCCACGCCCAGGACAACAAAGGTCGGCGCGATGGCAATCGTGCGGAACACCCAGGACAGCGGCACGCCGACCACCAGGCCGGCAGCGCCGGACAGGCCGCAGCAAATCCACAACTCGTCGGCGGTGAGGCCGCGCACGACCACCGGGTGCCTGTTGAGCCGGTGTGGAAGGAACGTGACCGTCCCATCGGCACGGACATGCTGTTGCTCGGACATGGCCCGTCCTCGCTTACAGGATGCCGGTGGCTTCGGTGAGCAGCCAGATGCCGATCACGAGCAGGACAGCGCCGATGGCGACCGTGAGGCCGAACTGGCCCCAGGTCTTGCGGCCGGTGTGGATTTCCGCGTAGGTGCCGTAGGCGTGGTAGCACACGCCAATAAACATCGACGCCACCACCAAGAGGGCCACGAGCATGATGATGTCGTAGCCGTAGTTCCTGATCGTGTCCATGATGCCGCTGCCGGCGCCGCGGGTCGGGTTTTCCAATTGCGGCAGACCTTGCGCGAACGACAGCGCGGGCAGCGCAACGGTACCCAGCGCCACAGCGGCGCGTTGGGCAAAACGAGTAGAGAGGATGCGGTTTTGCATGGTCAAACCCTTCAGGTCAGGAGAGGAGGAAGAAGGTCAGCACGAGGTACATCGCGATGAAGCGGATGCAGACGCCGAGGAACTGGCGTTGGTTGAGGCGGTTCTCGGCCCACCCCACGTAGGCCGTTCGGATGGCCCAGACGCCCCAGACGAGCAGAACCGCGAACACGACGCCGACCAGGACGGTCGCCATCGCGGCCGGCGCGATGCCGCTGTTGGCTTGAAATGCCGAGACTTGGGCACCGTTCATGGTCTGCCCTGCGCAGTCGTCGGCAGCGATGGCGGGGCGGCCCGCTCGGTGCGGTACTCGCCAGTCAGTTCGAAAAGGTCGCGCGGCTGGGCGCGCGACGGTGTGAGATAGGCCTGGATGCCGGCGCGCACGCGCGCCAGGTCAGCCAGCAGTTGCGGGTAATCGAAGTGATAGCGCTCGCCCGGCTGGATGGGAACCTGTGCAGCGCCGCCCGCGACGGTGCGCTCCAGCGCATCGAGCTGGCGCAGCGCAGCGACCAGCTCCTGGCGCTGTGCCGGGGATTCGGCCAACGCCATCGAAGACTGCCCCAGCAGCAGGGCAGTCACGAGAAAAGTGGGCACGCCGCGATACGCGGCGCGCAGCCAGATCGGAGCCAACATCGCGCCATTCCTGTGTGATCAGCAATGGCTTGATCGTGGCGATCAGAGGCGTATCAGGCCGCAAACAATAAGAACCTGCGGATGACCGGATTGATGGCCTAGAGATACTTCTTGAAGCTCCCTGCAGTCAGGCTCACGGCCAGCCCCAGCAAGCCGGCGCTGGGCAGCAGGATCAGCAGCGGATGCACCGAGATCGGTAGCGCCAGGTACGTCACCCAAGGCAGCACGGCCAGCGGCATCAGACTGGCTTTCGCTCGGTGGTAGATGAAGCCGGATTCGCGGCCCGCGCCGAACCGGCGAACGTCACGCCTCACCAAGCCGTCGATCAAACCAACAAACGCTGCTGTGAAGATCAGCGGCAGCGTGAGCGCCAGGACCAGCAGGCGCACGAGGAAAGTAAGCGTCGTGAAGGCTGCGGCGATCAAGTAACTCTCCGTCCAGACATAGACCTGACTGATGAAGTAGCGGAAGTTCCGCGCTTGCCCCTGGCTGGGCGCACGGGCGCGCTCGGCGGTCTGGCTCATGCGCTCCAGCAGCCCCGATCGCACGAACACCCATTCGTAGCCAGTGTCCACCAACTCATGCGCCGTGCGCCCCGGCTCCTGCACGACTACGCTGCGCGTGAAGTGGTTGGACAGGTGCCCCAGCTCGTACTGCAACATTTGCTGAGAGTGCTGCCAGCCTTGATCCTTCCAGAACAGGTGCATGCCGATGCACTCCATCAGGATAGAGAACAGCAGCGAGCCGACCAGCACCCCGAGCAGCCGGAACGGCAAGGTAATGGTGCCGACGATCAGGCCCTGGCGACGGTTCTGCTCACGCTGCGCAGTCGAGGCGGCGTCGCTCATGGCGCGGCCTCTTCGCTGGCCGTGCCGCCCGTGTCGGTGATGGGTGTGGCGATGGCCGCCTCATCGAGCAGGTCGTTCGGCAAGGCCGCGTCCTGCAAGACCGGGGAGCTGGTGAACTCCCACCACTGCGTGGCCTCGCTGTAGCTCTGGCGCATGTGTCCGGCCAGTTGCTGCAAGTCCGCCGGCATCACTTCATCCGGGTCTGGCGCGGGCAACGGCATGCGAACCTTCCAAAGCTGGCCACCCTGCAGCAGCGCGAAGCACTGGCCTTTGGGCAGGCCGACGACGTGCGATGGCTCGATCATCGGCACGCTGGACATGCTGATGCGATCCTGGGTGTTTGACGTAAAGTCTGTCGCTCCACGAATGTCGGAGTTGTCGGTCGCGCCGCTGACGATGGTGGTCGTATAGACCTCGACCTTCGGCAATTGCCGGGTCAGCAATTCAGCGGTAGCCGTCTCGCGCACGCGCAGCATGAACAGGTTGTTGAAGTTGCCGATCACCTGACCGGCCTTCGCGCGGTTGCCGATGCGGGCCTCGATGTCCGAGAGGGTCTGCGTGTACGCGGTGACTTGCAGTCCAGCGCCGCCGCCCTTGTTGATCAGCGGGACGAACTCGTCGCCCATCAACTCGTTGAACTCATCGGCATGGACGTTGATCGGCACGCGCGTACCAGCCGATGCGCCCGGCAGGCCGTCGTCGATCCCGTGCTTGTAGATGTGGCCGGCGACCGAAACCAAGTCGGAGAACATGGAATTGCCGACCGCCGCAGCGACCTCGGCATCGGACAGCGCATCGAGGCCGACATAGACCACGGCGCGCTTTCGGATCACCTGCATCCAATCGAAGATCGGGCGTGGGTCGGCCAGGTCGGAGTAGTTCGGAGCCAGAAGCTGGGCGATCTTGCCGCTGGTGAGCTTCTCCAGCAGCGGCAGCAGCGATGCGACGATCTTGTCGAAGTAGGTCTTGTCGTAGCGCACTGCCGAGCGCAGGCCGTCGAGCACCGGGTCGTAGTTGCGCGCCTGCGAGAGGTACTGCTCCAGCGCCACCACGCGCTTTTCGCGCCCGATCATGTTGCGCGGGATGTTCTTCTCGTTGAGCTTGGCCTCAATCTGGACGATCACCTCCCATGCCTTGGGCTCGGTCTTGGCGAAGTAGTGCTGGGCATATTCGATGAACAGCGCGTCAATGTTGATCACATGGCGCTGGATCAGCATGTAGTCCGGGCGCTGCCCCAGTTCCACCAGGGCGCGGGCGATGATGTTGACGAAGCGCCACGCAAACTCGCGAAATGCCGCGCTGTTGCCTTCGCCGGAGAGCTGCCCTGCAACACGGGTGGCCACCTCGCTGATGCGCCCAAAGCGGCCCACGGCGTTGTAGCGCGCGGAAATGTCCGGCCAGCCCAAATGGAAGACATAGAACTCGCCATCGCGGCCCGCACGCTTGGCCTCGACGTACACCCGTTTCAAAAGATCGGCGTCGCCCTTGGGGTCGATGACGATGACGACCTCGTGCTCGCCGTCGGCGTTCTTGCGCCGGATGTCCTGGGTCACGAACAACTCGGCCAACCGCGTCTTGCCCACGCGCGTGGTGCCCAGCACCAGCGAATGCCCGACGCGCTCACCCAGCGGCAGGCTGACGTCCACCTCATCGGGTTCGATGCCGTGCAGGCGCGGCAGGCCGCCCACAGGCGGCAGCGGGCGCACCGGGTTGAAAGGCACATCCCAGCCCGTGAGCGCAGGCAGCCGGGACAGCGGGAACGGCGCGAACTCCAGCCGTTCCTCCAGCCTGCGCGCCAGCCGGTAAGCCGGCGTTGGTTCGACGTAGCGGCGAAATTCCGGTCGGTACGTCTGCATCAGCCTATGGGTGTGTTTCTGCTCCCACAGAAACCCCCGCCCGACGAACAGACGCTGCTGGCTGACCGGCACGTCCTTGCTGGTCATCACGTAGCGCGGCAAGCGGCGAATGTTACGCCGGTAGCGCAGGATGACGCGGGCATCGCGGTAGCGAATGGCACCGTAGGCGCAGAACGCCAGCGCACTGCCGACGCCCATTGCGGGGCTCAGCGCGAGCGACCACGGGGCCACCAGGGACAGAAACGCGGCGCCTGCACACGCCGCGACGGTATAGAACTCCACCGCTGGGCGCAGCAAAACCTCGACCGGCTGTTTCCCCGACATGGCTTCATTGCTCGATGCCGGTGGCTGTGATCAGCACCGGGTAATGCCGCAGACCCAGGCGCTCGGCCAGGTCGTCGCCGGCCACAGGCGCAAGGGGCATGCCGGGCACCAGGGTGCGCAGCCGTGCCAGGCCCTGCACGGTCTCGACGTTAACCACCAGACCCACCGCGCCGCGCTCGCGCAGCGATGTTGCCTGGCTGCGCAGCCAGGCGTGGGACGCCGCGTCGTCGCCGACGACCACGAAAGGCCGCAGGCCCGGTGCCTCGATCACCCGCCGCGCGACGGTGCCAGGCGTGAGCTTGGCACTGCGCACCGGCAACATCGCGGCCTCGTCCATGGGCGTGGCGGGCACCGGGAGCATCGGGATGGGCGGTCGGGCCGGGGCATCGGCGCGCGGCTGAAGGTTCAGAGCCTCGTAGTACGGCAGCGCCGACGTGCCGCCACGGTCTTCGACCACAATCAGCGGCTCTCCGGCACGCGAGGCCAGCGGCAGAGCCGCCAGCAGCACGAGCAGGCACTTCAGTGTGAGGTTGGCCAGAGGGAACTTCGTCATGGGGATGTCTCCAGGTGCGCGGCGAGGGCCGCAGCGATTGGGCGCGTGCCCTGCACACGGGCAAGGTGGCGCGACACGCTGCGCCGGTAACGGGCGGCAGGTTCTCCGCCCGCAGGACGGTGGTAGCGACCGATTGCCAGTAACCAGTCCTCGCCAGTGGTGTGCTGCTCCTTCAGGATTTCAGCGGCGATGGCGAGGTTGCTGTATGGGTCGAGCAGGTCGCACGGGCTGGCGTAGCGCTGCTGGTGGTAGCCGAGGTTGATCTGACCCAGGCCCGCGTCGATGCGCGTGTGCGACGTGGAGCGCATCGCCTGCTGCAAACCGGCGCAGGCGTCGGCACGGGTGGCGAAGCGGTGAGACTGACCGGCGACGTTGAGCGACCACGGCCACGGGACGATGCGTCCATTGCGTCGGATGCCGCTCTCTTGCAAGGCCACGGCGTAGAGCACCGACGAGGGGATGCCCGCGCGCTGTGCGGCAAGCTGGTAAGCCGGTGGCGGAAGCTCCTGGGCATGGGCGGCGCAGGCGCACAGGCCCGCCGCGATCACCAGTGCGCGCAAGCACTGCGAAACGGAGGTGGCCGCTACGGCTGGCGCTGCCATTGACCGTTCACCTCGCGCACGACCGCAGGAAGGTCTCCGGGCAAGCTCAGCGACAGCCACCGCCCGCCATCATGGTTGAGCGTGATGCCACCGCTGCGCACGCGCGCCGGATCGACGTTCGCGCGCTTGGCCCAGTCGCGGATACGTGTGTCGTCCTGGCGGCTGCCGACCATGTACAGGTCGAACTCGGTACCAGAGGATTGCAGGCGCTGCACGATTTGCCCGCAGGCCGCGCAGCCGTCCTTGATGAACACTGCCGTGCGGCCTGAACCGCGCAAGGGATTGGCGCTTGTGCCGGTGTCGGACTTGTCGTCAGGCAGGTTCACCCGCTGCATGCCGGGATTCAGGCGCTGCCAGGCCTCGTCGTAGGCACGCTGGTAGGCGAGCAGCTTCTCGACACGGCGTGCCTCGATCTGCACCTGCAGCTCTGCGTAGCGGAGCCGTTCCTCGTCGGTGCGCGCCTCGATGCCCAGGGCGGACAGCGGGTCCAGGTTGGGCGAGTAGATGCCCAGCGGCCCGTCCATCAGTTCGCGATAGCGCGCCCACTCTTGCGGTTGCAGGCCCCAGTTGCTTGCCACACGGTCGTTCAAGGCGCGAGTGACCAGCGGACGCTCCTGGCTCTGGGTATTGCCGGCGGGAGCCGTGTCCGGCTGCTGCGCCCAGGTGGGCAACTGGGCAGACGCGAGCAGAAGCGCGGAAAGGATGATAGCGGGCTTCATGTCGTGTCCTCAGCTCAAGGGATCGCCACGCGACGGGTCTGGTCGCCGGCCTGAAACACGGCGGAGTTGCCCTCGACCGCCTGAAAGCGCCATGGGCCGAGCGAATCGCCGGGCAGCAGCACCTCAAGCTGGTTGGGCGTGTAGTACCCGGCGCTCGGCGCAACGGACAGGCTGCGTTGACCAGCGCGAAGCTCGGCACCGACGATGCGAAATGGCAGTGGCGGCGGTTCTGGTTTGGCGGTGGGCCTGCTCGGTGAGCGCGGCTGAGCGGGTGCTGCGGCGCGCGCAACGGTCTGGCGCGTCTTGATTTGCTCGACCTCGGTGCGCAGCGCCTGAAGGTCTTCGGCAGCGGCATAGCCACTCAGCGTTTTCTCGACCTGAGCAGCGCGCGCTTCCAGGAGTTCGCGGGTGTCTTTGAGGTCAGCCGCCGTTGCGACGGCTGGACGCTGCTGGATGGCCCCAATGGCCTCGGCCAGGCTCGCCGCCTGCGCTTCGAGACGTTGCAGGCGGGAATCAAGCCGCTTCTGGTCGGCCTGCTCGTTCACCGCCTGGTAGCCGAGAGCGACGAAAACGCTAAGACTGATCAGCCAGAGCCACATCAGGCTTTGCAACACCACGGCGGTGATCGGGCGGCGGGGAGACTGCGCGGCATTCATGGCTGGCCCCCCGAAACCGAAGGCATCAGCGGAAACGTCTGCACCGCCTCGGCAGCAGACGGCTCGTGTGCGTGCTCGGCGGTCGCACTGCCTCCAGGCTGCTCAAAGCAAATCTGTCGTGCCCGTTCATCCGCATGCAGTTCCCAGGCCGGACCAGCCAGGGTGAGCAGCGCATCGCGCAAGGTCATGGGGCCAAGATGCAGGTGCGCCGCCGGCAGCGGGAGCGCATACAACTCGGTCACGGCGCGAGGCGTCTCGCAAAGCTGGTAGCCGCTGCGTTTGAGCACATGCCGCAGGCCATCGCCCACCGTGGTGCGGGTGTCCTCGGGCATGGACACGTCGATGGTCTGCAACAGCAAGTCACGCTGCGCCGCCGTGGGTGCCAGCTCGACCAGCGTGTAGCGGCCATAGCGCACGACGGGAATGAACTCGGGTGCCTCGGGTTCGAGAGCGGAGGAGACGCCTTCTATGGCGTCTGGCACCAGCGGCGCGGTGGTGGTCGCGCAGCCGCTGGCCAGCGCTGCGGCCAGGAGACCAGCGCCGACCAGACGTCGGGATACATAGGTTGCGGGCATGGCATCGGCTCTTCTGTTGCGATGCCGATACCTTGGCGGCACGGTGCCGTGCGGTCAGCCAGGAATGCGAACTGGGTGGTGCCCGGTTTCAGGGGCGACCCGGATGCCTACTGCGTATCGTCCAGGCGGTACAGACGCACCCGTTGTTGCGCACAACCAGTAGCTCATGGATCAATAGGCGGATTTGCAGTTAAGCCGCAATATGGGACGAAAAACGGTGTACTTCGCGAATCAATTGCAGGGTGGCTGCCGTAGCACGCCAAAGAAAAAACGCAGCCCCGCCCACGAAGAACGCGAGTGGGGCTGCAAGTTGTGAACAATAGAAAGCCGGCGGCGCTAGGCCGGCGATGGCGTGGAAATCAGGCGGTGACCAATTGCCGGGCCAGTGCGACCTCGACGGAATCACCGTCCTGATTCAGAACATCCAGCCCCGATTCGGGCACGTCGCCCGAGGTGGACTGCGAGACCATGATCTTCTTGGCCATCAGTTCCAGGCAGGTCATCTGCGAGGAACCGGCATAGCCGAGGTAGATCACGCGCACGGGCTGTTTCTGCCCGATGCGCCAGGAGCGGCGTGCTGCCTGTTGGAGCGAGTACACGTTGTAGCCACTTTGCATGAACACAATCGTCGGGAACTCCAACAAATCCAGTCCCGTCTTGACCAGCTCGGGATTGGTGACGAGCACGTCGATGCCACGGTCCAGTTGCTCGGCGATCCAGTCTTCTCGGCGGCTGGCATCCACGCTTGCGCGCAGTACCGCCACCTTGAAGCCCTCCTGCTCCAGCAGCCCCTTCAGGCGCGACGTGGTGTCGCGCGTGCCGGTATAGACCGTGTAGGCCAGAACCTTGCGGCCCTGTTCCTTCTCCGCTTTGCAGATATCGATCAGCTCACGCTCCTTGGGGCTGATCTCGAACTCATTGAACTGAGCCGGGACAAACGCCAAGGTGTTGCGCGTGCGCGGATGCACCACGGTCTCCGACCGGAAGCAGCAATCCGGCCAGGCCAGCAGCACGTTGAGCACCACCCCCAGCAAGGTCGTATCGCGTCGCGCCAGAGCCTGTTTCAGCTCTGCGGTCAGCCGACCCGCCAAATCGCGGTAGGCCGCAGCTTGCGCCACGTCCATCTGGACTTCACGAAACTCCTCGTCATACGGCGGCAGGACGTTGCCACCGATGTCCTTGAGCTTGAGAAAGATCGTGAACGGCAGGATGCAGCGCAAGACGCCTTTCGGGCCGAAGCCGGGAGCCTTGACCGTGCGCACCGATACCTTGGTGCCCTTGGCCGTCTTGTGCGCCGTGCCGGCGCTCTCGGAGTAGATGTCCTTGAGGACGCCGTGATCGCGCATGAACGCCATCGCAGCCGAGGTCATGCTGCCGCTCGTGGTCGGGCGGTAGCCGTCTTCGATCATCCGTCCTGGCAGTGCCCGGAACAGCAGGTAGAACAGATCATCGCCGTAGCCGCCCATTAGCGTGCCGGTCAGCAGCAAGGTCTTGCGAGCCTTCGCCGCCAGCACGCCCATGGCCTGGCCCTGGGCACTGCCACCGTTCTTGTACTCGTGCGCCTCGTCGGCGATGAGCAGGTCGAACGTGCCTTGCGGCAGGTAGCGTTTGATGAACTCGGACGGTTGGTAGCCGCCCTCGCCAAAGCCAAACTCCATGTTGGCCATCGCACGTTCCATGCGCGTGGCCTGACGGTCGGAAAACACCAGCTCGCCGTTGCCATCCATGAGGTTGATGAACTCATGGATGTTGTCACCCAGCATCGAGGCCAGGAAGCCGTCACCGAACTTCTGCATCAACTTCTGCGCGGTGACTTCCCCGATGGTCGGGATGCGCTTCAAGGCTTTGAGGACGACCGAGGACTGGTCGCTGCCGGACAGGCTGCGCGGGCGGATCAGCGTCCACAGGGGCGCGGCGCAGTGGCTGCACTTCCTGCGGGACTCCTCGGCTTCGAGCCCGATCGGGTTGACCGGCTCGCCGTCGAGGTCGGTGATGAGTGTGCCGCAGTCCGGGCAGGCCGCCACGTCGCCGTGGCGGGTGCGCCGCTGGTTGAAGACCGGCTTCCAGTGGAACCCCATCCGCATCCTGACGCGCCCCAGGATGAAAAACTCCTGGCCCGTGGGCTGCACCCCCAACTGCTCGCGCAGCTTGATGAGCTTGACCAGCGTGTCCGGGCCATTGAGCACCCAGACCTTGGCGCCGGCCACCGTCTCCTGGATCTCGCGCCGCCACTTGTAGACCAAGTGGGGAGGCGAAAGCACCAGGGTGCGGCGGTAGCCTTCGGCGTTGAGCACGGCGGCCGTGGCGATGCCGACGGTCGTCTTGCCGCAGCCCATTTCACCGTTGACGATCGCAGCGCGTTCGCCTTGATCGACCAGCAGCTCGGCGGCGGCATGGACAACTTCGACCTGGGCTGGGAACAGCTTGCGCTTGAGGCTGGCAACGACGAGTTGTCGCTGTGCCTGTGGTTGGCCGGTATAGACCGGTGGGTTGGCACGGTTGAGAGAATCGAGCAGTTCGTCGCCGAACTCGCCGACGAAATCCTGAAGGCTCAGGGTGAGAGGGTTGGATTCCGCTTCGAGCAGTTCGCCCTGTACGGACGCTGCATCGTTGGCGGTGGTGTCGAGATCGAGGGACATGGTGATGCTCCAAAGAAAGAATGAGGCATGCACCACCCCAGCGGGGCGATGACATGCCCCGTGATGGGAAGAGAGACGGCGAACCGTCGGTGGTTGGACAGTGCAGGCGCTCGTGGCCTGCGGTGACAACTCAGGGTCAGTACTCGGACGGCAGCACGATGCGGGTCGCGCTGCGATCTGCTTCGGTGAAGATGCGGATGCTCAGGTCACGGGTGACGACGTAAAACGAGTCGAGGCGTTCGCCAGACTCCAACGCAGCGTTGTTCTGCTGCCATTGGTAGTCCGCGACGTCGCCCCAGTCGCCACGCATGTGGCGTTCGAAAAACGGCATGGGATCGAGCCGGCCTTCGTTCATCAGGCGTTCGACGCCTTCGCTGAACTCCAGTGCACCGATCTCGAACAGCCGTTTGCGGCGGTGCTTGTCATGTTGGTTGGAGGTCATGTGGCTTCCTTCGGAGTGAAGGGGCTACAGCACCCTTGCGGGGTGTCGGTGGCCCCGCGTTGGAGAAGATCAGTACTCGCTGGGCAACAGCAACGTGGTGACGCTGCGATCCCATTCGGTGATGATCCAGAGCTTCAGGCCGGGTGTGACCTGGTAGGAAGAGAACAGGCGATCCTCACCGGACTTCAGCGCGGCATCGTTCTGCCGCCTGTCGCTGTCGTCGAGGTCGCCCCAATCGCCGCCGAGGTGGCGGCGCAGATAGGGCGTCGGGTTGAGCCGGCCCTGTTGGACCAGGTCATCGACGCCGAGGGTCATGACCACCTGGCCTGGCGAGAAGCGCAGGCTCGGTGTCTGGCTGATGGAAAGTGCTTGGGCTGCCATGGAAGGCTCCTTGAGATGGAGGGGCCACGGCACCCCATCGGGGCGACTGGACCCCGGTGGGTGGAAAAAATTGACGGCGAAACGTCGGCGGTGGAGAAACGATCAGCGGATGGTCAACACCTCGCCCCGTGTTGGGGAGTCAGGCGTCATGTCCCAGGCGCGGATCACGGGGACGAACTTGTCGGTGAAGATGCGGGTTTCGGCGATCGAGCCGTCTTCGCGCTCGGTGAATTCCCGCTGGAGCGTCTTGTCCTTGTGGGTGTCACCTTTGACGACGAGCACGCGCCCCGTCTTGGATTGCACGACGCCTGAAATCGCGCCTGCGGCCAGAGCCAGGGCGAGATGCCAGTGGGACAAGGCCCGCGCCGGTGGACGCAGCGTCTGCTGCGCGGCCCCCAACTGCGTATCCCGCGACGGCCAGAGGCCTTGCAGTCTGCCAACCTCATCGGCGAACTGCTCCGGCTCCATCGTCACGCGGAAGAAATGCCCCGGCTCCGCCGGGCTGGCGGGGACGATGTACGGCAGGAACGGCCATTGGCTCGGCAGCTCCTCGGCTTCGACTTCGCCAAGCCCAATCTGCAGCAACAGACTGCGCACGGCCTTGACGGCATCGGGTGTCTGCTCACGCTGACGCACCCGTCGCCCGAAGATCACCACCTGCTTGAACTGCGTTTCCACCGCTCGATAGATCCGCAGGTCGGTGTAGTGGCGTGTCAGCCAGCCGACCAGCTCGGCATCGAGCACGTAGCCGGGGACGATGAACACCAGCACGCCGCCGTACTGCAACATGGACAGCGTGCGCTGGTAGAACAGCTTTTCGAGGCGGGCTCGGCCCTGACCTTGATAACCAATGTTGCCGTTGACGTCCTTGGACAGGTCGCCATACGGCGGATTGAGCCAGAGCAGACCAAAGGACTGTTTGGAGATCATCGTGTCCATCAGGTCCGCATGCAGGCAGTGATCGACCAGGCTGCGGGCATGGCGCGCCCGCTCTGCGTCGAACTCGACGGCGAACGCCTTGGCCTGCTCGCGCCCCAGGGCATGAGCAGCTTCGGCGATTGCCACGCCTTCGCCGGCGCAGGGATCGAGGATGCACATTGGCCCATTGGATTCAGGCGCACTGGGCATCAGTGCATTGAGAGCTCTTTCGAGCGTGGGTTCGTCGGTCGGGAAGTACCCGTTTTTCACGAAATTGCGGGCAAGCCGCGGGAACATGAGAGCCATGGAAGTCTCCTGGTTGGCGGGGATGATTGGCGCAGGCACGCCTTGGCGTGCCTGCGCAGGTGGGTCAAGCCGCTACCGTTTCCGGCGTCCAAATCTTGGCCGGATAGGGATAGGCGGTGAGCACGTCACTGCGGATCAGCGAGCCGAGCGCCTGGGTCAGCGCCGGCACGTCGATGGCGAGCCGATGGCCCACCAAAGGCCCGAGGGCGAACGGCAGGCGGGTCAGCATCTCGCGGCTTTGCAGCAGTTCCAGCACGGTTTCGCGCCAGTGGTCGAGCAATGGCAGTGGGCAGGTGTCCTGCACCAACGTCCACAGGCGGTCAAGCCGGTGGTCGCTATCGAGGGGCAGCAATGCCAGTGCGCTGGCGTTGGCCTTGTCGGGCTTGACGCAGCGCCGATCGAACAGCCACACGTTGGACAGCGAACCGAACAGCGTTCGCCGGTAGGCGCGGGTCATGCGCTTTTCCAGGCGATCGACGTTGCCGACGAACACCGGGACGCTGCCGCCCTGGTCGGTGATGACGTGGAACTGCTCCAGGCCTTGCTCGTCACGCCCGAGGGTCAGGCGAGCGAGGAACTGCTGGACGGCGGTGTCCCGCGCCCAGATCGACAGGAAGATCAGATTGCCCTGGTCATCGCCGACGCAAGCGTCGGCCATCACGTCCGGGCATTCGTCGATGCGATACAGCGTGGTGGAAGAAGGGTTTGCGGGCATGGTGGTGTCCTCGGATGAACGGGAACAGCACCGCCCGCAGGGGGCAAGTGCTGCCCTTGGGGTGGAAGGAAAAACGCCCTGGTTCAGACCGTCAGCGTCGCATCTGGAGCGGTGGTCGCCTTGGATGTGCGCCGCCGTGCGTGGTAGGCGCGAACGCCTGCACGCCATTCGGCGGACTGCTCCGGTGCGAGGTCCAGATAGGACAGCGGGCACGAGTAGTAGTACGGGTGCATGGATTCGTCCAGCGGCTTGTAGCCCCACTGGCCGCCGCTGCGTTCCAGAAGATCGCAGCGGATGGTGCACAGGGATTGGCCCGGTGTGAGATCACGGTGTACGCCTTCGGCCTTGGCTGTGACTTGCGCAACGGACCAGAGGACGTTGCCATGCAGCGCGTGGGCGATGACCTTGACGCTGGCGCGCTCGGTCTCTTGCGGTGCGATCAGCTCCGCGATCAGTTCAGACCGCGATTGGGGTGAGAAATACCAGCCCATGAGAGGCCTCCTGGAAAAATTGAGCCAGAAGCCTCCCCGGTGGGGAAGACCCCCGGCGGGTGGATGAACACGGCAGATGCGGTGCCCAGTACTACGCAGGTTGCAGTTCGGCCTGGCGGCTCCACTCCTGCGTCTTGAAGTCCAGCGCGTAGCCCAGTTCGCCAAGGCGGGCGATCTGCGTGCGCAGGGTGCGGCGGTCGATGGTCGAATCCAGTTTCACGGACTCGCCCAGCGGCCAAAGCAAGCTGAACAGCGCGACGTCGCCATCTTCGGTACTGCCGGGAGCAGTTGCCGCAGCGGGCGTCGGCGCATCCACGCCGAAGGGCGTGGTATCGACCAGCGGGTCCGTGGATGCCTGCACGGGTGCGGGCTTGGCGGGCTTGGAGGTTTTGGTGGGCTTGGCCGGTGTTGCCGGCGTTACTGCAGGCTGTGCGCCCAACTCTTCATCAAGTGGATCGAGGTCCTGGGTGGCGAAGCTGCGTGCCTCGTCACGGCTCAGTTTGTCGATGTCGTAGAGCGTCATTCCGTCCAGGCTGGCACGGATCTCGAAGCGCATGCCGCCACCGACCGGGTAGGACTTCGGGAAGATGTACCTGATGATGAACTCCCCGTCGTACTTGCCTTCGGGGTATTGCTCCAGCTCCGGGTCCTTGACCTCGAACGTACCGAGGTGCGTGGCGAGGCGTCCGACCGTGAAGGGGCCGTTCTTGCCGCGGATGGTACGCAGCGTGAGCTGGCCGGGGACGACGATGGGCGAAACCGATCTCTCGGATGCCGATGTGGCTGCCATGATGGTTCTCCTTAGCGATTGGGAAAACGACAAGGCCCGCGAGGGCCTTGCCGATCAGAACGAAGCAGCCAATGCCGGCTCCTGCTCCTCGACTTCACCTTCGGGCTCGCGCTCGGCGGGCTCGGCAGGCTGATCGGCAGCGGTGTCGGCGTCCTCGGCTTCGGGCGCGGGAGCGTCCTGGGCCGGCGGCGTATCGGCTTGCGCGGGGCTCGTCGGATAGACCTTGGTGCCGTCGATCTTGATCAGGCCAATGTGGATCAGTGTCGATTCCAGGCTTGCGGCCGGTTCTCCGGCACGCTCACCCTTGGTGCGGATGTACGGATCGATCTTCATGTCGTTGAGACGGAAGGCGATCAGCACCTTGCAGTCCCCTTCGATGGCCTGCACGCACCGGCGAACCAGATGCTCGGCTTCAGGGGTGGTGACGATGGTGTCGAAGTACCGATACTCCGGTTCATCGACAGGCCCGGCCAGAGCGGCGACGGTGCAAGAGAGGAACGGGTCGCCATCTTTGGGCGTGACGTCCTTCGGACGGCTGAGGTAGCCGATGCCGCGGGTGACCAGCTCGTGCTGCCTGATCGAAGCCAGTTCGGCCCGGTCAAGCGGCTCGGCCTTGAGCAGTCGCGCCTTGAGGGACGCGGCGGCTTGGCCTTTCTGCTCACCCTTGTCGCGGATGTACGCATCGCCCCACAGGTCGCCGAGGCGAAAGCGCACCAGCGGGCGCTGCTTGGGATCGTCAACGCCGATGCAGCGCTCGACCAGCTTCTTGGCCTCGGCACCCGAGACCTTGACGTCGAAATAGCGATAGCTGGGGTCCTTTGCGGAACCGACCAACGCGGCGATGGTGCATGCCAGGAAAGGCTGCGCACGGCGGCCGCCCCGAACAGGCACTTCACGGACACGCTGGATGTAACCGATGCCCGAGGTGTGGAGGTCGAAATACGATTTCTCGTTGGACGTGGTGCTCATGGTGAATCTCCATAGGGATGAAGCGGAGACACACCGGCCCCACGCTGCGGGGAAAGGTGCGTAACCCCGCGATGGGTTGATAAGGCGAAAGCATCCACCACCAGAGACTGGTGGCCGCTCGCGGATGGATGCGGTGCGAGCTGGCTCGGTCACGCAGTGGGAACTGCGCCGCAACCTCGAAGACCGATGGTTGCCTGGCATGTCGCTGACAACGTCAGCAGGCATGGGCTCAGCATGGCCGGGCCTCGCGCGCGAGACAGCCATCAATCGGCATTCGGGCGATTCCCTTTGATGAAATCTCACACGGCAGAAAAAAGGCCCTCCTTCCGAATGGAGGGAGAGCCTGTGGGGGGCATGTCGCCTGGTTCTTTTCGTGGTGTCACGCAGGTACAGCGCGGCGCCGTCGGGACGTCTCCGCGCCGATCACGCTCACATCGATCAGACGCCAGCGCCCGTCGTCGATGAGCCGCTCCAGCACTTCGCCGAGCATGTCGAAATACACCTCGTCGTGCCGAACGACCAACTCGCCGTCGCGGCACAGCTCCACCGCATAGGTATCGCTGCCGCGCTGGTAGAGGATCGTCACCCGACCGTCGAACTTCGCGGTCGAAACCGTGAAACTGATCGCCGGAGGCGTTTCGATGATCTTGGCCGGCTTCGGATCGACCCAGGTGAAGTCGTGGGCGCCCGCATCGACCAGCATGTGGGTGATGCGCCGGAACCCGTCGGGCGCCGACATTTCCTCCAACTGCTCGATGAGCTGACCCAGTTCCATACACTGCGGCTCGGGAATGGGCAGCTTGGCCGGCGCGGAGCCGAGGATGTGTGTCTTGACGGTGTAGGGAGTGCCGTCGGACATCATCTCGGTGCGCTCTTCTGGCGTGTCCGCACGCAGACCGTCGAAACGACGACGGGCATAGGGTTGGACATGCACCTTGGTGCCCTCGCTGGGAATGCTGGTCACCAGGTTGGGATCGAGTACCGCGAACTCGCTGGGCTTGAGCTTGACGACGATGGCGTCCTCGCTGGCTGCGACCACCTTGCCGTCGAAGGGCTGGGGATCGATGACAAAGCCCAGTGTCGAGGACTGTGGCTGATCATCGAACACGCGGTACTTGAACGACCGCACGTTGCGGGGCACATGGCCTGCGACCAGCGAAGGCATCAGGGTCTTGATAAGAGAGCGATCCATGTGAATCTCCTTGAGGAAGAACAAGGGATTCCCCGCCCGCAAGGGAGAGGTCCCTTGTGGGTGAATGGGCGCGATGCGTCCGTAGGAAGAAACAACCAGCACGGTTTCCCGCGCTTGCAGCCTTGAAGGTCTTGACTGCCTGGGCATGTGTCGGCAACGCCGACGAACATGGGGCAAGGATGGCCCTTGAGTGAGCCGCCTGCGCTCAGGAAACCGCACCGCGCCGCACCCGCTTTCCTGCGTCGCGACAAGAAAAGGCCCCTCGAAAGGGGCTGGGTGGTCAGGCTTGGTACACGAAGTAGTGTTCGCGCTGGCGTGGAAAGAACACGTGCTTCCACGTGTCACCGCCGGTGTTACCACCGTCGAAGACAACCATTTCGTAGGCATCAATGTCGGTGTCTGCCAGATCGGCGCTGGCTAGATGGCGCATGTGCAGCATGCCGCTCAAGCGCTCGAATACCAGGATCTGGCCGATGGCGTCGTCCTGGCTCATGGCGTTGACGCAGGCTCCAAGCTGATGCTCGAAGTCGCGTGCGGGCGAGATGAGGTCGGGGAACATAAAGTGCTCCTATGAAATAGGACCAGCCTGGCTCCCAGAAAGGAGACGGGCTGGCATGGAGGGCAAAGAGGAAGGTGGGCGCGTGGTGTGTTTGCTAGGACTCGGCCAGCGGCAGGCCCAGCAACACGGGCGCGTCGGCGTCGAGGATGAGGATGCGCACATCGGCCTGGCCAGCCAGTTCCAGGATGTTCGCCAGGTCGTCGGGCATGCCCTTGCTGCGGTGCTCCTGCCGAAGCTGCTCGGCGCTGATGCCATCGGCGTACTCCAGGTTCTTGTCCGTCCAGGGCGTGGAGATCAGCTTGACGCCGATCGCCGGGCTGTACGGAACCCGAAAGGCGATGAACAAAAAGGCCTCCGGCGTGGCAAGGTCCGCCAGATTGGCGAGGTACTGGCCGGTTTCCGGGCTGATGTGTGCGCTGCTGATCTCCCAGCATCGGCTGTAGTAGCCGGTCTCGAAACTCAGGCGCCGCACAACTTCCCGCGCGGCCTCAACCGAATAGCTGTCACCAACGTGGATCAGGCGACCGTCGAAGTCCTCGCCATGAATGGCATAGACCACGGCACCGATCACGCCTTCGCCGTTAACACCTTCATCGGCATCGCATTCGGCCAGTACCTCGGCACTCACAGGTTCAGAGCCGTTCGTGACCACCGCGAAATCGCTGATGACGATGCAGGACGATGAAATCAGTTCCTGGTCGGACAGGTGTTGCTGGCTCGGGTGGATATTTCGCCAGACAGGCGGGCTTCCGTCCTCGTAGCTGATGGACAGCGTGCGGACGATTTTCAAATTCCAGTAGCCGCGAACAAAGGGATTGGGATTCTGAGACATGGGGACGCTCCAGATTGAATAATGGAGCCAATTCCCGCCACCGGGAATTGGACCCGGTGGGTTGAAAGGGGAAAATGCGTCAGGCAGAGGTGATCGTTGGCTTTGATTCAGCCGCCTTACGCTGGGCAACGGAAAGGAAATCGAGGGACATGACCGTGTAGGTGCATGTCCCTCGTGGGGAACGAAAAGACGGGGGTGTGCCAGAAACGGGCTCACCAGCCGCTGTAGTTCAGCATCAAGTCGGCAATGACCTGGCGGCGTTCCAGGTCGAGACCGTCGAAATCCGACAGCCCGTGGAAATGGCAGCGTTTGAGCATGGCACCGCCCTCGTGCGCGTTGTAGAAGCTGACCATGGCGGACAGAAACATGCGTTGCCCGCTGCTCAGGACACCGAGGGCATCGTTGAGCCGCAGCATGTTGGGACGCAGATCCCACTTGCTTTTGGCCTGGTTCAGGCCGTCACGGGTGCCGTCGCCGAACCATTCGGGGCCAGCGATCTCGGCACCACGCTTCCAGGCCTCGAAGAAGGCTTGGGGCGCGGCAGCGAAATGCTGCTCTTCCCGCATGATCTGATCGACGACTTCCTGCGGCAGCAGTTGATTCATGGCGTGATTCCTCCAGTTGGATCAGGGAATGGCGAGCTGGGACCAGCCGCCTCTTTCGAGGGCACGTTGAGCCGCCGCATGGCTGCGGAAGTACTCGTGCGATTCCCGCGAAACGGGACCTTCGGTATCGCGCGTGCCGATGTAGTGGCCGGCGGCGCTTTGCAGGACTTCGAGCGGCAGGAACTTGCCGCAATAGGTCAAGGCCAACTGGCTGAAAGAGGCTTTGTGGGACATGGGTAGGTTCCTTGGAAAAGCGAGGCCTTGTCCCTCACGGGATGGCAGCTCCCGCACGCGGTGGATAAAAAGCATCGGCGTCACGGGGACGCGCGTCCGCAGACTTGATGCGATACGGACTGGCGGGTTACGCGGGAAGAACCCGCGGCAGCCTGGAACCCATGGCTGCTGGCATGTGCTGACGAATCAGCGAACATGCGGGCAGCTTCATGCGGGGGCCGCGCTGCGTCAGTTGCAAAACGGCATTCGGCCCAGCCCGGATTGATCGGCGCAGAGACAGAAAACCCGCATCGAGTGCGGGTTGTCAGGGTGGTGTGCGGGTGCGTTGGCTCACTCGGGCGCGTCGCCCAGGACATGCTGCTTCCACAGGGCGAATGCCTCGTCCTGTCCCAGTTCGGCCAGGACCACAATGGGCTGCTCCTGCCGCGCACGCAGCGAAGCGAAATACGCCTTACGGTCGGCGATGGCCTTGAGGTTGATGCCATCGATAAACAGCAGCTTGCCGCCCTTGATGAACAGCACCTTGTTGCCAAGGTCGCGCTCGAATGCGGCTCGTACTTTCTCCGGTTGTTGCATGCGTCGGTTTCCTGTTGCTGTGGCCGGCCATTGGCTCGGAACGTTGATCGACGAGATAAAGGAGCCGAAGGCTCGCTGACCTTCGGCTCGGGAGGAAATAACCACCCGTGGGCTGTTGCAGGCCCGGTCGTCGCTAGAACCGTCTGCTCATCAGCAATCACACCCGGCCCATGTCGTGGCTGGGGCCGGCATCGTCTGGCGCACATCCGCGCACAAAGGGAGCCCGTTTTTGCGCCGGTGGGCGCCGGCACCGAATACCGCTGACCACAAAGGGTCTCCGGGTGGCTCGCGCTGCCTGGCAAGCCATCGGGGGACCCTTCGCAGTGGGCGGGAGAAACACAGACCAGCAGAACACGGGGGAGACGGTTCGCGGAAAAGATACCTTCAGGTCCCGCAGCCGGGGACGGCTGGACGGGACGCGCACACGGACAAGAAGGCGTTGCGCGCTGGGCGACCCGCAGGGGCGTGCGGGACACGGGCCACGCCTTTGAAACAGGGTGCGGCCCACGGGAAACGGAGTCGGTCAGGCGCCTTTGCGGCCGCTGCTACGCGAGCGCGAAGCGCCACGCTTGGGCGTACCGGATTCGACCGGCAGCGTGCCTTTGCAGTCTGGGTAGCGACTGCACGACCAGAATGGGCCGCTCTTGCCGGTGCGCTGGCGCGTCGCTGCGCCGCACTGCGGGCATGCTGGCCCATGGGAAAGCTTGATGGACAGGGACACGCAGCCGTACTGCGCGATCAACTGAGAAATCCAGGCGGCCTGCTTGCTGAGGAATACGTCCAGGGTGAGCTGTCCGGCCTCGATCATGTCGAGCGCCTGCTCCCACACCGCTGTGGTGCCGGGGTCTGCAATCGCTGCGGGCACGGCGTCGATCAGCGTGAACGCCGCATCCGATGCGCGAATGGAGCGGCCCTTCTTCACGATGTAGCCACGGGCGATCAGCACGCTGATGATGTTGGCCCGCGTCGCCTCGGTGCCGATGCCCGTTGTGTCTTTGAGCTTCTGTTTCAGACGCGGGTCGGTTACGAAACGCGCAACGCCCTTCATCGATTTGACCAGTTCGCCCTGGGTATAGGGCTTGGGCGGCATCGTCTTGAGCGCCTTGATCTCGACCTCGGCCACCTGGCACGCCAGGCCCTCACGCAGCGGGGGCAGCACCTGGCTGCGCGCTGCGGCGTCGCCGTCCTCATCCGCTTGCGGCTCGACCAGCACCAAACGCCAACCCTTGATGACCACCTGTTTACCGGTGGCCGCCAGCATCTGCTGCCCGCAGGAAAACTCAGCCACGGTACGGTCGAACTCGTGGTGCGGTAGGAACTGCGCCAGGTAATGCGCCCGGATCAGCCGGTACACCGCCAGTTCCTTCTCGCTCAGAGCAGAGAGGTTCGCGGGTTCGAGCGTCGGAATGATGCCATGGTGCGCCGTGACCTTGCCGTCGTTCCAGGCGCGCGAACGCTGGGAGCGGTCGAGCTGACCCATGATCGGGCGCAGCGACGGGTCGGTCTTGAGCAGGCTGTCCAGGACGGCGGGCACCTCGGCAAACATGCTTTCGGGCAGGTAGCCGGAGTCCGAGCGTGGGTAGGTCGTGGCCTTGTAGGTTTCGTACAGCGCCTGGGCGATCTCCAGCGTTTCCTGTACGTCCAGCCCGAGCTGCCTGGAACAGACCTCCTGAAGCGTCCCCAGATCGAACAGCAGCGGCGGGCCTTCGCGCACGCGCTCGGTCTCGATCGACACCACCTGGACGCTGCCCGCAGCGCGAATCTGCTGCGCCGCCTGCTGGGCGACCGGCTGTTGCAGGCAACGACCGGCGTCGTCGGTGCAGCCATCGGGCGCAACCCACAGCGCGGCGAAAGCCTGACCCTCTGCGGACAGAGACACGTCGATGCCCCAGAACGGCACCGACTTGAAAGCCGCGATTTCGCGGTCGCGGTCCACGACCAGCTTCAGGGTCGGGGTCTGGACACGTCCGACCGACAGCACGCCGTCGTAGCCTGCTTGCCGCCCGAGCACAGTGAAAAGTCTGCTGAGGTTCATGCCGACGAGCCAGTCTGCCCGCGAACGCGCCAGCGCCGAGTAATACATCGGCAGCGTATCGGACGACGGTCGCAGCTTGCCGAGCGCGGTGCGGATCGACGCATCGTTGAGTGCCGATAGCCACAAACGCTCGATGGGACCACGGTAGCCGCACAGGTCGATGATCTCGCGGGCAATCAGCTCGCCCTCGCGGTCGGCATCGGTGGCGATGACGAGATGGGTCGCCTTCGCCAGAAGCGCCTTGACGACCTTGAATTGCGTGGCGGTCTTGGGTTTGACCTCGACCCGCCACTGCTGGGGAATGATGGGCAACTGCTCCAGCGACCAGCGCTTGAGCGCCGCGTCATAGACCTCGGGTGCTGCCGCTTCTACGAGATGGCCGATGCACCAGGTAATCGTGACGCCGGAGCCGTTGAGGCAGCCTTCACCGCGCTGCGTCGCGCCGAGAATCCGGCCAATATCCTTGCCCTGGGAGGGCTTCTCGCACAAGAACAGGCGCATGTCCGTCCATCCGATTTCCGTGGTTCATTGAGTTGCTGGAATCGAGGATGCCGGGCACAGCCAGGGGCGGCAGCAAACAAGTCGCAAGCGGTGGCGACCACTTTCACAGGATGGAATGGCTGGGGCGGAGATAGCGTGCAGCCGGGGTGTGCGAGCCGGGAGCCGCGATTTTCGGGAGCGCGTGGAAGCCGGTGGACGTAGATGGAGCTATCCCCTGGGGATAGCTCACGGGTGCATGGAGCTGCGAACAGTGGCCGGCCCATGCCGGGTCACTTCCTACGCCGCGGCTCTTTTGGCACAGCCGGTTCCTGGGCGGCCTGGGGCTTTGCCTCCGCATCCTGCGGCTTCGGACTGAGGGTCACGGACTCGATGCGAAACGGCAGGATGCCGACGCTGCGCGCGTTGATCTGCCAGGTCTCGCGCGGCTGATCTTCGTTGTCCGTCCAGGGCTCGCGCTCCATGCGGCCAACAACCAGGACGCGCATGCCTTTCTGGTAGAGGTTTTTCCAGTGCGCGGTGTCGCGGTGCCAGATTTCCACGGGCGCCCAGAAGCCACCGCGATCCTCGAAGTCGCCGCCTTTGGTGGGGACGGGGTTGTCGAAATACACGTTCAGCCGCAGCAAGCGCCGCGGCTCGTCGTTGCCGTTGGGGAACTCCCGGTACTCGGGCGGGGAGCCAATGTTGCCTTCGCCCCAAAAATGCGTGCTCATGTTGCAATCTCCATGGTGGTTGAAATACCCGTGCTGCGTCGGTGCCGGGCGCTTGCTGGAATGATTGACGCAATCACCGATCGCGCATCGCAGCGGGAATGGATGCGATCCGGCGCAGGTAGGCGTCTTCCGCCTTGGCGGCCTTGCTGGCGCACTCCTGGGCCTGCCTGCCCAGGGTGTGCAACAGGCTGATCTGCATGTTCAGCGTGATGCGCTGAAGCTCGATCGCGTGCAGCTCGGCCAGCAGGTTGACCGGCGTGCCGGTGCTCGCCATCAATTCCTGCCACAGGGCTACGCCCATGGCTGAGCGGTCGTGCTTGCGCCAGCGCAAAAACGCTGTGCCTGCGCCAGTGGTCTGCTGGGCCAGGTCGACGGGCAGCAGGTGGAAGGGATGCCCGACTACCTGTTGCAGCACCTGCCGCTGCGCCAAGCCAATCAGCTCGTCGCGCATGGCGAAGCACTGGCTGGCCCAGGCCTCAAGATCCCCCTTACCCTTAAAAGGCTTTAAAAGGCCTTTTAGAGAGGCAGCGTGTTCCAGCTTCATGAAGGCTGCCTGTTGCAGGCCCTGGAAGTAGCGGGGTTCGCGGTTCGGATCGCTCATGCCTGCTCGCCCTCGACCTCGCCGGCGCTGATTTCGGGTGCTGCGTCAGTGGCGGGCTCGTCGGTGGCGGCCTCGTCGTTGGGGGCAGGCGCTGCAGCAGGACTCTCGACACGCTGTTGCAGGCCACGGCGCACGATGGGCGGCGCGAACTTCGAGCGGAGCGTGCCTTCCAGCACGTCCTGCGGCAGTTCGCCGAATTTCTCCAACGCCGCCCGTGCTGCGGCGTTCTTTGACACGAAGTCGTCGCGCGTACAGCCCGAATAGCGGTATTGCTGGGCCAACGAGAACAGGCTGCGCAGTGCATGGGCGCCCTCGTTGAGCCAGCGCTCCAAGGTGCTGCGGTCGATGAGCGCCGTGTGGTGGGCGAGGATCAGTTTGCGGGCGATGTCGTCGTAGTCGGCCAGCAGATAGACGGCGGCAAAGCCGAGCTGCGCATTGACGAACAGCGGCAACTTGACGGGCTGCACGTTGAGGTTCTCGCCCAGGCTGAGTGCCGGCGGCACGCTCGCCAGCGCCTGATCCACCTGCTCACGCAGCGATTGCAGCGTAGTCTTGGTCTGGTCGAGCTTGACTTCGATGCGCAGCATCCACCAGTCCGAGTACGGGTCGTCCTGCTCCGAACCGCGCCGCATCTTGTTCATTTGGGCGATGTAGCCGTTCAGGCCGACGATGCCCGGTCGCCCCTCGGCGGCGGCACGGCCATGCCAGATGCGCGAAGCGTGGTGCGTGTGAAGTGTCAGCGACATCGCGCTGCGCAGGGAGCCGAGATTCAGTTGCAGAGGTTCATTGGTTGCCATGGTGTCCGCTCGTTGTGGGAAAAGGAGCGGTCAGCTTCGGCAGGAAGCGGAAGGCAGTCAGTCAACAAACCGAAACCAGCCAGACCCCGGTTCAGCGCGTGGTGGCCGCCTGCGGCGCGAGCTATCCCCAGGGGATAACTCCATGCAGGGCCAGCGAACGCTGCGCGTCGGGATCAGGGCGGACAACACCGATGCTGCGGCAGATGTTCGAGGGGAGGCCTGCGACTGCACGGCATCCGCCCCAACGGTGGAACTATCCCCAGGGGATAGCTCTACTGGCATCCATGGGCGTCCACTTCACCGCCTTGTCGGTCGGCTCACTTGCTGGCGAGCAGATCTCGCAGCCGCTCGATGTGCTGCCTGGCGACTTCTGGTGGCACCGGCTTACCCTGCGTTTGGGGTGGCGGTGCGGGTGGTGGCCGTTCGTTTGGCTGAGTGGGTGCCGGTGGCGGGTCTTTCTTGGTCCAGGCATTGAACTCGCCGTGGATGGCCCGCTGGATGATGCCGAACAGATACCCAGCGGGATTGCGGATGCCGTGGTTGCTACAACGCGCGGCCCATTCGTCCAGCACGTCCTGCCTCAGCGAGGGATCAACCTGCTGCAATGCCACCTTGGCACCCGCCTGCTGCTCCGCCTTCAGTTGCGCAAAGCGCTTGGGCCATTGCAGATCGCCCAGTGCGCGCGCCTGCGCAGTAGTACGTATTTCATTAATACAACTACTACGTACTGTACGGGCCTGCTTCGGATTCCGAAGAGAGACGTCTGGCGCGGGTTTCAGCCCTGCTTCGGAATCCGTAGTGGGTCGTTCGCCATTCCGAAGAAGGCTCGGAGCCCCTTCTTCGGAATCGTGAATGGCGTCCTCCTGTGGATAACTATCGCTGGCCGTGAGGTCCTGGTTGGCGAGACGTTCGGCCATCACCTGCAACCGTGACGGGAGGGTGCGTCCGGCCAGTAATGGGTCTTCACCGATTTCCTTGAGCGTGTTCAGGCCCACGATCTGCACGGCCTTGGCAGAATGGCCGAGCGCCTGGCTGACGAGTTGCAGGTAGTCCGGGTCGAGCTGCATGGCCTCGAACGGTGTCAGGGGTTCGTCGTGCAGCACGTACAGATTGCCAAGGATGCGACCGGTCTTGGGGTCACGCCGTCGCCGAACCAGGCTCAGCCAGCGGGTCAGGCGCATCAGTGTCAGCGCTCGTGCCACGGTTTCATGCGAGGCCTGGCCTGCGCAGGGCATGGACGCCAGCCAGGGCCGCAACTGCTCGTAGGTGGGAAATGCGGTCACGCCGTCGTCGTTGAGCATCAGCCGGAACACTTGCCAGGCGTTTCGTTCCAGCGGCGTCAGGCGGCGGTCGAGGAACAACTTGCGTGGCACCGTCTCGTGCCGGTTGCCACTGAAGAGGAAAGCATCGCCGGAGGTGGGCGTGGGCGACTGTGCAGGTGTAGACGCAGGTGCGCTGGGGGCGGGCTTGGGCACAAGGTCTTTCAGCGCAGCATCGAACAGCTCTGCGAGTGCGATGGGGCCTTGGCGTCGGACTCGTGGTACGGTGTCGTCCACAGCCATGACTCAAGCCAATCCCTGATCGACCCAGCTCTTGATCGAGGCCCAGACCACCGACAGAGGCAGCGACATGCCTTCGGCCAAGTCCATGGCGGCATCAAGGATGGAGGTTTCGTCTTCGAGATCGACCGTTCTGCTGTTGGTCACGGCCTTCCATTGCCGCCACAGCTCCGTGTCCTGCTCCTCGTCCAGCACGGGGTGTCGGCCCTTGCGCTTGGGCAGACCGAGGATTTCACGGCGAAGCGCTACTTCCTGATGCGTCAAGCCATAGAACTTGCTGACCATCTCCGTGCTCGCGCCCAGCCTGAGCATGCGATCGACTGTGGCGATTTCCTTCTCCACGTCCTGCGCCTGCTGGAGCAGCCGCCGCAGCACTTCGCGGTTGACCGTCACTGAGCACCAGGAGACGTTGGCGTTGGCCAGCACGCTGATCAGCGCGGGATGCTTGAGGGCGTCCAACTCTGCCTCGCCAAACCCCATCAGTTTGCAGCGGCGCAGTTGCCCATTGCGCAGGTCATAGAGGGCCTGGGCGATGACAGCCTGGTTGAGTGGGTGTGCTGTGGACATGCTGGCCTCCCTCGCTTAGGTTCCAGAGTCCGCAGTGCCGGCTTCGAGATCGAGCAGGCGGCGGGCCAGTCGCAGCAGGCGGAACAGCTTGACCAGCGCGGTGTCGCTCAATCGCCCGGTTGCGTCGCCCTGGCCGTGCAGCAGCGCCGGCAGGTCGATGATGACTTGCCCGTTGTCCAGACCGACGTCGGCGGGCTGCTGACCGGCCAGGCAAGCCAACAGCGTATGGACGGCACGGCCCAGCGGCGCTGGGTTTGTGGTGCGAGCACGGCAGGCGAAGCCGATGCCGTCTGGGCGGTCATCGATGCACTCGCCCAGGTCTGCCTCGACCGCAATCTCGCGGGCAAACTGCGCGACGTGGATGCGCAGGTGCTCGGGTGTGTCCAGGCCGGGGGCGATGTACCAGACATCCGAGATCGGATAGAGCCCGCCAGCCTGCACCGGGATGGACTGCAAGACGTTCGCCGAGAAATCGTGCGGCAGTGCATCGCCCAACTGGTCGGCGACCATGCGCTGGATGGACTCAAGCCGCTCGGTTGTCGGCGCCGGCGAGACAATGTGCTCCTGAAGCAGGTCGTCATATACCGCCGAACTGACTGCGCCCGAATGACTGGCATCCGCGTCGCTCTCGCCCGTCGAGGGAGTTGCCGTCGGCATCGTGGTGGGTGGCGCGGTATTGACAGGCGGGCGCGCGATGGCCTCTGGCTCTGGCAAGGCAGGCGGCGTCGGGGGCGACGTCGGCTCGCTGACCAAGGCACGCTGGCGGCTCTCGGATTCGGTCATGTCCAGAGCGAGCACGTCGTAATCAACACCCAGCAATTCGGTCATCTGGCCGATCAGCTCGTCCTGTATGCGCTGCGCAGAGAACTCGTCGGCCTGGACATCGAATTGCGACAGCACTTCCTGAAAGAATTCGTCGAAGCCCTGAACCAGTGAGCGGCCTTTGGCGTAATGCTCCCAGGTGCGCTCGCAGGCCTTGCGCATGACCGACAACCGCTCGACCTGGTGACGCCCCAGGCCGGCGTAGAGCACGGTCGGGATTGCGGGCAGCAGGTAGCGTACCGCGTCGGCCATGCGGCTGATGTGCGACTGCTGCACGGGGTATCCGTCGGCGGCCAGGCGGCGGGCCAGCTCGGATTGGCTCAGGGTGGGGCCGCTTTCCAGTTCGTAGAACTCGCGCGCTTTCTCGACGCCCAAAGCGCGCTCGATGAAGGTGAGGCCACCGCGCAGTTCGTTTTCCGCAAGATGCCCGGTGAGCGCGACGATCTCGCCACGCTCGGGCCATGGGCGGAACAGGCATGAGACCCGAAAAAAACGTTCGTCCCTGGTCTCCGACCAGAGTTCGCGCAGGATTGCCAGTCGCGTGTTGCCGCCATTGCGGATGATGTAGTGATCGTCGCCGGGCCGCCGGGTGATGGCCGGAGCCGCGTCCAGGCCACGCTCGCGGATGGATGCCTTGATTTCCTCGTACACCGGATTGCGCTTCTTGCGCGGGTCGTGGTCGTAGGGGCGCAACTGGTCGAGCGTCACGATCATGGGCGTGTCGGCGATCGGGTCGCTCAAGGTCGTTGCTGACGGGCCGCTGCGCTCGAACCCGGACGCGAGCAGTTTGCCGGCCATCTGCTGGGAGGTGATCTCAGTCATGGCCGCCCCCCTGCGCTAGGGATCGGGTCTCGCGCTCGGCGCGACGGATCTGCGCACGGGCGTTGAGGGCTGCCCGGTGATCGCTGGCCGTCGAGCTGGTGTAGATCGCGGCGCAGCCTGCCTTGGTGAACTTGAGGTGACCGCCCGCCGTGCGCTTGACGTGCCAGCCTTCGCCGACGGCGAACTCGATCAGGGCGCGCAGCCGGCTGTGGCCTCGGGCCAGTTCATGTGCGTTGGCCATGGGGCCTCCTGGTATCAAGAGGCTGTGGCGGACGGCCGGACACTGCGGCAAATCGATCCTGCCACTGCGGGAGCAATTCGCCAGCAAGATCGCGCATGGTGGCGAGCGCGGCGGGAGCGACTCTGCCCACTGGCTGGCGGTACTCGACCCGATGCACCGGTAGGCCGCGCGTCGCGGCACGCGGATAAGCCTCAATGGCCGGCACGTCGGTGGCCAACACGCCGATGTCGGTATGGTCTTGAAACAGATCGCGCAGCGCCTGCTGGATCAGCCGGGCGTTGGCGGACACCGGATGGACGCGGTTGATGAGCAGGTGCAGCGGCGGCGGCTCGATGCCCAGCTGCCGGTACGGCGCAATGTCCGCGAGCAACTGCATGGTGCCGCGCCGCAGCTCGCGGGCGGCGAGGATTTCTGGGGTCACTGGCGACAGCGCGAGGTCGGAGGCCAGCACCGCCATCTCCAGCAGTACCGAGCGCGCGCCCTGGGTGTCGATCAGCACCAGGTCGTAGAGGGGTTTGAGCGCCGGAAGCAGATGCCGCAGCCGCAGGCGCCCGTCTGGCGCGTGCAGCAGCAAGGTGTTCAGTTCGCCTCGGTGGTCGTTGGAGAGCACCAAGTCCAGGCCCGTGATGATCGTGCGGGACACAAGCTGGTCGAGGTCGCGCTCGTTGAAGGCCAGCAATTCATAGATACCGCCCGGCGCGCGGTGAGCCAGCTCGTAGTAGGAGGACAAGGTGGGCTGCACATCGAGATCGAGCAGCAGCACGCGCAGCCCGGCGTCCGCAGCGAGACCACCCAGGTTCGCAGCCGTGGTGGTCTTGCCGACCCCACCTTTGGTTGAAATGATGGATACGACCTGCATGGCGTTCTCCGTGTCAAGATGAAAAGACTTCGGGAGAACGGGTCAGGCCCGGTTGTTGACGCGCTCGTCGATCCACTGATCGATTTCGATGGAGTCCCAGCCTACGGCGCGCACACCCAGACGCAGCGCCTGCGGGAACTGGCGTTTCTTCATCAGGTTGTAGATGTGGGCGCGCTTGAAACCGGATTTCGCTTCGACTTCTTCCAGGCGCAGGATGCGGCGCTCGTTTGGCTGCAGTACAGATGTTTGCGACATGGCAGTCACTCCTGAACGCTCAGTGGCGTTTGTTGGCGTGACCTCTATTCAATAGACACGGCTGCGAAAAGACATTGCAAATGCAATCTCCGCGACTGCACATACAAGCTGGCAAATCTCAGAGGGAAGTGCTACGCAGCCGGCGCCTGGCGGTGGCGAACTTGCCGTTCAATGTCCGCTCCGCGATGCCCATGGCACCGCTGTGATGGGCGACCAGCGCGCTGACCACGGCCTCCTGCGTCTTGAAGCTGGAGTACGGCGTGCCCGATGGCGACTGGCCGAGCATCAGCTCCAACAGGCCGCCAACGATGTTCAGGTAGGTGGCCTCGGCTCGATCACTGATCGGACACTGCGCGCATGCCGGAATCACCGTGGGCTGCTTGAGCAGCGCGTCATGCTTGTCCTGCAACTCGCGAAGCTGACGTTTGGTCTGTTCCAGGACGGATTTCAAAGCCTGGCGTTCGACCAGCATGGCTTGCCCTGTTTCCAGAGAGATGAAGGGATGGGTGATGCGCTCGCCGCGGGAGAAGAGAAAGCCGGGCCGCTGCTCGGGGTAGTGCTGGCGCATCCAGCACTTCAGATCGACATGGCGTACCGTCAGATCAGGCGATTCGATCAACGCGGTGTCGCGCGTCGTGATGCCGTGCTGCCCGAAGGGCAGTTCCCCGTTGAGGATGCCGTCATAGATGCGGTCGGTGTACAGCCGCAGTTCGCCCAAACGTGGGCAGTCCAGCGACTGCGGCAGATTCATAGGCGACGAGACCGAAGCCAGGATCACCTGCTCGTATCGCAGCAGTCCGGCCCAGCGGATGGATGCTTCGAGCGGGCGGTAGAACACCTTTGATGTTGGTGCATCATTTTTGTTCTCGTGCATGCTCCGTCTCCTTCCAGGAGAAGAACTACAGGGCCGACTGCTTTTGCAGCCGTCCTCATGGTCGGCCTGTTGTCCGCGCAAGACGCGAGTGATGACACCCGCTTTTGATTACTTCTGATCAGTTCGCGCAACGAGTAGGCGTTGTGTGCTCGATGTGCAAAAATCCATCGAGCACAAGAAAATCGAGCGTCCGTCGCGGCTCGACAGTGACGCTTGCGCTATCAGGATCGTGAGAAGTTGCGGCTCCCGCAAAACCGTATCGGTATGGTCTGATACGCCAGCGGTTTCAAAAAGCGGCGAGCGGTCGGAATCTATTGCTCGGGGCTTGGGATTGGCAACGGAAATCTGCTGGCGTCATATCCGATCTGGATACTGATATAGCGAGATAGCATCACAGAGAAGTCGCCCATGGTGACTGCCAGGCGCAGATTCGACGCGAAACGCTACCTGCTACTGAACATTGCGAGTTGGCCGCGCAGAAGACGGAGGGTTGGTCATGCGAAGCGATCAACCTTTGTTCCCTGCTTTGACCTTGACCGGACGGTGCTGCCGTCCGGCCTCAGCTCAACGGGCGACTAGATCTTCGGGCGTATCAACCAACATTGCCGTTTTTACCAGGCGCTCTACAGTCTGCCTGGCCAGCACCGGAGACGCCTCCGATTGCTCTGCAAGCTCATCGGTTTCTATGGCATGTGCGGCGACCAGTCGAGCTGCAAGATGCAGGTTGGTCGGATCGACTGCCTCGATGACTGGACACTTGCCCAGGGCATCGTATGGCCGCAGCAGTGCGTGATAGATGTGCCAAGTGTCGATGCCGCGCGGCACCAGCTTCAGGACAGCCTGAATCAGCTTGCGTTTGATGGGGTCGAGTTGCCAGTCCGGGACGCGCTGCCCACGGTGACCCAGATGGATCGACAGGAGATTGCCGGCCTGAATCTCGTAAGTGATCCAGCGGCGGGACTTGCCAACCAGCTTGGCGTAATCGGCGACTGATAGGTTGTGAGGCGCCTCGAACATCTCCAGCAATTGCAAGCGCTCGCGCTGCACCTCTGACAGCGTGGGTCGCGCGTACTCGGGCAGATGCACCGCCGAAAGTCGATAGACGGAAGCTGGAACCGCTGGCGCATCCGGTGCAGGCGCAACGATCAACTGAGGGGCGTTTGGATTCAGGGCGGGCGGCTGCGCTGCCGCCTGTCCGGCAATCGTGGGCAGGCCCTGCAGCGTGATGGTCAGGTGTGTGCTGGCAACTTCGACCTGATTCTGCTCGAACAAGTCCAGACGGTCGGCCCAGTCCTGCATCATGACGCGGCGCTGCTCGACGTACTCGGCGTGGTTGTAGGTCGCGCTGATCCGATCCGGATCGGCATGCGAAAGTTGGGCGTCTACCCACTTGGGCGGATAGCCCAATTCATTGAGCGCGGTCGAGATTGTGGCGCGAACGCCGTGCCCAGTGAGCTGGTCTTCATATCCCATACGCTTGAGCGCGCCATTGAGCGTGTTCTCGCTGAGAGGGTTTTTCAGGCACCAATCACCGGGGATGAGATAGACCTGCGCTGGCTTCAGATTTCCCAGCAGATGACGAACGACTTCTTGTGCCTGCAACGACAGTGGCACGATGTATGGCGGGATGTCGGCGAAGCGCTGGCGCTTCTTCTTGGTGAGTTGCTTGCGTTGCTTGAGCCTGACAACCGGGATAATCCACAGACCGCGTTCTAGATCGAACTGATCGGGCGTGGCGTAGCGCAATTCACCGGTGCGCACGCCCGTGAGCAGCAGCAGACGTAGACCCAGTTGCGTATTCAGGCGACCGCTGTACTTGCGCAACGTCTGCAGCATGGCCGGCAGCTCGGGCATGCGCAAAAAGGGGTTGTTCTCGACCGGCGGCAGCGGCATCGCCACCACATCCAAATCCTTGGCCGGGTTGTCGCCCATGTTGGGCACCACCACCGAGGCGTAGGTGAATAGCTGGCTGAACCAGGTGCGCAGTTTCTCGGCGACCGACAGCGAGCCACGCTTTTCCACTCTGCCGATGATGTCCAGCAGATGGGCGCGGGTGACGTCATAGATGGTCAGGTGGCGCAATACGGGAAACACATCCTTGGCGAAGACGCGCCCGATCTGTTTGGGCGTGCTCTGGCGGCCCTCATTTTCCAGAGAGAGGCTGCGGTGGGCCAGCCATTTGTCGTAGATGGCCTGGAAGGTGTGCTCGCCCGCCAGGACGATGGCGTGGCGCTTGCGCTTGCGCTCCGAATGCGGGTTGATGCCCTTGGCCAGCATTGCCCGGGCCTCGTCGCGCAGATTACGAGCGTCTTTCAGGGAAAGCGCGGGATAGCCGCCGAAGGACATGCGCTCGCGCTTGCCGCCCCAAGTGAAGCGGAAGTGCCAGGCCTTGAAGCCGGTGGCGGAGATGTGGAAGTAGAGACCGTCGAAATCGACAAGCGAGTACGCCTTGCCGGTCACCTTGGCCTGTCGAACCTGGAGGTCTGAAAGCATGAGCCCAACTCCTGCGAAGCGAGTTGGATGCCATGTTCCCGACGGAACCCCGGCTCCTCCAGCAACAATACGGTTTTGGGAACCTCCGCATTGCCAATGTACCGCTCAACGTACCAGTTAGAACCGGCTGGGAGTGGATTTCGCTGGATGTCAGTGGATCGAGGTTGGGTGGAAATCCTCAATCCTGACAATGACTTACGGCGTTCTATGGACTCCGGTGGAAGTCCCTGGAAAGTCGAAGTGGAGCGGGTAGAGGGAATCGAACCCTCAACTAAAGCTTGGGAAGCTTTCGTTTTACCACTAAACTATACCCGCCTTACGCCGCACTTTTTACCAGAACCCTGCGGGAAATAGAAGCCCACGTTATAAAAAAAGCGTGTCGGCGCCCCATGCCGGCGGGTATCCGCACCAAGGCGCCGAGTTGCTCAGATAGCCAGTGCATGCTGCCCCTGTTGCAGCGGCTGGTAACGTTGCCGGGCTTCACGCAGGGTTGGCTTGAGGAAGCCCAGCATGGCATTGCGGGTGTCCTCGCAGGCGGCCTTGGTCTCCATGTCCAGAAAGTGTCCTGCACCGCGGATAACCCCAAACTGGCTGCGCCCCACGTGTTTGCCGAACTGCCGTGCATCTGCGGCCGTGGTGTACTCGTCGCGTTCACCATTGATGAACAACACCGGAATATCGATAGCGCGCGCGCCCTCCAGTGCCTGTGCCAGGTCATGTTGCAGCACCTGGTTGATGTGGAAGTGCATCTGCGCGTATTCGTGGCTGTCCAGGCTGCTGACGTGCCGGTAGTTGAACCGCTTGAACAGCGACGGCAGGTACTTGCCGATGGTGTCGTTGATCAGGTTGCCGACTTGATAGCGGTCGCAGGCGGCCAGGTACTGGCAACCGCGCGCCAGGTAGTCGCGCATTGGTTCATTGATCACCGGCGAGAACGAACTCACCACGGCCTTCTTCACACACCGCGGCTGGTGCGCCAGTGCCAGTAGCGTGCTGGCACCGCCCCACGAGAACGACATCACGTGGTCGGCCTGGAAGTGATCGATCAGTTCAAGGAGGATATGCGCCTCGGTCTCCTTGCTGATCAGCCGTTCGTGGCGGTTGTGCGGTTTGGATTTGCCCGCGTAGGGCTGGTCGAACAGGACGACATTGAACTGCGGGTGCAGGTTGCGCACCGTCTGGGCGAACGAGGCTGTGGTGGCCAGCGAGCCGTTGATCAGGATGATCGTATTCTCAGCCGCATCCGCGCGATAGAACTCCGTGTAAACCCGATACTGACCTTGAATATCAAGTACAGCGATTTCTGGCCTCATGTCATCGACTCCTGGCGCAAAAAGGGTATTCGCGTCACCTGGTGGCTTGTCGCGGCAACGGGTCGTTCACTTTTGGCGGCGGCTTGGCCGAACACTCAAGCCACTGGCTCAAAGAGAGCGCATTCCCGAAACAGGACATCAGGGTGCACGTTCTTTATGACAGGTAGGCATTCGCCTGAAGAGTAACCGGGGCCCTGTGTCGATCCTTGGCACTTGCGTCGACGGTGTTGTTGTATGGCGGGCAATCTGCCGTGCCCCAAGGCATCTAGGCCCTGGGTGGCCGACAAAAAGTGTCTGGGTCTACGATCGTGACTTAGCGGTCACATGCAGACTGACGATTGGGATTCAAGCAGGGGGGCGGGGATCCTGCAAGTGCCGTTCGGGCTTAATTGTGACGTTTGGCGCTGAGCGGTCGTATGGCGCGCGCTCAGCGGTAGGTTGCGCGAGTTCGCGGGCGGGCTAGACGGTGCCTATTTCTTCCGGCGTGAGTTGCCGAAAGGCGCCGGGCGCCAACCCCGGGTCGAGCCGGATCGCCCCCATGCTCTCCCGGTGCAGCCCCACGACCTTGTTGTCGAAAAACCCGAACATGCGTTTGACCTGGTGATAGCGCCCTTCGACAATCGCCAGCCGCGCCTGGCGCGGCCCTAGAATGTCCAGCTGGGCGGGCTGGGTGGTGAGGTTCTCAAAGGCGAAGTAGAAGCCTTCACGGAACTTGGCCACATAGTGCTCGGCAATCTCGTCCTCGGTTTCCACCAGGTACTGCTTGGGCAGCTTGGTCGCTGGCTGGGTCAGGCGGCGCGACCACTGGCCATCGTTGGTCAGGATCATCAGGCCGGTGGTGTTGAAGTCCAGGCGCCCGGCGATGTGCAGGTCTGCACGCAGCGCCGCCGGCAACAGCTCGAGCACAGTGGGGTGCTGTGGGTCGTGGGTTGCGCTCACGCAGCCGGCCGGCTTGTGCAGCATCAGGTAGCGCGCCGGGCGGCCAGCCTGCAGCAACTGCTCGTCCAGTTGCACCCGGCTGAACTCCCGCACCTCGGCCAGCGGGTCGCTGATGACCTGGCCATCCAGGCGCACACGGCGCTGGGCCAGCATCAGCCGGGCCTGCTGGCGGTTACAGTGGGGCAGGTTGGCAAGGAAACGATCGAGGCGCATGGCTTGGCGTCAGCTGGAAGGGCGTGATTGGAGTTGGTCTTCAACGGCGGCGCAGCGCGGGCACAGGCAGGCTTTGTCCCGCAGCGCGGCGGGCAGTGCCTGGAGCACGCTCGGGTCGATGGTGACACCGTAGCACCAGCAGGCCTGGGTGGCGCGGCGTGGGTCGGCCAGGCTGCAGTGGTTGAGCGCGCCGCAAGCGGGGCAGTGTTGCTGATCAGTCATGGGGTTTCGCTACAGACACGGTTGCGGCCAGCCTGTTTGGCACGATAAAGGGCACGGTCGGCGCGGGTCAGCAGGGTGTGCAGGGTATCCCCCGGTCGCAGGCTGCTCAGGCCGATGCTGGTGGTCAGGCGCAGTGGCTGGTCGTCGTAGCTGAAGGTCAGCTGTTCGGTGCGCTGGCGGATCTTTTCCGCCACCTCGATGACGTGCCGACCCTCGGCTTCACGCAGCAGCACGATGAATTCCTCGCCACCCCAGCGGCACAGTATATCCGACTGGCGCAGGCTGCTTTGCAGCACATTGGCGAACTGGCGCAGCACTTCGTCGCCTGCCAGGTGGCCATGGGTATCGTTCAACGCCTTGAAGTGGTCCAGGTCGAACAGCAATGCCACCAGCGGGCCATTGTCGCGCTGGGCTTCGCGCAGGGCCTGGGCAGCCAGCAGGTCGAAGCTGCGCCGGTTGAGCAGGCCGGTGAGGCTGTCGAGCGTCGCCAAGGCCTCTGTGCTGGCCTGATGGCGGCGGACCATGGCGTGTACCAGTGCCAGTACCACCAGGGTGATCATGGTGCAGATCGCCAGGTTCAGGTACAGCGAGTGACGAATGCGATCGAGCGCGCCGGTTTCCCGTTTGTCCACCAGCAGGTACCAGTCCAGCTCAGGCAACTGGCGCACGTTGAGGAAGTGGCTGTGCTGGTCGCTGTCACGGTACTCGTGGCTGCCTTCGCTGGGTACCCGCCGTTCGGCCAGCAGGTTTTGCAGCTCGGGGTTGGCACTGAGCTGCTGGCCCACCTGTAGGCCATGCGGGCCGCCTGCCGAGCCGGTCAGCAGCACCTTGCCCTTGGCGTCGGTGAATAGCACCGCGCGCTGGTAGCGTTGTTGGTAGCGGTCGATCAGCTTGACCACCGACGATACGCTCAGGCCGACACCGGCGGCGCCGATGAAGCGTTGCTGATAGTCATGCACCTGATAGTTGATGAATACGGTCAGGCTGTCATGGTTGGCCATGTCGAAGTCGACGTTGATCTCATAAGGTGCCTTGAGGTCACGCAGGCGGAAGTACCAGGCGTCGCGCCAGGCACCAGGGTCGACATGCTTGAGCACCCCCTTGGCCTGGTAGTAGGTCAGGGTGCGGTCGGACACGAAAAATGAGGTGAAGGTGTCCTGCTTGCCCATGACCTCGCCCAGGTAGCGGGTCATGCGGGCGGTGTCCTGCTCGCCGGACAGCACCCAGTCGCGCAGGAAGGTGTCCTGGGCCATCATCGAGGCGATCAGTACCGGGCGAATCAGGTCTTTCTGGATTTCCGAGTAGACCGTGTCGGAGGTCAGCGGCAATTCGGTGTTGATGATGCCGTCACGGATAGCGCTGCGCGAAGCGAAGTAACTGAGCAGCGAGGTGGCGAGAAAGCCGCAGGCCAGCAGCAACAGGAGGGTGAAGATCAGCGAACGCTGCGAAAACAGGGTGGAACGTAAAGGCATGATCTTCCCATGATGTGTGCCGAGCCGCCCATTCTAGTGAGGTGGCCCTGAAATGACTGCAAGTTTTTCGGTGCCCGAGCAGCTGTATCAAATTATTGCAGGAATGGCACTGCACCTTGTTACCGGTGTCTTATTCAATGTCGATGAACACATTTCGCATCGACGCCCGACAGCGCCGCTGTGCGGGCACTCCAGCGGTCCAGGAGGCCGCCATGTCCTATCGAATCCTGTTGATCGCCCTGCTGGGGTCGATGACTTCCGCCTGCGCGCCTTACTACGAGAGTGGCAGCTACTACCGCTCCGACTATTACACCAGCGACCGCTATGCAGCGCCCGGGTACTATCGTTATGACCGTTACTACGTGGCGCCACAGCCACGCTACTACTACCAGCCGGCACCACGCTACTACTACCAGCCCGCCCCGCGTTACCGCTATCAGCCCGCACCCAACTACCGGCCGCAGCCACGCCCGCCGGTGACCCAGTGGCACGGTAACCCGCGCCATGACTATGGCAACCGCCAGCGTGATGACTACCGGGGTGACCGGGACCGGCACGACTACCGCGATGGCAGCCAGCGCTACCCGCGGGGCGGCTGGCAATCCAATGGGCCAGGCAATGGCGGTGGGCCAGGTGATGGGCCGCGCGGGCAGGGGCAATGGCAGCGCTAGGCAGCCACTGCACTAACCCAGGTCCGCCAGCGGGTGACTGCCCTCCCACACCTTGGCGAAGTGCGCCTCAACCACCGCTGCGGGCACCTGCGCCACATCCGGCCAGTGCCAGCGCGGCTGGTTGTCCTTGTCCAGCAGGCGGGCGCGTACGCCTTCACTGAACTCCGGGTGGCGGCAGCAGTTCAGGCTCATGCAGTACTCCATCTGCAACACTTGCGCCAGTGACAGGTGTCGCGCCCGGCGAATCTGCTCCCAAACCAGATGGGCGGTCAGCGGGCAGCCTTGCTGCAGCCGTTGGCCGGCGTCGGCCAGCAATGGGTCGTCATGGTGCTTCAGGTTTTCCAGCGCGCGCCATGCGGCAGCCGCATCGGCAACATCGAGCAACGCGTCGATCACTGCCCGGCGCGGCAACCATTGAGCGGCCGGTAATTCGGCACACACGCGGTGCTGTTCGGCCTTGAGCAGGCTGTTGAGCTGCAAAGCGGTGTGTTCCTGCCAGTTCAGTTGCAGCAGCTCATCGACCAGGGTTTCTTGCTGGTGCTCACCCAGGAAGCGGTCGGCCAAACCCAGGTCCAGGGCATCGCGGGCGTTGAGCGGGGCGCCGGTCAGGCCAAGGAACAGCCCCAGTTTGCCTGGCAGCCGGGCCAGGAACCAGCTGGCACCCACGTCCGGGTACAAGCCGATGCTGACCTCTGGCATGGCCAAACGGCTGCTGGGTGTGACAATGCGCACGTTGGCGCCTTGCAGCAACCCCATGCCGCCGCCCAGAACATGGCCATGCCCCCAGCACAGCAACGGTTTGGGGTAGGTGTGCAGGCTGTAGTCCAGGCGGTATTCGGCGGCGAAGAAGGTGGCGGCCAGCGGTGGCACGCTGCCAGGTTGATCGCGGCAAGCCTGGGCCAGCGCGCGCACATCACCCCCCGCGCAGAATGCCTTGGCGCCGCTGCCACGCAACAGCACGCAGACCACCCCGGGGTCGCGCGCCCACGCCTGCAGCTGGTCGCCCAGTGCCTCGATCATCGGCAGGGTCAGGGCATTGAGCGCCATGGGCGCATCGAGGGTGGCGACGCCCATGCGGGCGCCATCGGCGCCGGTAAGCACCTCGCAATGAATGGTCATGGACTACCTCGCGCAAGTCATGGCCCAAGTATGGCTTGCCTGGCCAATCATGCCGGTCGTCGGTCGGATCGTTTGACAAGCGGGTAGGGCTTACCTAGTGTCGCGCCATTGTTTATGGAAGGCCCCATGACTGACGACGACCGTATCAAACTCGAACCCAGCTGGAAGGCCGCGTTGCGCGGTGAGTTCGACCAGCCCTACATGCATCAGCTGCGCGAGTTCCTGCGTAGCGAGTACGCTGCCGGCAAGCAGGTCTACCCGCCAGGGCCGCTGATCTTCAACGCGCTCAACTCGACACCGCTGCAACAGGTGAAAGTGGTGATCCTCGGTCAGGACCCTTACCACGGGCCGGGCCAGGCGCACGGCTTGTGCTTCTCGGTGCAGCCCGGGGTGGCCACGCCGCCGTCGCTGGTCAATATCTACAAAGAGTTGCAGCGGGACCTGAACATCCCGATCGCCAGCCACGGCTACCTGCAAAGCTGGGCCGAGCAAGGCGTGCTGCTGCTCAACACCACCATGACGGTCGAGCGTGCGAATGCGGCCTCGCATGCCAAGAAAGGCTGGGAGCACTTCACCGACCGGATCATCCAGGTCGTCAGCGAGCAGTGCCCGCACGTGGTGTTCCTGCTGTGGGGCGCCCATGCGCAGAGCAAGCAGAAGCTGATCGATGGCACCAAGCACCTGGTGCTGAAGTCGGTGCACCCGTCACCGTTGTCGGCTTACCGCGGCTTTCTCGGCTGCGGGCACTTCAGCCGCACCAACAGCTTCCTCGAGCAGCGCGGGTTGGCGCCGATCAACTGGGCCTTGCCGCCGTTGTAGTCATGTGGACTGGCGCAGCGCCTGGCCAGCGGGTTCGCCGCTCGCCGGGCGCCGCGTTCATCGAGGCCTGGCGTTCCACGCGCGGAACAACGGCTCGGCCAGAAACAGCACCAGCAGCAGCCGCATCACCTGCAGTGCCGTCACCAGCGGCACCGACAGCTGCAGTGTCTCTGCGGTCAAGCTCATTTCGGCAATCCCGCCTGGCATCATGCCCAGTGTCAGCGAGCGCAAGTCCAGTGCCGTCAGGACGCTCAGTGCCCAGGCGGCCAGGGCGGCAATGGCCATGCACAATGCCGTGGCCAGCAGGGTGCGGGCGAGAAACGATGGGGCGCGGCGGAAGAATTCGCGGTTGAAGTGGCAGGCCAGGGCGCTGCCAATCAACCATTGGCCGATCTGGCTGGCGCCGTTGGGCAGGGCGATCTGCAGGTTGGTGGCCAGGCTCACCGAGGCCGCCACCAGCAGTGGCCCGAACAGCCATGGGTTGGGCTGGCGCAAGCGCTGCCACAGCAGGGCCACGGCGATGCCCAGCGGGGCAATCAGGGCCAACCAGCTCCAACTTACGCTGCCTGCGTGGTTGAGCGCGACGCCGTCGCCCAGCAGGTACTTGAATACTGCCGGTACGCACAACACCACAGCCAGCACCCGCAGGCTCTGCGCGGCCGCCACCTGGCTGAGCACCGCGCCGTTGCGCGCGCCAAGGTTGACCATCTCTCCCGAACCGCCGGGCATGCTGGCGAAGAACGCAGTGGCGCGGTCCTCGCCGCTGCGCCTGAGCAGCCACACGCTGATCACGCTGGTCACGGTAGTGAACACCGCGCTGAAGAAAATCAGGACGAAGTGGCTGGCGACTTGCTCGATCACCGCCGGGGTGAAGTGCAGGCCAATGCCGATGCCGATGACCCACTGCCCGCATCTGCGGCCATTGGGTATTTCCGGCAATTGCCAGGGCGTCAGGCAGCGCACCAGGATGATGGCCAGCAGCGAGCCGATCATCCACGGCAAAGGCCAGCCGACCTTGCTGGCGGCAAAACCCCCAGCAAGGCCGACCAGCCCGGTTGCAACGTACAGCGGCAGTGACCGGTCAGGCATCGGCCATGGCCCGACGCTGCTGCGCACGTTTGCGCCAGATGCGCAGCAGCGGCAGGGTCAGCATGCACAGGGTCAGCACCCATACCGACAGGCTGATGGGGCTTGACCAGAGGATGCCCAGTTCACCGTTGGAAATCGACAGCGCGCGGCGCAGGTTCTGTTCCATCAGGCCGCCGAGGATGAAGCCCAGCAGGATCGGCGACAGCGGGAAGTCCAGCTTGCGCAGGATGTAGCCCATGATACCGATGCCGACCATCAGGAACAGGTCGAAGGTGGTGGCGTGCACGGCGTACACGCCGATTGCGGTGATGATGGCGATCACCGGCACCAGCGCCCAGTTTGGTACGGCCAGGATGCGGGTGAAGATGCGGATCATCGGAATGTTGAGGATCACCAGCATGATGTTGGCGATGAACAGCGAGGCGATCAGGCCCCAGACGATGTCTGGCTGCTGCTCGAACAGCAGGGGGCCTGGGGTGATGTTGTACAGGGTCAGTGCACCGATCATCACCGCGGTGGTACCGGAGCCCGGTACGCCCAGCGTCAGCATGGGCACCAGGGCGCCACAGCAGGAAGCACCAATGGCGGTTTCGGGTGCCGCCAGGCCACGGGCGTCGCCCTTGCCGAACTTGCCGCTGGTGCCGGCGAGGCGTTTTTCGGTCATGTAGGCCACGGCGCTGGCCAGCGTAGCGCCAGCGCCCGGCAGCACGCCCATGATGAAACCGAGCAGGCCGCAGCGGATATTCACCACGAACACCGAAGCCGCTTCCTTGAAGTTGAACAGCATGCGCCCGGTGGCCTTGACCGCCTGGTGGCCATGGTGGGTCTTTTCCAGCAGCAGGAGGATTTCGCTGATCGAGAACAGGCCCAGTACCAACACCACGAACTGGATGCCATCGGCCAGGTGCACGCTGTCGCCGGTGAAGCGGTAGACGCCGCTGTTGGCGTCGATACCGACCGCCGACAGGAACAGCCCGATCAATGCGGCAATGAAGGTTTTCAGCGGTTTGTCACCGGCCATGCCGCCCAGGCAGACGATGGCGAACACCATCAGCACGAAGTACTCGGCCGGGCCGAAGGCAATCGCCCATTTGGCCAGCAGGGGGGCGAACAGCACCATGCCGCAGGTGGCGATGAGCGCACCGATGAACGAACTCCAGGCCGACAGCGACAGGGCAACGCCAGCCAGGCCCTGGCGGGCCATCGGGTAACCGTCGAGGGTGGTCATCACGGTCGAAGCCTCGCCCGGGATGTTCAGCAGAATCGAGCTGATACGCCCGCCGTATTCGCAGCCCAGGTACACCGCTGCCAGCAGGATCAGCGCCGATTCTGGCGGCAGGCCGAGGGCGAAGGCAATCGGGATCAGCAGCGCCACGCCGTTGATCGGGCCCAGGCCCGGCAGCAGGCCGACCACGGTGCCGATCAAGGTGCCGGACAGGGCGGTGACCAGGTTATAGGGGGACAGGGCAACGCCGAAGCCCTGGCCCAGATAGCTCAAGGTATCCATGTGTCAGTTCTCCAGTACGCTCAGCAGGCCAAGGGGCAGTGGCACGTCCATCACGCGGTCGAACAGCCAGTAGAGGAACAGGCTCATGCCCACCACCACGATGGCGCTGTGCAGCCAGCGGCCGCCGTACAGGCGCGCCATGGGCAGGCCTACCAGGATGGCACTGAGAATGAAGCCCAGGGGTTCGAAGGTGGCGGCGAAAACCAGCAGCAGGCCGACACACGCGGCGATCTTGATCAAGGTTGCGCGGTCCAGTTCTGGTTCGTCGTCCTTGCGCACGATCGGGGTCGGGCGGATAGCCAGGTACAGCAGGCCCAGGCCCATCAGGCCGAGCATCAGCAGTGGGTAGGCACGCGGGCCCACCGGCTCGTAGGAAAACGCCGCCTGGTAGGGCCAGGCCATTACGGCAAGCACGGCGCACACCGCCAGCAAGACCAGGGCGAAGATGCGTTGCAGGATCATGAAAAAATCCTCGTTGGGATCGCTTGTAGGAGCGGCCTTGCGTCGCGATCGGGCCGCGAAGCGCCCGCAAAGCCTGCCACTGCGATCTGTCTGCAGCATCGCAAGGCATTTCCAGGGGCCGCTTAGCGGCCGATCGCGACGCAAGGCCGCTCCTACACAGGGAGGGTGGTGGATCCGGCAGGCTTACTGGATCAGGCCAAATTCCTTGGCCAGCGTCTTGTAGTCAGCCACTTGCTTCTTCACATAGCCGTCCAGTTCTTCGCCGGTCATGGCGAACGGGAACAGCTCGCGCTGGTCACGCAGTTTGGCGAAGTCTTCCGAAGCCAGCATCTTGTCGAACGACTGCTTCCACCAGGCGTAATCCTCGTCGCTGACCTTTGGCCCCAGGTAGAAACCGCGCACCACCGGCCAGACGATGTCATAACCCTGCTCCTTGGCAGTCGGGATGTCTTTCATCTCCGGCTCGTCCAGGCGGTTTTCCGAGAACACCGCGAGGATGCGCATGTTGCCGCTCTGAATGTGCGGCATGGAGTCTGAAATGTCGGTCGAGCCCACCTGGATGTGGCCGCCCAGCAGGGCCGTGGCAATTTCGCCGCCGCCTTCCAGGGCCACGTAGCGCAGGTCGCGCGGGTTGATCCCGGCGGCCTTGGCGATCAGGGCGGTCTGCATCCAGTCCTGGCTGCCGACGGTGCCGCCAGAGCCGATCACCACTTTGCTCGGGTCTTTTTTCAGTGCTGCGACCAGGTCGTCGAGGGTCTTGTAGGGCGAGTCGCTCTTCACCGCGATGGCGCCGTAGCTGGTGCCGACTGCGGCCAGCCATTTCACGGCGTTTTCGTCGAAGCGGCCGAACTTGCCCTGGGCCAGGTTCAGCAACGAACCGCTGGACCAGGCCACCAGTGTGCCGGCGTCAGCCGGGCGTTGGGCGACCACGGCGTTGTACGCCACCGCGCCGACACCGCCGGGCATGTAGGTGACGCGCATGGGCTTGCTGAGGATCTTTTCCTGCACCAGGGCGCTTTGCACCAGCTTGCAGGTCAGGTCGAAACCGCCGCCCGGCGAGGCGGGGGCGATACATTCGGGGCGTTTCGGTTCGGCAGCGAGGGCGTTGCCGGCCAACAGCAGGCAGCCGGTAGCGAGGACGAGGCGGCGCAGTGAAAAGGTCATCGTCGATCTCCGTGAATGTTGTTGTTATCGGGTTAGGCTAGCGGCTTACCACAGCGCCACGCTGTAGCTCACCAGCAGCCGCACTTCGTCGGCATCGCGGGCGAGGTTGGAGCGGAATGTGGCGTTGCGCAAACGCACGGCCACGTTCTTCAACGGGCCGCTTTGTACGACGTACTTCATTTCGGTGTCGCGTTCCCACTCTTTGCCTTCGCCACCGGCGGCGCGACTGACATTATCGCCGCTGATGTAGCGGGTCATGAAGGTCAGGCCGGGCACGCCCAGGGCGGCGAAGTTGTAGTCGTAGCGCGCCTGCCAGGAGCGCTCGTCCTTGCCTGCGAAGTCGTTGATCTGCACGAAGTTGACCAGGTAGGGGTCGGCGCCATCCACATAAGGGAACGCGCTGTCGCCCGACAATTGCTGCCACGCGCCACTGACCTTGTGCCCACCCAGGGCGTAGCTGAGCATGCCGTTGAACGTGGTGTTGTCGATGTTGCCGGCCTTGGCGGCACCGGCGTCGTCGCTGATGGCCAGGCGCAGGTCGGCACCGAGGGTGCCTGGGCCCCACGGCTGGGTGGCGACCATGCCGATGAAGTGCTGGCGGTAGATATCGTCGAGCTGGGCGAAGTGATAGCTGCCGGTGATACGGTCGGTGAACTGGTAGTCGAGCCCACCCAGGGCCAGGTGATCGGCGCTGAACGAACCACCGAAGCGGCCATTTTTGTTGTTCAGGGCCAGATCTTCCCAATTGGTGTCGTTACGGTCCTTGGCTTTGTCCAGGCGCCCGCCAGTGAACGTCAGGCCCTTTATTTCCTTCGAGGTGAGCAGGCCGCCTTCGAAGGTTTGCGGCAGGATGCGGCCGTCGTTCGGTTGCAGGGTCGGCAGCTCGGGGATCAGCGTGCCGATCTTCAGTTCGGTCTGGGAGACCTTGACCTTGCCGGTCAGGCCCAGCTTGGAATACTCGTCGGCAGCCTTGCCGTCATCGTGGGTCGGCAGCAGGCCGGTATCGGTGCGGTCCGGGCTGGAGTCGAGCTTGATACCGAGCATGCCCAGCGCGTCCACGCCGAAGCCTACGGTGCCATCGGTGTAGCCGGACTCGAAGTTGAGCATGAAGCCCTGGGCCCATTCATCGCGCTTGGATTGTTGCGCGCTGGTGCCGTCGCGGAAATCGCGGTTGAAGTACATGTTGCGGGTTTCGAAGGTGGCCGTGCTGTCTTCGAAGAAGGCGGCCTGGCTCAGCGGGGCGACACCGGCGAGCGCCAGGGCGCTGGCGAGGGTGCTGGGGCGTGAGGCAAAGGAACGGGTAGGCGCAAACGCCTGCGGCTGTGCTGACAGCATCGTCGGTGACTCCGTTTATTGTTCTTATTCGTTGCACCTTGCTGGTGCTTTTTTCGGTGCGAGGCGCGACCGTAGGGCGATGCTAGGCAACGAACCTTTCGCTAACCTTTCAACCTGAAAGGTTGCCACAAGGGGCTTCACAGGCCCGGCGACAGCGGTACACTCCGCGCCATTGCCCCAGCCGAGAGGGAGAAACCGATGCGTGTGCTGCTGGTCGAAGACCACCTGCAACTGGCCGAAAGCGTGGCCTTGGCCTTGAAAAGCCTGGGCCTGACCGTGGATGTGCTGCATGACGGCGTGGCCGCCGACCTGGCTCTGGCCAGCGAAGAATACGCAGTGGCCGTGCTGGATGTCGGCTTGCCGCGCATGGATGGCTTTGAAGTGCTGGCGCGTTTGCGTGGGCGCGGCAAGACCCTGCCGGTGTTGATGCTGACCGCCCGCAGCGACGTCAAGGACCGGGTCCACGGCCTGAACCTGGGGGCCGATGACTACCTGGCCAAGCCGTTCGAGCTGACCGAGCTGGAAGCCCGGGTCAAAGCCCTGCTGCGGCGCAGCGTGCTCGGTGGGGAGCGCCAGCAGCGCTGCGGGCCGTTGGTGTACGACCTCGATACCCGGCGTTTTGCCCTTGGCGACGACAACCTGACCCTGACCTCCCGTGAGCAGAGTGTGCTGGAGGCGCTGATCGCCCGCCCGGGCCGGGTGATGAGCAAGGAGCAGCTGGCCGCCCAGGTCTTCGGCCTGGACGAGGAGGCCAGCCCCGATGCCATCGAAATCTACATCCACCGCTTGCGCAAGAAGCTCGACGGCCAGCCGGTAGCCATCGTCACCTTCCGCGGCCTGGGCTACCTGCTAGAGCATCGCGATGCGTGACAATGGCAGCCTGCGCGGGCGCTTGATGGGCAACCTGGCGTTGCTGCTGGTGGTGCTGATGCTGGCCAGCGGCCTGAGCGCCTACTGGAATGGTCGCGAGGCTGCCGATACCGCCTACGACCGTACCCTGCTGGCCTCGGCACGGACCATCGCCGCGGGGCTGTCGCAGCGCGATGGCTCGCTGAGCGCCGACGTGCCTTACGTGGCGCTGGACACCTTCGCCTACGACAGCGCCGGGCGCATTTACTACACCGTGCTCGATATCCAGCAGCGGCTGATTTCCGGTTACGAGAACCTGCCGCCACCGCCGCCAGGCACACCCCGCACCGACGATTACCCGGCGCTGGCGCGGTTCTACAACGCCACCTACCTGGGCCAGGACGTGCGCGTGGTCAGTTTGCTCAAGGCGGTGAGCGAGCCGAACATGAATGGCATGGCGGAAATCCGGGTGGCCGAGACCGAGGAGGCGCGGGTGAGCATGGCCCGCGGCTTGATGGCCGATACCTTGCTGCGCCTGGGCATGCTGGCGCTGGCGGCGCTGGTGATGGTGTGGTTCGCCGTCAGTGCGGCGCTGCGGCCGCTGGAGCGCCTGCGCACAGCGGTGGAGGAGCGCCAGCCCGACGACCTGCGGGCGCTGCCGGTGGTGCAGGTGCAGCGTGAGTTGGGCCCATTGGTGCGTGCCTTGAACCATTTCACTGAACGCCTGCGTGGGCAGTTCGAGCGCCAGGCGCAGTTCATTGCCGATGCCGCGCACGAACTGCGCACGCCGCTGGCGGCCTTGAAGGCGCGCGTCGAGTTGGGCCTGCGCTCGCCAGAGCCGCAGGCGTGGCGGGAAACGTTGGAGTCTGCCGCCCAGGGCACCGACAGGTTGACCCACCTGGCCAACCAGTTGCTGTCATTGGCACGGGTGGAGAACGGCGCGCGGGCGATTGCCGAGGGCGGTGCGCAGCGCCTGGACTTGAGCCAACTGGCCCGGGAGCTGGGCATGGCCATGGCGCCCCTGGCGCACAAGCGCGGCGTTGCGCTGGCGCTGGAGGCCGAGGCGCCGGTCTGGCTGAAGGGCGAGCCGACGTTGCTCAACGAGCTGTTGAGCAACCTGGTGGACAATGCCCTGGCGCATACACCGCAGGGCGGCAATGTGATCATTCGCGTGCTGGCCCCGGCCGTGCTGGAAGTGGAAGACGACGGGCCGGGCATTCCCGAGGCTGAGCGCGAGCGGGTCTTCGAGCGGTTCTACCGGCGCAGTGCGCAGGGCAGCGGGTTGGGGCTGGCCATCGTGGGCGAGATCTGCCGGGCGCACCTGGCGCAGGTGAGCCTGCATGATGGCGCGAAGGGCGGGTTGCGGGTACGGGTGAGTTTTATCGCGGACTGACGCGGTGCCTGTGCTGGCCCACCGCCGGCCAGCGCAGGTTTGAGCGGGTCAGCGCAACATGCTCCGCGCCTCAAGCAGCTCTTCCACCTCAAGCTCGGTACCGAACGGCAAGCCCAGGTGGCGGTACGCCGGCAGCGCCGCCAACGGCCGCTGGCGCCCACGTTGGCTGATGCAACGCGCGATCTGCACGATGTCGATGTAGTCGACCTTGTCAGTCTGGCGGTCCAGGTCCTGAACCTGCGAGGGCAGGTTGACCAATTGCTCCGGAAACTCCCACGCCTTGAGAATCTTGTCACCCAGCGCCGGCTGGATCTGCTCGATCACATAATGCAGGCACACCGGGTCGGACAGCAGTTCGTTGTGCTCTTCGGCATAGATCAGCACGGGCAGCGCGCCAATCTGGTTGACCAGCCCACCCAGTGTTGCCTGCTCAGGTTTGAGCTGGGTGTAGCGGCGCGTGATTTCGTAACTGATGCCCGCCACTTCCAGGCTGTTGGCCCAGATTTCCCGCAATTTTTGTTCCACGGCCGACGAGCGGGCGTGGAAAATCTGCTCGATGACCAGGCCGATGGCGAGGTTGCAGCTGTAGTTGATGCCCAGCCGCGTGATGGCGGTGTGCAGGTCGGTCACTTCTACCGCCGCGCGCAGCAGTGGGCTGTTGACGACCTTGATCAGGCGCGCCGAAAGCGCCGCATCACGGCCGATCACCTTGCTCAGGGCCGCTACGCTGATCTCGCTGTCTTCTGCCGCCTCACGGATGCTCAAGGCAACTTCGGGCAGGGTCGGCAGGACCAGGTCATCCTTTTCGATGGCATCGAGCAACTGTGCTTGAACCATCTCGGCCAGCTTGTTCATGGGCGTGTCTACCGCAGTGGTGGTGCGGCCCCGCCACGCGGGCGGGGCAGGCTGGTCAGCGCTGGATTTCCCGGTCGCGGTCCAGTTCGTAAGGCAGGGTCAGCACCTGCAGGCGCGGGCCTTCCAGGCTGCCCAGGTGCAGGTTGTCGTCCTCTACCGCCTCGGCACTCAGCACGGCGAGCAATTCGCAGCCGGCACCGTTGCTGGCGGCCAGCACCACTTCACCGACCGACGAGCCGTGGGTGGGCGAGAAGATTTCCGCCCCCGGCGCCGGAACGGCGGCCTGGTCCAGCGCCAGGCGGTACTGACGGCGCTTGAGCTTGCCCAGGTACTGCATGCGCGCGACGATTTCCTGGCCGGTGTAGCAGCCCTTCTTGAAGCTGACGCCATCGACGGCTTGCAGGTTGATCATCTGGGGAATGAACAGCTCGCGGGTCGGCCCCATGACCTGACCGATGCCGGCGCGGACCTGGCCGAGCAGCCAGTCGTTGAGGCTGCCTTCGGGCAGGGCGGCGGCGAGGGCCTGGCGCACGGGCTCGGCGTTGTCCGCCGCTACCCACAGCTCTACGCGGCCGGCGGACACGGTGATCGCGATCAGCCCGGCCTGGCGCACGGTGCTGCCCGCGGCGCTGGGCAGGTCGATCCCCAGTGCTTGCAGTGCCGCTTCGCCCCCTTGCAGGCCGAAGCGTGCCCAGGCGCTGCTCTCATCGGTGAGCGTGGCCTTTGAAAACACGGCGTACTTTTTCAGGTCGGCCAATTGCGCCTCGAGCAGCTCGCTGGCCATGGCCAGCAGGTAGCCGTTGCCTTCGGGCAGGATACGGAAGCTCGACTGCATGCGCCCCTTGACCATGCAGCGGGCGCCGAGGCCGGCATGTTCCTGGCTGAGATAGTTGATGTTGCAGGTCAGCTGGCCTTGCAGGAACTTGCCTGCATCGGAGCCGCGGACGGCGAGGATGCCCTCGTGGGACAGGGGGCAGAAGAAAGCGGAATCGGCCATGGGTCATCGCGGTGGCTAAAGACTGGCGGCCATCATAGAACGCCGGTAACAAAATAGGTAGGTGAGTAGACCAACGCCCGGTGCCGCTGCGCTCGCCTGGCTGTATACTGGCGGGCCATTCGAGGAGGGCCCCATGGTCGAACAAACTGAACTCAACCGGCTGTTCTGGCACAGCCGCCGCGGCATGCTGGAACTGGACGTGCTGCTGGTGCCTTTCACCCAGGAAGTCTACCCCACCCTCAACGAGGCCGACCGCGAACTGTACGTGCGCCTGTTGAGCTGCGAGGATCAGGACATGTTCGGCTGGTTCATGGAGCGCACCGAGTCTGAAGACCCGGAGCTGCAGCGCATGGTTCGCATCATTCTGGACCGTGTCCAGCCCAAGTGAGTGTTATGAGTGCCGCTGGCAGGGCTCGCGCCGGCTGCTGGCGGCCTACCTGGCATGCCAGGGGGTAGCCTGGCTCGCCGCGTGGGCAAGCGCGCTGCCAGCCTGGCTGGCGTTTACCCTCATCATTGCCTGCCTTGCCCACGCTGCCTGGGCGCTTCCCCGCCGTATTCTGTTGACCCATGAACAGGCCGTTACCGGCTTGCGCCATGATGTGCGCGGCTGGCAGGTGTACACCCGTGGTGGTGGCTGGCAGCCGGTGCGGCTGTGCCGGGACAGCATGGCCCTGCCTGGGTTGGTGGTGGTGCGCTTTGAGCGCGCCGGGCGCTGGTTGGGGCAAAGCCAGTGTGTACCGCCGGATGCCCTGGGCGCGGATGAGCATCGGCGGTTGCGGGTGCGGTTGAAATTCAGCCGGCGGCGCTGGGGCGCTGCAGCGCTCAGGTCGGGCTGAGTACCGTGTCCTTTGCTTCGTCCAGCATGCCCGGGTAGTCCAGGGTGTAATGCAAGCCGCGGCTCTCCTTGCGCTGCATCGCCGACAGGATCATCAGCTCGGCCACCTGTGCCAGGTTGCGCAGTTCGATCAGGTCGCGGCTGACCTTGTAGTTACTGTAGAACTCGTCGATTTCATCCAGCAGCAACCGAATGCGGTGCTGCGCCCGCTGCAGGCGCTTGCTGGTGCGCACGATACCCACGTAGTCCCACATGAACCGCCGCAACTCGTCCCAGTTGTGCGCGATGATCACGTCCTCGTCCGAATCGGTCACCTGGCTGGCGTCCCAACCCGGCAGAGCCCTTGGCATGCTCACCTGCTGCAGGTTGGCCTCGATGTCGGCAGCCGCGGCGCGGCCATACACAAAGCACTCCAGCAGTGAGTTGCTGGCCATGCGGTTGGCGCCATGCAGGCCCGTGAAACTGGTTTCGCCAATCGCGTACAAACCCGGCACATCGGTGTGGCCGCGGTCGTCGACCATTACCCCGCCGCAGGTGTAGTGCGCGGCAGGCACCACCGGAATCGGCTGGCGGGTGATGTCGATGCCAAACGCCAGGCACCGCTCGTACACGGTGGGGAAGTGGCCCTTGATGAATTCGGCTGGCTTGTGGGTGATGTCCAGGTACACGCAGTCCACACCCAGGCGCTTCATTTCGTGGTCGATGGCGCGGGCGACGATATCGCGGGGCGCCAGTTCCTCGCGCGGGTCGAAACGTGGCATGAAACGCTCGCCATTGGGCAGGCGCAGCAGGGCGCCCTCGCCACGCAGGGCCTCGGTGATCAGAAAGCTCTTGGCCTGCGGGTGATACAGGCAGGTCGGGTGGAACTGGTTGAACTCCAGGTTCGCCACCCGGCAACCGGCCCGCCAGGCCATGGCAATGCCGTCGCCACACGCGCCGTCGGGGTTGCTGGTGTAGAGGTAGACCTTGGCCGCGCCGCCAGTGGCCAGCACGGTGAAGCGTGCCCCGAAGGTGTCGACCTCGCCACTGTTGCGGTTGAGCACATAGGCGCCCAGGCAGCGCTCGCCGGGCAGGCCCAGGCGCCGCTCGGTGATCAGGTCGACTGCCACGCGCTGTTCCAGCAGCTCGATATTCGGGCGCGAGCGGGCCTGCTTGAGCAGCGTGGTGAAAATGGCGGCACCGGTCGCATCGGCGGCGTGGATGATTCGCCGGTGGCTATGGCCGCCCTCACGGGTAAGGTGGAACTCGAAGCCGCCATCGTCGACGCTGTACTGCTCGTCGCGGGTAAACGGTACGCCTTGCTCGATCAGCCACTGTATGGCTTCGCGGCTGTGTTCGACCGTGAAGCGTACGGCGTCTTCATGGCACAGGCCGCCGCCGGCATTGAGGGTATCCTCCACATGCGACTGCACTGTGTCGGTATTGTCCAGCACCGCAGCGACACCGCCCTGGGCCCAGAAGGTAGAGCCATTGGCCAGGTCGCCCTTGCTCAGCACGGCGATGCGCAGGTGGCTGGGGAGGTTGAGTGCCAGGCTGAGACCGGCGGCACCGCTGCCGATCACCAGGACATCATGTTGGAATTGTTGGCTCATGTCGGGACACTAGTAATCTTTGGAGGGGGCGCGGCACAATAGCCACGCGCAGGTGGCATAGTGAAACTATTGTTCGCTCGACCGGGCTGCCTTTATAGCAGCCCCCGGTGGCCAATTTCCATGCCAGCTGCCAGCGTGGCCAACCTTTGTGGGAACTTTCCGACATGGCCGGAAATCCTATGAAGGTTGCCCGCACGCCACAAATTGCCGCGGCGACGCAGGGCGGCAGGCCTGTCCCGGCTGTCCCTGCGTACACGTAACCTGATTATCGACGAAGCCGGCGATGACCGTGCCTCGTCTTCCGTGCAAGCCGACCAAGGGCTGCAGGAAACTTGCTTGGAGGGGAGAACTTTTGCGAAAAGCCCGAGTCTATGGTTGCAAGCCTGAGCGATGGCTGTTGCAACGCTCCTTCGAGTTCACTGAGGAGTGTTCATGCTAACCCAGGAAGAGGATCAGCAACTTGTCGAGCGCGTGCAGCGCGGCGACAGGCGAGCGTTCGATCTGTTGGTGCTGAAGTATCAGCACAAGATTCTCGGGTTGATCGTGCGGTTCGTTCACGATACCCACGAGGCCCAGGATGTTGCGCAGGAAGCCTTTATCAAGGCCTACCGTGCACTTGGCAATTTCCGCGGCGACAGTGCGTTTTACACGTGGCTGTACCGCATCGCCATCAACACGGCGAAGAACTACCTGGTGTCCCGTGGAAGACGGCCGCCAGACAGCGATGTCAGCTCCGAGGATGCGGAGTTTTACGACGGCGATCATGGCCTCAAGGATCTTGAGTCTCCAGAGCGCTCGTTGTTGCGGGATGAGATCGAAGGCACCGTCCATCGCACCATCCAGCAACTGCCCGAAGACCTGCGCACGGCGCTTACCCTGCGTGAGTTCGATGGCCTGAGTTACGAAGACATTGCCAGTGTCATGCAATGTCCGGTGGGTACCGTGCGCTCTCGAATCTTCCGCGCTCGGGAGGCCATAGACAAAGCCCTGCAACCGTTGTTGCAGGAAACCTGAGACAGCGGCGACAGCCAAGAGAGGAACCGCCATGAGTCGTGAAGCTTTGCAGGAATCGCTGTCCGCGGTAATGGATAACGAAGCGGACGAACTGGAATTGCGTCGGGTGTTGAACGCCGTCGACGAAGCCGAAACCCGTGCCACCTGGTCCCGTTACCAGGTAGCCCGCGCAGCCATGCACAAGGAGTTGCTGCTGCCCAACCTGGATATCGCCTCGGCGGTGTCTGCGGCGCTGGCCGATGAAGCCGTGCCGGCCAAGGTCAACAAGGGCCCGTGGCGCAGCATCGGCCGCCTGGCTGTGGCTGCTTCGGTCACCGTGGCCGTGCTGGCGGGTGTGCGCATGTACAACCAGGACGAGATCACCGGTGCCGAGCTGGCTGCCCAGCAGCCGGTCCAGCAGGGCGTGAGCGTGCCACAAGCGCAGGGCCCTGCAGTATTGGCAGGTTACACCGAGAGCAGCGAGCAACCGACTGGGCCAATGGCCAACGGTGTGCTGCAGAACCAGGCCGGCTGGGACCAGCGTCTGCCAGGTTACCTGCGCCAGCATGCTCAGGAGTCTGCGCTCAAGGGTACTGAAACTGCACTGCCGTATGCCCGCGCTGCCAGCCTGGAAAACCGTTAAGTAAGGAGGCTCATGCGCGCGCTACCTCTCCTGACGCTGCTGGTTGGCAGCTGCATGACGGTGCCAGCGTTGGCAGCCAATTCTTCGCCCGAGGCGAGTGAATGGCTGAACAAGCTGGCACAGGCCGAGCAAAAACAGAGCTACCAAGGCGCTTTCGTCTACGAACGCAACGGTAGTTTTTCTTCCCACGATATCTGGCACAGGGTAGAGGGCGGCAAGGTCAGCGAGCGGCTATTGCAGCTCGACGGCGCTGCCGAGGAAATCGTGCGCGTGGATGGCAAGGTGGCGTGTGTCAGCGGCGCCTTGGCCAGCGGGGTTACCAGCCCTCCAGATACTGCACCGCGTGTGCTTGATCCCCTGAAGCTCATGGGTTGGTACGACCTGAGCGTGGCGGGCAAGTCTCGCGTGGCCGGGCGTGACGCGGTGATTGTGACGCTCACGCCGCGCGACCAGCACCGCTATGCCTTCGAATTGCACCTGGACCGCAAGACCGGCCTGCCGCTGCGCTCCTTGATGCTCAACGACAAGGGGCAGTTGCTGGAACGCTTCCAGATGACCCGTCTCGATACCGATGACCTGCCCAGCGACAGTGACCTGCAGCCAAGCGCCGCCTGCAAGCCTGTGCAGCATGTGGCCTCGGTCAGCAATGACAACATCGCCGCCTGGCGTTCGGACTGGTTGCCGCCGGGCTTCGAACTGGTCAGCAGCACCGTGCACCGCGACCCCAAGCTTGGCAGCTCGGTCAGTAGCCTGATGTACGACGATGGCCTGGCGCGCTTCTCGGTGTTTCTCGAGCCGGTCAAGGATGACGGCGGTAACGATGTGCGCACCCAGCTTGGGCCGACGTCGGCGGTTTCGCGTCGTCTGAATACGCCCAAGGGCAAGGTCATGGTGACGGTCGTCGGTGAAATCCCCCTGGGTACGGCAGAGCGTGTTGCCCTGTCCATGCGACCTCAGGATGCCCAGGCACGCCAGTAATGGCGCCCGTTTGCGGGCCGTGCCAAAGGCAGCCGGGCATGGGCCTGAAATGAAATTAAAGCATTGTCATTTGCAATCCTGCGGCAAATTTTCTATAGGTCAGGCTTTCAGGAGCCTGGCCTTTCCTGTTTTGTGCAGGGGCCTTTCTAACTACCGCTCGTTGTGACGGGAGCCGTATGTCAATACCACGCTTGAAATCCTACCTAATGATGGTCGCCACCGTGCTGATGCTCGGCCAGGCGCTCACCGCCCAGGCCGACGAAGCCCTGCCGGACTTCACCACGCTGGTCGAGCAGGCCTCGCCCGCGGTGGTCAACATCAGCACCAAGCAGAAGCTGCCGGACCGCCGCGTCGCCCAGGGCCAGATGCCGGACCTGGAAGGCCTGCCGCCGATGTTCCGCGAATTCTTCGAGCGCAACATGCCGCAACAGCCGCGCTCGCCCCGTGGCGATCGCCAGCGTGAGGCCATGTCGCTGGGCTCTGGCTTCATCATTTCCAGCGATGGCTATGTGTTGACCAACAACCATGTGGTCGCCGATGCCGACGAGATCATCGTCCGCCTGTCGGACCGCAGTGAGCTGCAGGCCAAGCTGATCGGCACCGATCCCCGTACCGACGTGGCCTTGCTCAAGGTTGATGGCAAGAACCTGCCCACCGTGAAACTGGGTGACTCCGAGAAGCTCAAGGTGGGCGAGTGGGTATTGGCCATCGGTTCGCCGTTCGGCTTCGACCATTCGGTGACCAAGGGCATCGTCAGCGCCAAGGGCCGCACCCTGCCCAACGATACCTATGTGCCGTTCATCCAGACCGACGTGGCCATCAACCCGGGTAACTCCGGTGGTCCGCTGTTCAACATGAAGGGCGAAGTGGTGGGTATCAACTCGCAGATCTTCACCCGTTCGGGCGGCTTCATGGGCCTGTCGTTCGCCATCCCGATCGATGTGGCGCTCGACGTTTCCAACCAGTTGAAGAAAGACGGCAAAGTCAGCCGCGGCTGGCTGGGCGTGGTGATTCAGGAGGTCAACAAGGACCTGGCCGAATCCTTCGGCCTCGACAAGCCGGCCGGCGCCCTGGTAGCCCAGGTGCTGGAAAACGGCCCGGCCGCCAAGGGTGGCTTGCAGGTGGGTGACGTGATCCTGAGCATGAACGGCCAGCCGATCGTCATGTCGGCCGACCTGCCGCACCTGGTCGGCAGCCTCAAGGATGGCGAAAAAGCCAAGCTGGAAATCATCCGCAACGGCAAGCGCCAGACCCTGGACGTGGCCGTGGGCGCCATGCCGGACGACGACGCCGACATCACCGCCGGTGCCGACGGCAGCACCGAGCGCAGCAGCAACCGCCTGGGTGTCGCGGTCGCCGACCTGACCGCCGAGCAGAAAAAATCCCTCGAGCTCAAGGGCGGCGTGGTGATCAAGGAAGTCCAGGATGGCCCGGCAGCGCTCATCGGCCTGCGCCCGGGTGACGTCATCAGCCACCTGAACAACCAGGCCATCGGCTCGGCCAAGGAATTCACCGAAATCGCCAAGGAACTGCCGAAGAACCGCTCGGTGTCGATGCGCGTGCTGCGTCAGGGCCGTGCCAGCTTCATCACCTTCAAGCTCGCTGAATAAGCGGCCAGGTGGGGCGAAAAGGGCAGCTTCGGCTGCCCTTTTTCATGAATATTCACAATTGACTGACGGGTAGTTGTGTACAGTCGGGCAGAGGAATCTCCCATCTGCGAACAGCTTAAGGTACAATGCCCGGCTATTTTTCGGCGGGCGTCCGGCTCGCAGCCTTTTCGAGTGTTGACCCGTGAGTGATTTGAGTCATATCCGCAATTTCTCCATCATCGCCCACATCGACCATGGCAAGTCGACGCTGGCCGACCGTTTCATCCAGATGTGCGGTGGCCTGACGGCTCGCGAAATGGAAGCCCAGGTACTGGACTCCATGGACCTGGAGCGCGAACGCGGTATTACCATCAAGGCCCACAGCGTCACGCTGCACTACAAGGCGCAGGACGGCAAGATCTACCAGCTGAACTTCATCGACACCCCCGGCCACGTCGACTTCACCTACGAAGTCTCGCGCTCGCTGGCAGCCTGTGAAGGCGCACTGCTGGTGGTCGACGCCGGCCAGGGTGTAGAGGCCCAGTCGGTAGCCAACTGCTACACCGCCATCGAGCAGGGCCTGGAGGTCATGCCGGTCCTCAACAAGATGGACCTGCCCCAGGCCGACCCGGACCGCGTCAAGGACGAAATCGAGAAAATCATCGGTATCGACGCCACTGACGCCGTGGCCTGCAGTGCCAAGAGCGGCATGGGCGTGGACGAGGTGCTCGAGCGCCTGGTGCACTCGATCCCGGCACCCGAGGGCGAAATCGATGCGCCGCTGCAAGCGCTGATCATCGATTCCTGGTTCGACAACTACCTGGGTGTGGTCTCGCTGGTGCGCGTGCGCCAGGGGCGCGTCAAGAAGGGCGACAAGATCCTGGTCAAGTCCACCGGCAAGGTGCACCTGGTCGACAGCGTGGGGGTGTTCACCCCGAAACACACCCAGACCGCCGACCTGAAAGCCGGTGAAGTGGGCTTCATCATCGCCAGCATCAAGGACATTCACGGTGCCCCGGTAGGCGACACCCTGACCTTGTCCTCGACCCCCGAGGTCGAAGTGCTGCCAGGCTTCAAGAAAATCCAGCCGCAGGTCTACGCAGGCCTGTTCCCGGTCAGCTCCGACGACTTCGAAGACTTCCGCGACGCCCTGCAGAAGCTCACCCTGAACGATTCGTCGCTGCAGTACATGCCGGAAAGCTCCGATGCACTGGGCTTCGGTTTCCGTTGCGGCTTCCTCGGCATGCTGCACATGGAGATCATCCAGGAGCGCCTGGAGCGCGAGTACGACCTGGACCTGATCACCACCGCACCCAGCGTGATCTACGAGCTGGAGTTGAAAACCGGCGAAACTATTGTCGTCGACAACCCGTCCAAGCTCCCGGATGTTTCAGCCGTGGCCGACTTCCGCGAGCCGATCGTGACCGCGACCATTCTGGTGCCGCAGGAGCACCTGGGTAACGTGATCACCTTGTGCATCGAGAAGCGTGGCGTGCAGCGCGACATGCAGTTCCTCGGCAGCCAGGTGCAGGTGCGCTATGACATGCCGATGAACGAAGTGGTGCTGGACTTCTTCGACCGCCTCAAATCCACCAGCCGCGGCTATGCTTCGCTGGATTACCATTTTGATCGCTACCAGTCGGCCAACCTGGTCAAGCTGGACGTGCTGATCAACGGCGACAAGGTCGATGCCCTGGCATTGATCGTGCACCGCGACAACGCGGCCTACAAAGGCCGTGCGTTGACCGAGAAGATGAAGGAACTGATCCCTCGGCAGATGTTCGACGTGGCGATCCAGGCAGCCATTGGCGGCCAGATCATTGCCCGGACAACCGTCAAGGCGCTCAGAAAGAACGTACTGGCCAAGTGCTACGGTGGTGACGTCAGCCGTAAGAAGAAACTGCTGGAGAAGCAGAAGGCCGGTAAGAAACGCATGAAACAGGTGGGCAACGTGGAAATTCCACAGGAAGCCTTCCTCGCCGTGCTCAGGTTGGATAGCTAGGTCCTATGTCGCTAAATTTCCCGCTGTTGCTGGTCATTGCCGTATTCGTCTGCGGTTTGCTGGGCTTGATCGACTTGCTGTTCCTGGCCCCGCGCCGGCGTGCGGCAATTGCCAACTATCAGGGCAGCGTAAGCCAGCCTGAAATGGCGGTGGTCGAGCGCCTGAACAAGGAACCGTTGCTGGTCGAGTACGGCAAGTCGTTCTTCCCGGTGCTGTTCATCGTACTGGTACTGCGCTCGTTCCTGGTCGAGCCGTTCCAGATCCCTTCGGGGTCGATGAAACCCACTCTGGAAGTGGGCGATTTCATCCTGGTGAACAAGTTCTCCTATGGCATTCGCCTGCCGGTGATCGACAAGAAGGTCATCGAGGTGGGTGACCCGCAGCGCGGCGACGTCATGGTGTTCCGTTACCCGAGCGACCCGAACGTCAACTACATCAAGCGTGTGGTCGGCCTGCCAGGCGACGTGGTGCGTTACACCAACGACAAGCGCCTGTTCGTCAACGGGCAGCCGGTTGCCGAACAGCTGGTAGGTAGCGAGCCGGGCACCTTGGGCAGCGCCACGCTGTACAAGGAAAAGCTGGGCGAGACCGAACACCTGATCCGCAAGGAAATGAGCCGCTATCGCATGCCGCCGGACCAGCAATGGACCGTGCCGGCAGGCCACTACTTCATGATGGGCGACAACCGCGACAACTCCAACGACAGCCGCTTCTGGGATGACCCGAACATTCCCAAGGAGCTGCACGGCATGGTTCCGGACCGGAACATCGTCGGCAAGGCCTTCGCGGTATGGATGAGCTGGCCGGAACCCAAGCTCAGCCACCTGCCCAACCTGTCGCGGGTCGGTTTGATCCATTGATACCCATCGGCGCTGTCCAGCAGACAGCGCCGAATGCATTTCTGACATAGGCTGTGTTCTCAGGGATCGGGAGATTCGCCGCACATCGCGCGGCGGGCCACAGCCAAACAGTCTTTCAGGATGTTGATTTGAACAACGCGTTAAATAACCAACGGGTGGCCGCATGAGTGCTTCCCTTGCCCGTCTGGAGCGAAAGCTCGGCTACACCTTCAAGAACCAGGACCAGATGCTCCTGGCGCTGACCCATCGCAGTTACGCCGGGCGCAACAACGAGCGCCTGGAGTTCCTGGGTGACGCCATTCTCAACTTCGTCGCCGGTGAAGCGCTGTTCGAGCGTTTTCCGCAGGCCCGCGAAGGCCAGCTGTCGCGCCTGCGGGCGCGGCTGGTCAAGGGCGAAACCCTGGCCCGCCTGGCCCGTGGCTTCGACCTTGGTGAGTACCTGCGCCTGGGGTCCGGCGAGCTCAAGAGCGGTGGTTTTCGCCGCGAGTCGATCCTTGCCGATGCGCTGGAAGCACTGATTGGCGCCATTTACCTGGACGCCGACATGGAAACCGCCCGCGAGCGCGTGCTGGCCTGGCTGGCCAATGAGTTCGAGGGCCTGACCCTGGTCGACACCAACAAGGACCCGAAAACCCGGCTGCAAGAGTTCCTGCAGTCGCGCAGCTGCGAGCTGCCGCGTTACGAAGTGGTGGATATCCAGGGCGAGCCGCACTGCCGCACCTTCTTCGTCGAATGCGAAGTGGTGCTGCTGAACAACAAGAGCCGTGGCCAAGGCGTTAGCCGGCGTATTGCCGAGCAAGTTGCCGCTGCGTCTGCACTGATCGCCCTGGGCGTGGAGAATGGCAATGACTGATAGCAACCCGACCCGCTGCGGCTATGTAGCCATTGTCGGCCGCCCTAACGTGGGCAAGTCGACCCTGCTCAACCACATCCTCGGCCAGAAGCTGGCGATTACCTCGCGCAAGCCGCAGACCACCCGCCACAACATGCTCGGCATCAAGACCGAAGGTGATGTGCAGGCGATCTACGTCGATACCCCTGGCATGCACAAGGCCAACGACAAGGCCCTGAACCGCTACATGAACCGCAATGCTTCGGCGGCCCTGAAAGACGTCGACGTGGTGATCTTCGTGGTCGACCGTACCAAGTGGACCGACGAGGACCAACTGGTGCTGGAGCGCGTGCAGTACGTGACCGGGCCGCTGATCATCGCAGTCAACAAGACCGACCGCATGGAAGAGAAGGCCGAGCTGATTCCGCACCTGCAATGGCTGCAGGAGCAATTGCCGAACGCCGAGGTGATGCCGATTTCTGCGCAGCAGGGCCATAACCTCGAGGCGCTGGAAGCGCAGATCGCCAAGCACCTGCCGGAAAATGACCACTTCTTCCCGGAAGACCAGATCACCGACCGCAGCAGCCGTTTCCTGGCGGCCGAACTGGTGCGCGAGAAGATCATGCGCCAGCTGGGGGCCGAGTTGCCTTACCAGATCACCGTGGAGATCGAGGAATTCAAGCAGCAGGGGCACGTGCTGCACATCCACGCGCTGATCCTGGTTGAGCGCGATGGCCAGAAAAAGATCATCATTGGCGACAAGGGCGAGCGCATCAAGCGCATCGGCTCCGAGGCGCGCAAAGACATGGAAGTGCTGTTCGACTCCAAGGTCATGCTCAACCTGTGGGTCAAGGTGAAAGGTGGCTGGTCCGACGATGAGCGCGCATTGCGTTCACTGGGTTACGGCGACCTGTAAGCAATACTGTTGGGGCCGCGGTGCGGCCCATCGCTGGCAAGCCAGCTGCCACAGGTGCTGCACAAGCCCTGGGTGCGAAGCGGTCGGTGTGTGGCTTGCCGGCGATGGGCCGCACAGCCGCCCCACTGTGCGGTTTTCCTGGCTACAGGGAACGAGTGATCTCCCATGGAACAACCTGTCGGCCAGCCAGCCTATGTGCTGCACAGCCGCGCCTACAAGGAAACCAGTGCGCTGGTGGACTTTTTCACCCCGCAGGGCCGCATGCGCGCGGTACTGCGCCGTGCGCGCGGCAAGGGTGGCAGCCTGGTACGGCCGTTCGTGCCGCTGGAGCTCGAACTGCGCGGGCGTGGCGAGCTGAAGAATGTCGGTCGCATGGACAGCGCCGGCATCGCCGCCTGGTTGCATGGCGATGCACTGTTCAGCGGGCTGTACCTCAACGAGTTGCTGATGCGCCTGCTGCCTGCCGAGGCGCCATCCGTGGCCCTTTTCGAGCACTACACACTCACCCTGCAGGCCTTGGCCGAGGGGCGTCCGCTGGAGCCGCTGCTGCGTTCGTTCGAATGGCGGCTGCTCGATGAGCTTGGTTACGCGTTTTCCCTGAGCCAGGACGTCAACGACCACCCCATTGCCGCCGATGGCCTGTACCGCTTGCGCGTGGACGCAGGCCTGGAACGGGTCGAGCTGGCGCAACCTGGCTTGTTCCGCGGCACCGAGCTGCTGGCCCTGGCGCAAGCCGATTGGAGCGCGGACGGTGCCTTGCTCGCCGCCAAGCGCCTGATGCGCCAGGCCCTGGCCGTTCACCTGGGCGGCAAGCCACTGGTCAGCCGGGAACTGTTTCGCAAGCGCTGATCACGACGTATGCTGTGGGCCTCAATCTTCAGGAGAGCCTTTCGTGACTCACAGCAACCGCATGCTTCTTGGCGTCAACATCGACCACGTGGCAACCCTGCGCCAGGCCCGCGGCACGCGTTACCCTGACCCGGTCAAGGCTGCCCTGGATGCCGAGGAAGCAGGCGCCGACGGCATTACCGTGCACCTGCGCGAAGATCGCCGGCACATTCAGGAGCGCGACGTGGTGCTGCTCAAGGACGTGCTGCAGACGCGCATGAACTTCGAAATGGGCGTCACCGAAGAGATGATGGCCTTTGCCGAGAAGATTCGCCCGGCGCACATTTGCCTGGTGCCTGAAACCCGTCAGGAGCTGACCACCGAAGGTGGCCTGGACGTGGCGGGGCAGGAGGCACGGATCAAGGCGGCGGTCGAACGCCTGGCGCGCACTGGCGCCGAAGTGTCGCTGTTCATCGATGCTGACGAGCGGCAGATCGAGGCCTCACGCCGGGTCGGCGCTCCCGCCATCGAGCTGCACACCGGGCGCTATGCCGATGCGCAAACCCCGGGCGAGGTGGCCGATGAGCTGCGGCGCATTGTCGACGGTGTGGCGTTTGGCGTGGGTCAGGGGCTGATCGTCAATGCCGGCCATGGCCTGCATTACCACAACGTCGAGGCTGTGGCGGCGATCAAGGGTATCAATGAGCTGAACATTGGCCACGCATTGGTGGCGCATGCCCTGTTCGTGGGCTTCAAGGCTGCTGTGGCCGAGATGAAGGCCCTGATCGTCGCGGCTTCGCGCTGATCTGTCAGTTGCCTGTACCAGCCTATTCGCGGGTACAGGCGGCCGATCACTCGGCAGGAAACACCAGCGTGAAGCGGGTCGGCCCCAATGGGCTGCTGGTCACCTCAACCCGCCCCCCGTGCAGTTGCATGATCGATTTGACGATCGCCAGCCCCAAGCCGGTCCCGCCCTCCAACCGCGAGCGCCCCGAACCCACCCGGTAAAAGCGTTGGAACAGCTGTGGCTGCTCAGCCGCAGCGATGCCTGGGCCACGGTTCTGCACAGATAGCCGTATTTCGTTGCCTGTACGCTGGATATGCAAGTCGACCGGTTCACCCTCAGGGCTGTGCCGTATGGCATTGCTCAACAGGTTCGACAGCGCCCGTTGAACCATCAACCGGTCGCCCAACGCCGTGCCCCAACCCTGCACCCGCAGCGCTACGCCTTTGAGCTCGGCACTGAAGGCGAACAGCTCGATTACCCGGGCAGTCTCGTCGGCCAACGCCAAGGGCTTGAGCGCCACCTGGGTTTGCGGTTGGCTGACCTGGGCAAGAAACAGCATGTCATTGATGATGCGGTTGAGCCGGGTCAGCTCCTCGATACTGTCTTCCAGCACCTCCCGGTAGTTGGCGTTCTCCCGTTCGCGCGCCAGGGTCACCTGGGCCTTGCCCATCAGGTTGCTCAAGGGGGTACGCAGTTCGTGCGCCAAGTCGTCGGAGAACTGCGCGAGCTGGCTGACACCCTGGTCAAGGCGGTCGAGCATCACGTTGATGCTGCGCGCGAGTTCAGCCAGTTCCAGTGGCAGGCCGCTGGCGGGCAGGCGATGCTGCAGGTCCTGGGCCGAAACCTGGCCAGCGATGCGCCGAAAATGTCGCAGGGGCTTGAGGCCGCGCTGCATCAGCCACCAGGCCCCCGCGCCAATCAGCAGCAGCAGCAGCGGCAGCGCCAGCAGGGTTGAGTGCAGGTAGGCCTGCAACAGGGCGTTATCGTCGGCGCGGTTGAGCGACATCAGCACCTTGACTGGGGTGTTGTCACGCAGGCGCATCAACCGGCTGACGGTCAGGATCTGGTTGCCGCTGCTGTCGCGCCAGGCGTGAAAGGCCAGGCGTTCGTCGGTGGGCAGCTCAGCGACGCGCGAGTCCAGTGCCGGCCCCAGGCTGAGCAGGTGCGGGTGGCGGCTTTCCTGCGCCAGTACGCTGAGGCTGAGGTTGTCGTGGCCCATTACCAGGTCGAGCAGGGGGTGGGCCCTGGTGCCCAGGTCCTCGCTGCGCAGATCGACGCGCAGGTTGTGCTCGACCTGCAGCATCTTGCGCGCCAGGTCCTTGCGTGCGCGGCTGTCCAGCTCGTGATCCAGGGCGAACACGGCCAGGCAGGCCAGCAACAACACCAGCGCAGCGCCCATCAGCGTGACGCTAAGGCCCAGGCGCAAAGAGAGGCTGGTAGTCTTCAAAAACGCGCCTCCAGCACGTAACCGACACCGCGCAGGGTATGGATCAGTTTGGTGTCGAACGGGTCGTCGATCTTGGCGCGCAGGCGCCGGATCGAGACCTCCACCACATTGGTGTCGCAATCGAAATTCATGTCCCATACCAGTGAGATGATCTGCGTGCGCGACAGCACTTCACCGGTTTGGCGCATCAGCAGGTGGAGCAGGGCGAACTCCTTGGCGGTCAGGTCGATGCGTTGCCCGGCGCGATAGGCGCGGTGGCGGCCCGGGTCCAGCTCAAGGTCGGCGACCCGCAGGGTACTGGGTTGCAGTTGCTGGTCGTTGCGGCGTAGCAGGCTGCGAATGCGCGCCAGCAGTTCAGGGAATTCAAAGGGTTTGAGCAGGTAGTCATCGGCGCCCAGGTCCAGGCCCTTTACCCGGTCGGCCAGGCGGCCATGGGCGGTCAGCATCATGATGCGCGTGGCCGATTCGGCACGCAGGCGCTGAAGCACGGTCCAGCCATCGAGCTCGGGCAGGTTGACGTCGAGGATGACCAGGTCGTACGGGTGCTGGCGTGCCAGGTGCAGGCCGTCGGTGCCGGTATGGGCGCAGTCGACCACATAGCCGTTTTCGCGCAGCCCTTGCTGCAGGTAATCGGCGGTACGCAGCTCGTCCTCGATGATCAGTAGGCGCATGGGTTGGCTCGGTGTGGTGAAAAGGGGGCGATTCTCGACCCTGTAGTGACATCAGGGTCAAGGCGCAGGATGTTACGGCATGCGTTAGCGGCCGAGGCGTAGATAACGGATTTGTAATGCGGGTGTTATCTGGCTGTCCGTTGCGGCGCCGGCATGGCGATTGCGCCGGCACATTGCAGGACTGTAATCCGCGCCTCACCTTGCTGTTAGCCAGCCTCTGCGACCATGGCCTGACTGATCGGCTACCACGAGGCAACCCCGATGAACCTGACCAAATATCTACTGTTGGCCACCCTTGCCCTGGGCAGCGCCAGTGTCTACGCCGAGGGCGGTGCGGAGCGCTCCAGGCAGTTCTGGCAAGCGTTCCGCGAAGACCAGCAGCGCCTGCACGGCGACAAGCAGCAGGCCGTGGCCGAGCGCGAGCGCAAGGCGCAAGAGAAGGCCCGTGAGGTGGCCAAGGATTGAGTCGCAACAGCGGCGCCGGCACTGCTCCCCGGCGTCGCTGTCTTCAGGCGCCCGCATGGGTAATGCCTGTCAGTTAAGCGTTAATGGGGCTGCTTTGCAGCCCTTCGCGGGCACGCCCGCTCCCACAGGGTGCTGAACTCAAGAAATGCGCGATCCCCTGTGGGAGCGGGCGTGCCCGCGAAGGTCGCAAAGCGGCCCCGAATTACTT
>NZ_BLJG01000045.1 GCF_009932375.1 Pseudomonas juntendi
ACCACAAAAAAACCCGGCCGAAGCCGGGTTTTTGCCTTACGCAAGAAGCATTACTTCTTGGAACGGCCCTTGAAGCTGTTGTCGCGGGTGTCGATGTCGATCCACTCGTCGATCTGGATGAAGTCGGCAACCTGGATCTCGGTACCGTTCTTCAGCTTGGCAGGCTTCATGACCTTGCCCGAGGTGTCGCCGCGCGCAGCGTTCTCGGTGTAGACAACCTGACGGCTGATGGTGGTCGGCAGTTCAACCGATACCAGGCGGCCTTCGAAGAACACGGCTTCGCAGACGTCTTCCATGCCTTCTTCGATGTAAGGCAGAACAGCTTCGATGTCTTCTTCGTTCAGCTCGTACATGGTGTAGTCGCTGGTGTCCATGAAGGTGTACGAATCACCGCTGATGAACGACAGGGTCGCTTCTTTGCGGTCCAGGATCACGTCGTCCAGCTTGTCGTCTGCACCGTATACGGTTTCGGTCTTATAGCCGGTCAGCAGGTTCTTAAGCTTGGTCTTCATGATCGCGCTGTTACGGCCCGACTTGGTGAACTCAGCTTTTTGAACCAGCCACGGGTCGTTGTCGATGCGCAGCACGGTACCGGGTTTCAGTTCTTTACCAGTTTTCATTACGAAGTATCCGAATCTGGATGGATTTATAAAAATCGAGGCCGCATATCATAGCGAATTTCCATAAAAGTGTACTAGCGCCGTGGCAAGGTCCGGCTGAGCGGCCTGTTGCGCCGCCCAGCACCGGGCGTGCTGCTGCAATTCCGGCCAATGCCGGCGGGCTGCCTGCCAGGCCTGGCCCATGTCCTGGTCCATGTTCCAGGCCCGCCACAGGCCCAGCAACGCGGCGCCGGCATCGGTTGACAAGCCGCGTCGATGAAGCGCCAGAAACGCTTCGAGCTTTTCCCAGTGAGCATTCTCGTCCTGCACGTAGATGTGCCACAGCATGGGCTGCCCGGCCCACTGCGCCCGCACGAACGAATCCTCGCCCCGCACCGCATTGAAGTCGCAGCACCACAGCAGCCGGTCGAAATCATCCTGGCTGACGAACGGCAACACCTGCACGGTCAGCGCACCACGCGTGCGCACCTGCCCGACCTGCAGCGGCGCCTCGCCGAGCCAGTGGCTGAGGCCGGCGACCACACGGCCTTGCGGCACCAGCAGGTGGCAGGCCTGGTCACCGGTAGCCAAGGCCTCGAGCCAGTTGCCCAGTTGCGGGTTTTCATAAGCGAACAGGCTGATCAGCAGCGTTCCAGGCGCTGGGCTTACAGCCAACCCCTGCAGGAACGCCTGCCGGGCAGCAGCCGACTGTTGCAACGCGTCGCGCCGGGCCAGCAGCTCAGCCTCGCGCAGCAGGCCACCGGTGTTTTCGGTGAAGCCGGGGAAGAAGAACACTTTGCGCAAGCCATTTGCCTGCGGCGACGGCAGACCATGGCAACCCGCTACCCAATCCTCGGCACTGAGGTATTCAAGGTTCAACCACAGGGGTGGCCGGGGGCAAATCCGCATGGCCTCGACATAAGTCGCTGGCAACTGGCAGGCGAAGGCACCGATCACCACATCGGCAGGCGCTACCGGCAACCAGGCCGCCGGCCACTGGCGTACGTCCACGCCCTGCTGCCACTGCTGCGCCGCGTTGGCGTCGGCGCCGGGGCACATGGGCGTGAAGGCGTTGAGATCATCCACCCATAGGCGCACCGCCAGGCCATGCTCGGCCACCAACTGCCGGGCCAGGCGCCAGGTCACGCCGATATCGCCGTAGTTGTCGACCACGCTGCAGAAGATGTCCCAGGTGGCTTTCATGCGCCGTTCCCTTTAACTTGCGTAAAAACGCGGATTCTGCCCGACAGCATGCGACAATGCACCCCGCCCATTTTGCCAAGGAGGCCGCCATGCCCCGCCGCCGTGAACTGACCATCACCCTGAAGCCGTTGCAGTTGATACTGTGCGTGGCTTTGGGCCTATGGCTTGGCGCAATGGCGATTGCCCTTAGCCTGTGGCTGGCGCAGCAACTGTGGCCGCTCCCGCCCGAGCAACAAGCCGCGGCCCCGGCCGTGGCACCGGCACCGGTGCAACCGGCCGACGCGCAAGCTGAAATGTTCGAGCGCTACAAGCACATGCTGCAGCAACAGGAACAACAACAGGCCGCTGAGGCTGCGCAGGGCAACCCGCGCAACCTGAACAGCCCCAAGTGCCAGTTCTGGCTGCAACAGAATCGCACTGCACCTACCGACAAAAGCCAGGCCAACGTGCTGGAGTTCTGTTATTGACCACGCGCAAGCCCCACCTGCTGGCACAGATCGTCGCCACCCTGGAACATGACCTGGACGTGCTGACCCGTGCGGCCCAAACCGCCTATGAAGCCGCCACGGCGGAAGAGAACATCGCCGAGAACAAGTACGACACCCTGGGCCTGGAGGCCTCGTACCTGGCCACCGGGCAAGCCCGACGCAGTGCGCAAATCCGCCAGGCGCTGCTGATTTACCAGCAACTGCTGCTGCGCGACTACGACCCGGCGCGCGGGGTGCAGGTGAGCAACCTGGTGACCCTGGAGGATGAGGCCGGCGAACAACGTCGGGTGTTTCTGGGGCCTGAGGCTGCCGGCCTGAAGATTGCCGCAGCAGACGGGCTGGTGACAGTGATCACCCCGCGCTCGCCGCTGGGGCAAGTGTTGCTGGGTAAGCGGGTGGATGATGAGGTGAGCCTGGGGGCGCAGGTACTGTTCGTCGTGGATGTTGCCTGAACAGGCCGCGCACGCCTACAAACGGTGCAGGGCATCGAAACGCCCCGCCAGGCCCTGCTCGGCGAACTGCTCGACGATGAAATCGACGAACGCACGGGTCTTGCCCGGCAACAGCTTGTGCTCGGCGAAATACAGGCTGATATGCCCATCGTCCACATACCAATCCGGCAACACCCGCTGCAACCGACCGGCCTGCAGGTAGGGCACCGCGAACGGCAAACTCACCAGCGCAATCCCCAGCCCCTGCTCGGCCACCGCGCAGGCAGCGTCCGAATCGCTCATGGTCATGGCCTGGCGCAACAGCAATGGCTGCTGTACCTGCCAGCGGCTGGTCAACGGCCACGAGCGTACCCGCCCGGTCTGCGGCGAGCGGATCAGAATGCCGTCATGGCGCTTCAACACGTGCGGCTCATCGATCTGCGCATGCCGCTGCAGGTACGACGGCGCGGCCACCAGCACCCGGTGCGCCGGGGTCAACTTGCGCGCCACCACCCCCGGCGGCAGTTCAAAACCACCACCAATGGCCGCGTCGAAGCCCTGGCCGATCAGGTCGACCTGGCGGTTATCGAAATGCCAGTCCGGGGTAATGGCGGGGTAGCGGCGCAGAAATTCGCCCAGCAAGGGCAGCACGTACAAACGCCCGAACACCGTGCCCATGCTGACCCGCAGCAGCCCGGCCGGTTGCCCTTCGGCACTGGCCAGGTTGGCCACCGCATACTGGATGGTGTGAAAGCTGTCGCTCACCTCGCCAAGAAAACGCTGCCCTGCTTCGGTCAAGGTCAGCTTGCGGGTACTACGCTGGAACAACCGCACCCCCAGGCGCGCCTCCAACTGCGCAACGTGTTTGCCCACGGCAGCGGGCGTAATGCGCAAGCGCCTGGCCGCTTCGGCAAAGCTGCCCACCTCGGCACTGCGGATGAAGCATTCCAACGCGTTGAACGATTCCATGGCCATGATTGGCAACCAAAGGTTTACTCTGCTTATAGTGATTGCCATCTTATCAGCAGGTAATCGAGCGCCGATACTGCGCCTATCCAAGGCATTCCAGCCTGGCTCACAGCAGGAGATCAGCATGTCCAAGCAACTTACACTCGAAGGCAAGGTGGCCCTGGTACAGGGCGGTTCCCGGGGTATTGGCGCGGCTATCGTGCGGCGCCTGGCCCGCGAGGGTGCGCAAGTGGCCTTCACCTATGTCAGCTCTGCCGGGCCGGCAGAAGACCTGGCACGGGAAATCGGCGACAACGGCGGCAAGGCCCTGGCCCTGCGCGCCGACAGCGCCGATGCCGCCGCCGTGCAGCTGGCCGTGGATGACACCGTGAAGGCCTTCGGCCGGCTGGATATCCTGGTCAACAATGCCGGGGTACTGACGGTCGCGCCGCTGACCGAATTCGACCTCGCCGATTTCGACCGCACCTTGGCGGTGAACGTACGCAGTGTCTTTGTCGCCAGCCAGGCAGCGGCGCGGTACATGGGCCAGGGCGGGCGCATCATCAACATTGGCAGCACCAATGCCGAGCGCATGCCATTTGCCGGCGGCGCGCCTTATGCCATGAGCAAGTCGGCGCTGGTCGGCCTGACCCGCGGCATGGCGCGCGACCTGGGGCCGCAGGGCATTACCGTGAACAACGTGCAACCAGGGCCGGTGGACACCGACATGAACCCGGCCAGCGGCGAATTCGCCGAAAGCCTGATCCCACTGATGGCAATTGGGCGATATGGCGAAGCGGACGAGATTGCCAGCTTCGTGGCCTACCTGGCCGGCCCTGAGGCGGGCTATGTCACGGGGGCCAGCTTGACGGTGGACGGTGGCTTTGCCGCCTGATTGCGCCGTTGGTGTGGTGGCACCCTGTAGATCGAGCGCCACCCGCCCCTGCCCCGGCAAATGCATTGGCGCCGTGCCCTGTGCTTGCCGATAATCCCCCTCTTGCTCCTGCCCGCTACGAGAAACACATGCCCGCCCCTACTCTCAGCCGCACCCTGATCCTGCTGATGGCCACCGCCACCGGCCTGGCCGTGGCCAGCAACTACTATGCCCAGCCGCTGTTGCACAGCATTGCCCAGCAATTCGGCCTGAGCACCGCCAGCGCCGGCAGCATCGTGATTGCCGCGCAGCTCAGCTATGGCGCCGGCCTGTTGCTGCTGGCACCGCTAGGCGACCTGTTCGAGCAGCGTCGGCTGATTACCGTGATGACCGTCATCGCCACCCTCGGCCTGGTCATCAGCGCCTGTGCCCCTGGCCTGCCATGGCTGATCCTCGGTACGGCGTTGACCGGCCTGTTCTCGGTAGTGGCACAAATATTGGTGCCCATGGCTGCCTCGCTGAGCGAGCCGCAGCAGCGCGGCCGTGCGGTCGGCACACTGATGAGCGGGCTGCTGCTGGGCATTCTGCTGGCGCGCACCGCGGCCGGCTTCATGGCCGAACTGGGCGGCTGGCGCAGCATCTATGTGCTGGCCGCCGTGCTGATGGCGATCACCGCCGTGGCGCTGTACCGCAGCCTGCCGCAACACCACAGCCATGCCGGGCTGAAGTACCCGGCGCTGATCGGCTCGGTGTTCCGCCTGTTCCTGGAAGAGCCGGTACTGCGCCTGCGCTCGCTGCTGGGCCTGCTGGCATTCAGTTTGTTCGCCCTGTTCTGGACACCGTTGGCATTTCTGCTGGCAAACCCTCCTTACCATTATTCAGATGCGGTGATCGGCCTGTTCGGCCTGGCGGGTGCAGCCGGTGCACTGTCGGCCAACTGGGCCGGGCGCCTGGCCGACC
>NZ_BLJG01000046.1 GCF_009932375.1 Pseudomonas juntendi
TGACCACGCTCAGGCGGAATACCAGCGCAGTGCTGCCGGAACCGGACACGTACGTTGCGTAGGCGACTTCACCATTATCGAGTGTGACCTCGATACGCGGCGTACCAGCGCTGGTATCGACCAGGGTCGCTTCGCTCAAGTTGACGGTGAAGTCCAGGTTTTGCCCGGCCACATAACTGCCGTTGGCCGGCACGCTGACGCTGGTAACCGACGGTGAAGTGCGGTCCACTGAGTAGGTTTCACCGGTCAGTCCCGCACCCACGGCATTGCCTGCTGCATCAGCGATGCCCGTCCCACTGCCGTTCAGGGCCAGCGTGATATCGCCCTCACCCGTGAGGTTGTCGATCACTACGGTGTAGGTCCTGCCGTCGACCTGGGTCACGCTGGCGAGGCTACCGCCCGCAGTTCCGTCATAGCTGACGGTGAAGTCGCTGGCGTCCACACCGCTGACATCTTCGCTGAAGGTAACGGTGTAGCTGATCGAGCTGCCATTGGTGGGCGTGGCATCGGCGCGCACGATGCTGGTCACGCCCGGCACCACGCTGTCCACCAATACGCCAGCGGTACTGCCGACAGCGCCCAGCGACAGGGCCAGGTCATTACCCGCAGGGTCCTTGATGCTGCCGCCGTTGAGATCGATGCTGCCGGCCACTGCGATGCCGTCGGCATCGTTGTCACCAGCTTGCACGGTGTACTCGAACACCAGCGCGCCATTGCCCGCACCAGATACATAGCTGGCATAACGGGTGACACCGCCCACGGTCAGCGCCAGGCGCGGCGTGCCGCCCGTAGTATCGACCACAACACCTTCACTGGCATTGACGGTGAACGTCAGGACGTCACCCGCCTTATAGCTACCGTCTTGCGGCAAGCCCACGCTGTCGACCACCGGCACTACAGCATCCACCTGCACGCCCCTGGTGTCGCCGACGTTGTTCAAGGCCAGGGTGGTGTCGTTGCCGACCGCATCGCGCAAGGTGCCGCCGTTCAGTTGAATGGCGTTGCCCAGGGTGATGCCGTCGCTATCGACCTGGCCGGTGACCACGCTCAGGCGGAATACCAGCGCAGTGCTGCCGGAACCGGACACGTACGTTGCGTAGGCGACTTCACCATTATCGAGCGTGACCTCGATACGCGGCGTGCCACCCGTGGTGTCGACCACCGTGGCCTCGCCCAGGTTGACGGTGAAGTCCAGATTCTGGCCGGCCACGTAGCTGCCATCGGCAGGCACATCGACACTGATCACCGCAGGTGCCACGCGGTCGACCGTGTAGGCTTCCCCGACAAACCCGCCCGAGATGGCATTCCCAGCCCCATCGACAATCCCGGTGCCGGCTGCATTCATGCCCAACCCAAGGGTGCCAGCACCCGTCACACCGCTGACCGTCACGATGTAGCTGGCGTTGTTCAGGTTGTAGATGTCGGTGATGGTGCCATTGGCGCTGCCGGTCAGTACCAGCGCGAAGTCAGCCAGGTCTACCCCGGAAACCTCTTCACTGAATGTGACGGCAAACTGCACCACTTCGCCACCTGTTGGCGAGGGCGTGCTGCGCAGCATGGCGACTACAGCCGGCGCCTGGGTATCGATCCACACGCCCGCCGTACTGCCGACGTTATTCAACGCCAGTTGCATGGCATTGCCAGCCGCATCGGTGATGCTGCCGCCGGCAGAGTCCAGGCTGGTGATGCTGATGCCGTTGGCGTCGGTATCACCCGCCTGCACCGTGTACTGGAACACCAGGCTGGAACTACCGTTGCCCGCTACCAGCGTGGCGTACTGGGCAACCCCACCCACCTCCAGGGCCAAGCGCGGTGAACCGCCGACGAACACCACTTCGCTGGTGTTGACGGTAAAGCTCAGCACATCGCCGGCCTTGTAGCTGCCGCTTGCCGGCACCAGCACATTGGCCACGCCCGGCACCACGCCATCTACCAGTACGCCGCTGCTGTTGCCAGCGGTAAAGGCCGTATCGCTGGCATTACCAGCCAGGTCGGTCAAGCTGCCGCCATTGAGCTCGATGCCGCCAGCCACGGTAATGCCATTGGCATCCAGCTGGCCGGCGGCGACCACCAGGGCAAACTCCAGGGCGCTGGTGCCGCTGCCAGCCAGGTAATCGGCGTATGCAATACCGCCCGTATCCAGGGTCACTTGAATGCGTGGGGTGCCGCCAGCAGTGTTCACGACCACCGCCTCGCTGAAGTTGACCGTGAACCTCAGGGCATCCCCCAGACGATAGGTGGCATCTGCTGGCAGCACCACGTTGGTGATACTCGGGGCCACACCGTCGACGATGATGGCCTGCTGACCAGCCAGCGAATCGGCGCCACCGACGGCCGGCAGGGTCAGTATCGCCACATGACCGCTGGTGCCCTGCAGGGTCGAGCCGTTCAGCGCCAGCGCGGCAGTGCTGGCGTAGTCGAGGTCGGCGCTGACGTCCCCGGCTTGTACGGTGTAGCGGAACACCAGTTGGTTGCTGCCCGAGCCACCGATATACGCCGCCTGGCGATCGATGGCACCGGTTTCCAGCAGCAGGGTCGGGCTTCCGCCGCTCTGGTCGACCACCACTGCGCTGTCGAAGTTGACCAGGATGTCGATCTGGTCGCCAACTTTGTATGTGCCGTCGCCAAACCCCGCCGCCACGCTCGTGACCGCCGGGTTGGCTGGCGCAATGGTGATCGACAGCGTGTCTACGTCGCTCTTGATACCGCCACTGCCGCTGTATCCCTGGTCGTTGCTTTCGAAAGTGATGGAGCCGACGCCGTTGAAGCCGGGCTGCGGCGTGAACGTCAGGCCGTTCAACGCGGTATTGATGGCCGCCAGCGTACCGCTGAACGTCATTGCACTGTCGCTGGCGCCGTCGCCGAGGCTGAAGGTCAGCCCTGCGAGCGAACCAAGGGTCATCAGCCCGTTGCTGGCCGTCAGGGCCAGCTGCATGACGTTGCCGCCGATATCCACGTCGGTAATGCTGATCAGGTTGCCATTGGCGTTGTTGAACACCAGCGCGCCGTCCTGCTGCACGGTCTGGGCGACGGGGAGGTTGTTGACTGGCGCATCGTTGACCGCCGCAATCACCAGCGCGATGTTGGCGTTGACCTGCAGTGCACCACCACTTCCGGTGTTGCCGTTATCGTTGATCGAGATCGACATGGTCTTGACCCCGGTCGCGTTCGGCGCGCCCAGGAAGGTCAGTCGACCGTTGCTGACCAGGGTATTGATGTCGGCGACGGTACCTTCCAGTGTGATGGCGTTGCTGCCATTGGCGCTGACGGTGACCCCGCTGCTGCTGGTAGCCGTGAAGGTGCCATTGCCGCTGGCCACGCTGAACACCACCCGGACGCTGCCGGTGCCGGCGTCGACATCGCCAAAGGTGACACCGGCCAGGGATTTGGGCACGTCCTCGGTGACATTGATGCTAACCGGACCACTGATGGTCGGCGAGTCGTTCACCGGTGCCACGTCGAGGGTCAGGCTGCGCGTGTCGGTGCCGACGCTGGCGGTGTCCACGCTCAGGCCAAGGGTAACGCTGGTGTTGGCGTTCAACGCCGTTGTGTACTTGAGGCTGCCGGCTGCAATGAAGTTGTTGATTGCCGCCAGGCTACCGCTCAGCGTCAATGCCGACCCGCTGCCGGCAACGGTAACACCGCTACCGCTGGTGGCGCTGAGCGCGCCGGAGCCCACGGTCAAGGTCAGCGTGCCACTGCTGGAGTCGACATCATTCAGGGTGATGCCGGTGATCGGCGACGCACTGTCCTCGGTTACCGTGACATTGCTGGGTGCGCTGATCAGCGGTGCGTCGTTGACTGCGGTGAGGGTGATGCTGCGGGTCACCACGTTGGAGTCCAGGCCGCCGTCGTTAACCGTGATCAATGCCGTGCGGGTACTGAGGGTTGGGGTGTCGGAGCTGTTGCTGTAGGTGACCGAACGCAATGCTTCCTGGAACTGCGCCTGGGATGCGGCCCCAGCGGAGGTCAGGGTAAGCACGCCTGTCATGGCATCGAAACTGCCGGTGATGTCGCCCATGGTGGCCGGGTTGGCGGTGAAACCCAGGGTATCCTCACCGAGGATGTAGTTGCCACCCAGGCTCACGGTCGCCGAGCTGATGCCCGGGCCATCCGGGTCAGTGATGACGATACCGCTGTCGATCGCTACCGGGGTAGACGTAACATTGTTGCCCTCGGTCCAGTTCACAGTGCCGCCGCTGCCAGTAAGCACAGGTGCGTCGTTTACCGCCGTTACCAGCACACTGGCGGTATCGGTGGCGCTGGAGAACGCACCGCTGCCGCCAAGGCTGCTGATGTTCGTGTGCAAGCCCTGCAGGCCCTGGGCTTCGGTCTGGTCCCAGGCGCGGTAAGCGATGGTGGCGGTCTCGCCATGCACACCATCGGGCACGAAACGCACACGATCGACCGGGCGCAGCAGCAGTGCGGCGGTGTCGGATGCGCTGCCGATATCGTTCCAGCTGGCACCGGCGTTGGTGCTGTACTGCCACCTGCCGTAGGTGCTGGTCATGCCCGTGACGGCGATACCCTGGAGCGCGCCATTGTCCACATCGGTGACACCACCGAGCAGCGAGCTGACCGGGTCGCCGGTATTGCTGGTGGCGGCGTCGGTCAGACCGGTCAGGGTCGGGTTGACCGAGGTCAGTACTGGTGCATCGTTGACCGATGTGACCACCAAGGTGGCCTGGGCGGTGCCTGTGGAAAATGCGCTCGCGCCGCCATTGCTCGTGGTGTCGGCGGTGCTGCGCATGCCGTTCGCCGACGCCCCACCAACGGTGTTGTCCCAGGCGCGGTAGGTGAAATCGACGTTCTCGCCGTTTGCGCCGTCGGGGATGTAACGCACCTGGGTGCTGGCGCTCAGCAGCAAGGCACTGCTGCCCGAAACACTGCCGAAATCGGTCCAGGCCATGCCGTCAGTGGAGTACTGCCAAGTGCCACGGCCGGTGGTGGCAGTGATGGCGATGCCAAACGCCGCGCCACCCGTGTCCACGTCATTGGAGGCCGCGCTGGCGAGGATACTGGCAACGACCACGGCGTTGCTCGAGGTGTCTTCGGTGGACGGGGCGATCACGTAAGGGCCACCGCTGAGGGTGGGGGCGTCGTTGACCGCTTGCAGGGTGATCACACTGGCGATATTCGGCGTGGAGGTGTTATTGCCACCGTTAGTGGCCACACCACTGTCGCGCACCTGGGTCAACGTCACTACCCGCGCAGCACCACTCGGGGCGCTGCTCTCATTATGGTAGGCAATGCTGTTGATGATGCTCTGCGCGGTGGCGGTGGAGTAATTGTTGCCGAGGATGTCGAGGGTGACTGTACCTGTACCTGAAACCAGCACAATCAGGCCGTTGTTGCTGGTGAATGCGGTGCCACTGACCAGGGCCACGGCCGTACCGTCGATGATCAGCTTCTCGGATGCCCCGTCGGCCACACCGGCCACAGTCACCTGCAGGCCTATGATGCTCTGCCCAGGCTCGACGGTGTCTATCGCGATACCACTGAACACGGTGACGGCAGCGCCATGTTCGACAAATGTCGGGTTGCTGCCGGCGCCAGTGACGACAGGCGCATCGTCGACCGCCAGCACGTTGACGGTAACCGACGCGGCTGTGCTGGTAGTGCCGGTCTCGTCGGTGACGGTGACGCTGACAGTGCGCGCGCCACTGCTCGGGTCAGTGGTGTTGCTGTTGTTGTACACCAGGCTCTGCAGCAACGCCGATACGGCGGCGGGGCTGGCATTGGCGTTGAGGGCAACGACCAGCGGGTTGCCGCTGGTGCCGCCGGTGAAGGTCCCGATGATCACGCCGCTGTACAGCACGCTGTTGGCTGATGTCGAGATCTGCCCGGCAGCCGTGCCAGTACTGAAGATCGACAGCACATCCTGGTTGTCTACACCACCCGAGGTGAGCGCCACACGCACGTTGCCGCCGCCGAACTGGGCGGAGTCGGCATCCGTGACCACGGCGTTGCCGCTCTGGTCGAGCAGCACCCCGGAGCTTTTTTCCACATAGGTGACGGTATCGCCATTGAGGTTGGCGATTACCGGCGCGGCGCTGGTGGCGGTGACGAAGTTGAGCGTGGTGTTCCTGCTGATGCCCAGGTACACCTTGCCATCGGCATTGACGAACGTCTTCGGGTCGATACGCACGGCGTAAGCGGTACCTTGGGCCAGATCGGAAGGGTCGATGATCCAGGTGTTGCCGCTGCCGATGATGCTGGCAGAGGTTACATCGATGGTCTGGACGATGGTGTTGTCCGAGGTGCGCACGATGTAGATGTTGCCGCTGCCCTTGGTGACACTCTCGTTGAACGTCAAGGTGATGTTGGCGCCAGGTGAAACGTTCAGCGCGTCGTCTGCCGGGCTGGCGCTGATCAGCCTGGGCGCGGAGCCGCTCTGGAAGTAGACGCTGGCAGAGACCCCGGCTGCAGAACCGATCAGGTCGCTATCGCCGTCGCCGTCGAAGTCGCCGGTACGGAAGTTGGTGAAGCCGAAGTCGACCATGGTCAAGCCGGCGAACGGCGAAGCAGAGCGGGCAACGGTGCTGAAGGTGCCATCGCCATTGTTGGTGGCGTAGTTCCAATCGGTGCCGTTCGCGCCAACCTGCCAGAACAGGTCGGCATCACCGTCCCCGTCAAAATCGCCCCAGATGGTACGCCCGCCGAACGTCGCCGCAGGCGCGTTGGTCGCCACCTGCGTGAATACGCCGCCAGTGTTGCGGTACAGAATGGGGCTTGAGTTGTTCGCCACATAGAGGATGTCGAGGTCACCATCCCCTTCGAAATCCACCACCCGATAATTGAAAGTGCTGTACGGCGACAGGCTGAAGGAGGCAAAGGGCGAGGCGGCCTGAACCATGTCGGTGAAAGTGCCGTTGCCGTTGTTCTGGGCATATCGCCAGGGGTTGGCGGAGTCTACGGTACCAGGCTGATAGAGGATGTCGGCCGCGCCATCGCCGTTGAAATCGCCCACCACCAGGCGCACGCCGAATTGCGTGCCATTGAAGCCGCTGGCGGTTTCGCGGGTGGACACCCCGTTGTTGTTGCGATACAAATAGGCCGGGCCGGTCGTGTTGCTGACACCCAGCACATCGACGTCGCCATCGTTGTCGAAGTCGGCGGTGTAATAGTTGGTACCGTTGGTGGCGGCATCGAGCAGCACGACGCCAGCAAAAGGCGACTGCGCCTGGTCGACCACGGTGAAGCTACCGTCGGTGTTGCCGGCCGCGAACTTCCATGCACTGCCGGCACTGCCAACCTGGTACAGGATGTCATCGCGGCCGTCGCCGTTGAAGTCGCCGATGACCATCTTCGGCAGGTTGCCCGACGCCAGCACCGGTGCAGTGGGGTTGGCACCACCGGTGAAGCTGGCAGCCAACAAGCCTTGATAGCCGCCCAGCTGCGCCCCGAGCGCGGTGCTTTCAATCAGCCCGCTGGTACGCTCGAGGGTCCAGTTGCCACCCAGGTCCACGGCACCCGTATCGTTGGCCGAGGCCGCCACATCGGCACCGGTAATGGCCGACAGCTCATCGATGAAGGCCTGGCCCTTGGCCGTTTCACCGACATTGCAACCGTACAGCAGCAAATCACCGTCGGCCTTCAATGCCGAGCCAATGCTCTGCAGTGCCGCCCGATGCTCGGCCAGGTTGTTGCTTGCCAGCCATACGTTGCCCATCTGCACGCTGCCATCGGCACCGTGAGACAGCAGATGAATGGCATCCAGCCCTTCGCGGCCATTGAGGTAGTCGGCCATCTGTTGCAGGCCATCCTTGGCCGGGTCGAGAATGACCACTTCGGCGTTACCCGCCAGCCCTTGCAGCAAGCCTGCGACATCGGCCACCTGGCCGTCGACGAACACGACCTCGTTGCGTTGGTTACCCTGTTCACTGGGCGGCGTGGCAGCCTGCTGGTCATTGGCTACCGTGCTGTCCTTGGCCGGCGTGGTTGCCGCCTCGGTGGTCGCCGCAGCATCCTGGGCAACCACCCCCACAGAGGCATCGAACATGATCCGCGGCTCCAGGGCCATCAGCAATGGCGGCTGCGCGCCGCCTCCAACCACTGGCTTCGATGCCCGTTTGCGCGAGAAACGTTCGATGAATTTCATGCAGCACCTCCTGGTGACGCTGGGTTGCCTGCCTGGCAACCCGGCTGAAAGAGTGATGGTGACCTGCGGTCACCATCGGTTATCACTACCACGGGTGGGGTGGATAGATACCCTGCAGGGCAATGATGAAGCTGACCGCCAGGTAGGGGTTGCGAACAGCGAACGGTGTGGACCCCCCTGTCACCTGGATCGACTGCGGCGCCATGCTGGTGGGCTCCACCAGGCTTTCACCGTAGACGTTCACCGCGTTGCCGCTGCCGTCCACCGCTGCTGCCAGGTAGGTGCTGGGTCCAGGCTTGTCGGTGGTCGCCATTGCCTGGGAGGCCACTTGCAGGTGCGTGTGCATCGGCATATTGCTGTTGAGCAGGGTGACATTCTCCACACCACCGGCTTGCCCAAGCGCAAATGGCGCGGCTACGTCTGGGGCGTTGGCCCCCTGGCCGATCGGGGCACGGCCACCAAAATGCGGTAGGCCGAAGGTCGTCTGCCCGTTCCCGCCGTAAAACGTGCTCAGCAACGAGAACAATGCGGCGTTTTGCGAAATCGGCAACAACTGTCCCTGGCACATTGCGTAGTCCTGCGGGGCGTAGCTCCCTGCAAACATCTTGATCTCACCGATAAAGGGATCACTCATCGAACACTTCCTTTGTTGCGTGGTTGGGATTCAAGTCAAGGGTGTGCCGTTCGCAGGGCGTGGATAACCATCTGCAGAGCATGCCGACCATCTCGCAAAGGCATCATCGGGGTCATCAACACAAGCCATTGGCAAGCGTCGGAGGCAGTCAGGCGGAAAACTGCCTGGGGTAGCCGCACACCCTGGGGCAAGGCGAATATGGCGGCGAAGCACTCATACTCATCGCTCATGCCCAGGCCGTCGCGCAGATCGACCAGCTCGACCGCGATATGCTCGCCAGGCCCCACCTGCAGCTTGAAGCCACCAGGGTCGGCCGCCATGAGCTGCGCACGGCTGGGCATTGGAAACTCGTCTACTGCACTCATCAGGCAATCCTCGCAGCGGGTTTGGCAGCTTCACGGCGCATGCGCAGGTAAACCCCGTTTTGATCGGTGATTTCAAAGCCAGCGCGTGTGTACAAGCGCTGCGCCGGGTTGTAGTTCTCTACGAACAGCTCGACCGCCAGGCCGAGTTGGTCGGCCCGGTACAGTTGCTGGTGGATCAGGTCGGTGCCGATACCTTGGCCCTGGAATTCGGGCAGCAGGGCAATATCGATGATGTTCAACCGGGCGCTGCCCCAATTGAGGTAAAGCCGGCCGATAGGCTGCCCGCCGGCTTCGATCACGCAGAAGTCAGCAGCGGGATAGTGCTGCTGGTAGTAGGCGTGCTGAAAGCTGAACTGCTGACTGAGGAACCGTTGGATTTCGTCCGCAGGCCAGCCGCTATGGGACATTTCGAAAGCGCGGCTGGTGGCGTACAGGTGCTCGATAAAGCCCATGTCGCCTGTCTCCAGGGCACGCAGCGTCACAGCGTACTTCGTCATCAAAGCAACTTCCCTGTAATCGATAACTGCTGGAGCAATGTAGCCGTGCGATGGACATCGCACGTTGAGATATGGCCAATTGATAGCACAATATCCCAATTGTCCTACAATCGCACTACTTAAAACCCACTTTCTCGCACCCCGATCGCGGCCATGCGTCGCCACGCTGCCGCCACCAGCGATTCGCCGGCACCGTTCAGTACCACGACGCCCCGCTGCGGATGCGCAAGGGGTGGTTGATCCGGGTCTTGCAAGGCAAATTGCGCCCCGTACTGCGCCTGCAGTGGCTGGGCTTTCTTGTCTTCGTCACGGCGCACGGCGATTGGGCCTTTGTGGTCAGAAACCAGCGCCTCCTGGTCGATGTGGCTCACACCGGTGGCATCCACCGCCACCAGGCTCACCGCCAGGGCTCTGCGTAGAAAATCATCGGCTATGAATTGCCCCGTGCTGCCAGGCGCTACCCGCCACAGGTCGGCCTCTGTGAGGTAGCCACGCAGGCGCAGGCCATGTTCGGTCACCCGCGCCAGCGGCAGGTCGGCGCTGACCCAACGGCCCGGCTGCAGGCTGTCGGCCAGGTCACGCACGGTACCGGCGTGCGGCGCACGCAGGCTCAAGCGCGCACGCTGTGCCGCCAGGCCGCGGTACTCCGCCACCGCCTCGGCCAGGCGCTGTTCGAGAATGCCACTGTCCACCGCCGTGGTACTGCGGCTGGACAGGCGGCGCAACTGCAGCTGCAGAATGCTGATTTCACGCCGGTTGATCGCCATGCGCGATTCCAGGTCCGGCGAGGCCAGCACAGCCAGCACCTGGTTCTCGCTCACCTGTTGTCCGTCGCGTACCTGCACAGCCACGACCTGCGCCGCTACCGGTGCATGCAAGGTACTGGCCCGCGAGGCCTCAAGCATCGCTGGCACCTCCACCCCACTGCGCCAGGGCACCAGCAGCAGCGCCAGCAATGCCATCAGGCCGCCCGCCAGCCATAGCACCTTGCGTGGCTGCGCACGGTCGCGGTGCTGCCACCAGTGGCGCATTTCCTTCCACACCGGCAGGCCGATGAACCACACCAGTTCGACCACCATCAGGAAGATGCCGAGCACCTTGAAGAACAAGTGGTAGACCGCCAGCGCAATTCCGAAGAACAGCACGGCGCGCCACAGCCACGACGCGTACCCCCAGCACAGCAGCCGCTTGCGCAGGCTTGGCGACCAGTGTTCAGGCGGCGCTTCGCCGTACCCGAACAAGGTTTCACGCAGGTGCCAGCGGCACAGGGCGTAGCCTCGCCCTTGCAGGTTATCCACACCCCACAGGTCGCTGAGCAGGAAGTAACCATCAAAGCGCATCAGCGGGTTGACGTTGATCACCAGGGTGGTGATCCAGGTCGCACTGGCAAGCATGAACGCCGCCGTGCGCCCTGCCCCGTCCGGCAGCAGCGACCAGGCCAGCAGGGCGATGCCTGCCAGCAGCAATTCCGCCAGCACGCCACCGGCACCGATCAGCAAACGGGTACGGCGGTCTTGCACGCGCCAGGCATCGCTGACGTCGGTGTACAGCATGGGCAAAAGCACCATGAACGCCACGCCCATGCTCGGCACCCTGCAACCGGCGCGCTTGGCCATGTAGGCATGCCCGAATTCGTGGCAAAGCTTGGCGAACCCCAAGGCAATGGCGAAGGCCGCCATGCCGCCAAAGCTCAACAACTGGGGAAATGTCGCCAGAAACCGCTCCCAGTCGCGCATCACCAGGAAGGCGCCCAACAGCACCACTACTGGCAACCCCACCCGCAGCAGGCTGGGCCCATGGCGCTCCAGCCATGGCCAGGTACGGTTGAGAAAAGCGTCCGGGCGCCACAGCGGGATTCGAAAGAACAGGTACTTGTGCAGCACCTGGGTCCAGATGCCCTGGCGCTGGCTGGCGGCCTTGGCCGCATAGCTGGCGCCCTGCTCCGGGTCGCCGCCGCTGATCAGGTCGTGGCCACGCAGGAACTTCAACAACTCGTCCAGCGACTGCGGGGTCAACGGCACCCCAGGCTCGGCGTTGGCCGCTTTCAGCACTTGCAGTCCGTCCGCCAGGGCCCAGTGGCGCAGCAGGCGCATGGCAGGTGCACCGAGTTTGAAATACTTGCCCCGCAACGGGTCGGCCAGTGTCCACTGCGGCGAACCGTCCAGCCCTGGCGTTGCCGCCGAGAGCTGCAAGTCTGGGCGTAGCGGCGGCAGCATCATAGCCCCACCGCCTGACGCAACGCTGCCAACGGCCTACGCAGCAAATACAGCGCCAGTGGCGCGCGATCGCCGAACAACTTGGCGGTGCCGCGCAAACCGATACGCGGCGGGGCGTTGTCGAAGCTGGCGTCCAGCCGGTAAGCCAACTGGCCGGCAGGCGTGCTCTGCGCTTCGTAGGCCGCACGGTCAAGCTTGGCCGCATGGCGGTGCAATGGATCGCTGTCGAGGAACAACGCCACTTCGGCTCCTGTTTCCAGGCCAATGGCGTCGGCAACTGGCAGCTCGATACGCAAATCGGCCTGCGCCGGGTCGGCAATTTCCATCAGCCTTTCACCGGTACGGATCGGCTTGCCGAGCATACGCTGGGCATCGGCGAATACCGCGATGCCATCGCGTTCTGCCTTTACCTCACTGCGCGCCAGCAAGTCGCGGGCGTAGTCGCGCTCGGCGCGCTTCTGCTCCACGCGTGCGGCCAGCATGTCCAGGCGCGCACTGGAGTCGGCATCGGAAAACGCCCGTTGGGTATTGGCTTTCAGTTCAGCCTCGGCGACCCCAAGGGTACGCTCGGCCACATCGGCCTGCGCCTTGAGAACCGTGGCATCGAAGCGCACCAGCGGTTCACCGGCACGGACCGGCTGGTTAGGCTTGACCAGAAACTCGGCGATTACACCGTCCAGCGGCGCGGCGACGATCTGGCCATTGCGCGGTACCACTTCGGCAGGCGCCAGTACCGACTGCCGGACAGGCAGCAGCAGCAACAGCAAAAGCGCGCCGGCCACGGCCCAGCGGGTGCGGGCCGGCCAGCGCAGGCGCCAGGGCTTGCTCGGTTGCAGGGCCCGCCAGGCATGGCTGTAGCAATCGCCCAACTGCGCCAGCAGCGCCTGCTCGGCCTCGCTCCACGGGTTGTCCCGGGCCAGCCACAACCCGCCAAAAACGTCACCACGGCGGTCTTTCAGCGGTAGCCAGAACGCATGGGGTGCCGACAGCGCCTGCCAGTCATCGCGGCTGTTCGAGTCCACGCTGTCCTGCGGCACTGCACCTGGCAAGCCCAAGCGCTCGCCGTTGGCCAGCTGCGCGGCCACGCGCTCGATGAACACCACGAAGGGCGCGTTTGGCTCGACCACACTGATGCCGGTCAAGGCGCGGACCTTGCCGGCAATCAGCAAGGCGCCGTGGCGATAGCCAAACAACGGCTGGCTGTCATTGACCATGCTGAACGACAGCACCTCGATGGAGGCAGCCGCTCGCGCCTGACGCTCCAGCTTCAGGTAATGGGCCAGCAGTTGCTCCAGCGGGCCGGGAACGGGCGCGTTCATTGTGGCTGGGCGAAGTGGGCGGTACCGCTCATCCCGGCCAGCAGGCCTGGTGTCTTGGCCGGCACGCTGGCGATCAGCAGCAGCGTCTGGCTGCCCTCATCGATACGCGCCCCCAGGCGCTTGACCACTGCATCAATGGGTTGGCCGGTTTCATCGGGGACAAAACTGAAGGTCTGCTCAGGCTTGAGTTTGCCGAGCCAGCGCGAGGGCACCAGCAAATGGATTTCCAGCGAGCGGTTGTCGACGATTTCCAGCAACGGCGCGCCGCTGGCCACGCTTTCGTGAGCCTGCACCCGGCGTGTCACCACTTGCCCGTCGAACGGTGCCTTGACCTGGCAACGCTGCACTTGCACCTGATAAACCTGGGCTTCGGCCTGGGCTTGCGCCTGGCGAGCCTCGGCCAGGCTTACCTCGAAACGGCCGACCGAATTCAACGCGGCCAGTTGTTGCTTGTTGCGCAGCTCTTCCCGGGCAGCCCGCACAGCAGCACCGGAGGCATTGGCCTGGGCCTGATAAGCACTGCAATCGAAGCGCACCAGCACATCGCCCTTGCTGAAGGCCTGGCCTTCGGCAAACGGCATCTCCACCACCCGGCCGGGCAACTCACTGGCCAGGACCGCCTGCGAGCGTGCACGCAAGACCCCGCGTATTTCGCTGGCAGTGGCTGCAGGTGCATCCAGCAACGGATCGCCCTCAGTGGCGGCTTGCGCCACAACGCCCCAAACAACCAGTACCGCACAGCCCAGCCACTGCTTCATGTCGCTACGTCCTTGTATGAATCTTTACGCTTGCAAAGGGGTTATCAGCCGATTTGCCCCGAACTTGATCCACCGTCGGTCGCCCACCGGGCGTCATTGGCCGTTGGGATACAACAGAAGCGTCAAAGGCAGGAAATGAGGAGCTGTATAGCCGGGAATGTTGGGGACTGTGAAAAGCATCACAAAAATTGCGCAGCGCAATGGCCGAATGCTATCAATGTTTTTGTCCTGCTGGAAGTAGGCGCGCCTGTTAAACGTGGGCGATCACTGTCTTACGGTGTTTGGCCGCGCAAACGAAAAAGCCCGCCTTGAATAGGCGGGCTTATCGTAGATGGTGGGTCGTGTAGGATTCGAACCTACGACCAATTGGTTAAAAGCCAACTGCTCTACCAACTGAGCTAACGACCCAAAAATGGTCGGGGTGAGGGGATTCGAACTCCTGACATCCTGCTCCCAAAGCAGGCGCGCTACCGGACTGCGCTACACCCCGAGGTCTTTCAAAAAAAAGGGCATCTCTTTGAGATGCCCTTCTTTACATGGTGGGTCGTGTAGGATTCGAACCTACGACCAATTGGTTAAAAGCCAACTGCTCTACCAACTGAGCTAACGACCCGGAAAATGGTCGGGGTGAGGGGATTCGAACTCCTGACATCCTGCTCCCAAAGCAGGCGCGCTACCGGACTGCGCTACACCCCGAGATGGCTCCGCGACCTGGACTCGAACCAGGGACCCAATGATTAACAGTCATTTGCTCTACCGACTGAGCTATCGCGGAACTGAACTTCGGTACTACTTTCCGATTTGCTACTCCGAAGACTGTGTTCGCTTCGGACTCTTGAGCTTCGCTGCTTTCGCGTTGTAGCTGCTGAGGCCGGCTATTCTACATTCTTCGTTTTGCTTGTCAACCACTTTTTTTCATTCAACTTACTGATTTGTAAGTTGTTTTGCGGCCATCGTTACTGCTGATGATTCGCTTAGTGCCTGACAACGCGGCGTATATTAGGGGCACTCGTTTTTTGATGCAAGCAAAAATTTCAAAAATTTCAGCGGGTTATCCAGACAGGCTGGGAAAGCCCGAATTTGCTGGGGCAGTGCCGGCTTCTTCGCGGGTGAACCCGCTCCTACAGAGTTATGCGCAGGCTTCAAGGCTGCAGGTAAACGTATGACCCGCTAACAGGCCAGCGCAGGCAGCCAGGCAAAAAAAAGCCCCGCAAATGCGGGGCTCATGGTGAAGCAGGTCAGCCAAAGACGATTTCGTCGCCTTCCACCTTGGCAGTGATCGCGGTACCCGGCATGAACTTGCCTGCCAGGATCAACTGCGCCAGCGGGTTTTCGATCCAGCGCTGGATCGCCCGTTTCAGCGGGCGGGCACCGTAGACAGGGTCGTAACCCACGGCGATCAGCTTGTCCAACGCTTCCGGGCTCAGGCTCAGCGACAACTCGCGCTCCAGCAGGCGGCTGCGCAGGCGGCCCAGCTGTATCTCGGTAATGCCGGCAATTTGCTCGCGGCCCAGCGGCTCGAACACCACCACTTCGTCGATGCGGTTGATGAACTCCGGACGGAAGTGCGCCCCTACTGCATCCATCACTGCCGCACGCTGTGCCTCGCGGTCGCCGACCAGCTCCTGGATCTGTGCCGAGCCCAGGTTGGAGGTCATCACGATCACCGTATTACGGAAGTCCACGGTGCGCCCGTGGCTGTCGGTCAGGCGGCCATCTTCCAGCACCTGCAGCAACACGTTGAATACATCCGGGTGAGCTTTCTCCACCTCGTCCAGCAGCACCACCGAGTAGGGCTTGCGCCGTACCGCCTCGGTCAGGTAACCGCCCTCTTCGTACCCTACGTACCCGGGTGGCGCACCAATCAGGCGAGCCACGGAGTGTTTCTCCATGAACTCGGACATGTCGATGCGGACCATGGCCTCTTCGGTGTCGAACAGGAACTCTGCCAGTGCCTTGCACAGCTCGGTCTTGCCCACACCGGTAGGGCCCAGGAACAGGAACGAACCACTTGGCCGGTTGGGGTCGGACAACCCGGCACGTGAGCGGCGCACAGCGTTGGCCACGGCGGTTACCGCTTCGCCCTGCCCGATCACGCGCTGGTGCAGCAACGCTTCCATTTTCAGCAGTTTTTCGCGCTCGCCCTCCAGCATCTTGGATACCGGAATACCGGTCCACTTCGACACCACCTCGGCAATCTCTTCCTCGGTCACCTTGTTGCGCAGCAACTGGTTCTCGGTCTTGCCGTGCTGGTCGACCATCTGCAGGCTGCGCTCCAGGTCCGGGATTACCCCGTACTGCAGCTCGGCCATGCGGCTCAGGTCACCCTTGCGGCGGGCAGCCTCCAGCTCCTGGCGAGCCTGCTCGATCTTTTGCTGGATCTGCGCCGAGCCCTGTACTTCGGCTTTCTCCGAAGCCCAGATTTCTTCCAGGTCGGAATACTCGCGCTCCAGCCGTTCGATTTCTTCGGTCAGCTTCTCCAGGCGCTTTTTCGCTGCCTCGTCTTCTTCCTTCTTCAGCGCCTGCGATTCCACTTTCAACTGGATCAGGCGGCGATCGAGGCGGTCGAGCACTTCCGGCTTGGAGTCGATCTCCATGCGGATGCGGCTGGCCGCTTCGTCGATCAGGTCAATGGCCTTGTCCGGCAACTGACGGTCGGTGATGTAGCGGTGGCTGAGTTTGGCCGCAGCGATAATGGCACCGTCGGTGATGGCCACCTTATGGTGCACTTCATAGCGTTCTTTCAGGCCACGCAGGATGGCAATGGTGTCTTCTTCGCTCGGTTCCTCTACCAGCACTTTCTGGAAGCGGCGCTCCAGGGCGGCGTCTTTCTCGATGAACTGGCGGTACTCGTTCAGCGTAGTGGCGCCCACGCAGTGCAGTTCGCCACGGGCCAGGGCCGGCTTGAGCATGTTGCCTGCGTCCATGGCACCCTCGCCCTTGCCGGCGCCAACCATGGTGTGCAGTTCGTCGATGAACAGAATGATCTGGCCTTCCTGCTTGGACAGCTCGTTCAGCAGCCCTTTCAGGCGCTCCTCAAACTCACCGCGGTACTTGGCACCCGCAATCAGCGCGCCCATGTCCAGCGCCAGCAGGCGTTTGCCTTTCAGGCCGTCGGGCACTTCGCCATTGATGATGCGCTGGGCCAGGCCCTCGGCGATGGCGGTCTTGCCCACGCCGGGTTCGCCGATCAGCACCGGGTTGTTCTTGGTACGGCGTTGCAGCACCTGCACCGTACGGCGGATTTCGTCGTCGCGGCCAATGACCGGGTCCAGCTTGCCTTCTTCGGCACGCTTGGTGAGGTCGACGGTGTACTTGTCCAGCGCCTGGCGCGACTCTTCGGCGTTGGCGTCATTCACCGCCGCGCCACCGCGCAGGTTGTTGATGGCATTTTCCAGGGCCTTTTTGCTGACACCCTGGCTGAGCAGCAACTTGCCCAGCTTGCTGTTCTCGTCCATGGCGGCCAGCAACACCAGCTCGCTGGAAATGAACTGGTCGCCCTTTTGCTGGGCCAGGCGGTCGGCCTGGTTGAGCAGGCGCGCCAGGTCCTGCGACATGTTCACGTCGCCGGTGGGGTTCTGGATTTTCGGCAGCTGGTCGAGTTCTTTCACCAGTGCCTGGCGCAGGCTATTGATATCGAAGCCCACTTGCATCAGCAGTGGCTTGATCGAGCCGCCCTGCTGTTCGAGCAATGCCTGCAACAGGTGCACGGGCTCGATAGCAGGGTGGTCCATGCCTACGGCCAGGGATTGGGCATCGGATATTGCAAGTTGCAGCTTGCTGGTCAAACGGTCTATTCGCATGGTGTACCTTCCTTTAAAGGGCAGGTCGGAGCGATGGACAGCGCCTGTTTATAAAGAAACCTGCCTGAGATGCCTTTATAGATAAGGCTGATTCTGGAAGATTCAAGCGTAGCGGGGTTGACCGGGATCAACAGGTTGGATTAGCGCTTGGGGCAGGCGGTGCCCATCAAGGCTAGAGCGGCTGCAACCACACCAGCGAAGCGAAGCGGCCACCCTGCGGCGTACGGCGGTAGGAGAAAAACCGCTCGTCACTGACCGTGCACCAGCCACCGCCATAAACAGCCGATACCCCACCGGCCGCCAGGCGAATGCGCGCCAATTCGTAGATGTCTGCCATCAGCTTGCCTGGCCGCTCGCCCTCGACAAAAGCCCGGGCGGCCTCGGGGTGCACGGCAGTAAAGGCATCGCGCACTTCCAGCCCCACTTCGAAAGCCTTGGGCCCGATCGCCGGCCCCAGCCACACCAGCACCTCCTGGGGCGCCAGCGCCAGGCGGTCGAGGGTGGCTTCCAGCACACCACCCGCCAGCCCGCGCCAGCCCGCATGCGCCGCCGCCACGCGGGTGCCCGCACGGTCACAGAACAGTACAGGCAGGCAGTCGGCCGTCATCACGGTGCAGGCAATGCCGGGCTGGCGGGTGCAGCTGGCATCGGCCTCGGCTACCACGGCCGGGTTGGCATCCGCCACCTCCAGCCCATGCACCTGCTTGAGCCAGGCTGGCTGGATGGCGAACTGCTCGCGCAGGCGGCGACGGTTTTCGGCAACCGCGGCAGGGTCATCCCCCACATGGTCACCCAGGTTGAACGTGGCGTAGGGCGGCAGGCTCACACCGCCCTGACGGGTGGTGACACAGGCGCGTACCGAGGCCGGGGCTGGCCAGTCGGGAAACAGCAGCGTCTGCGCCAGGTCACTCATCCGATGAAGCTCTCACGGTCCTGGTTGAGCAGCGACAGCAACCAGACGAAGTCGTCGGGCAGTGGCGACTCCCACTTCATGACTTCACCGGTGATCGGGTGGGCCAGGGCAAGGAACCGCGCGTGCAGCGCCTGGCGCGGGAAGCTTTTCACTGCCTCGACCATGGTGGGGCTGGCAGCCGGCGGAATGCGGAAGCGGCCACCGTAGGTCTGGTCGCCGACCAGCGGAAAGCCGACATGGGCCATGTGCACGCGGATCTGGTGGGTGCGGCCGGTTTCCAGCTTGACCCGTACATGGGTGTGCGAGCGGAAGCGCTTGAGCACCCGGTAGTGGCTGACGGCTGGCTTGCCGCCGTCGGTGACCGCCATGCGCTGGCGCATACCGCCGTGGCGACCGATCGGGGCGTCGATCTTGCCACCGGCGGTGACCACGCCGATGACGATGCACTCATAAATGCGGCTGACCTTGCGCGCCTGCATCTGCTCGACCAGCTTGGTCTGCGCCTGCAGGGTCTTGGCCACCACCATCAGCCCGGTGGTGTCCTTGTCCAGGCGGTGAACGATACCGGCACGCGGTACGTTGACGATGTCTGGCACGTGGTGCAGCAGCGCATTGAGCAGGGTGCCGCTGGCGTGCCCGGCAGCCGGGTGCACGACCAGCCCGGCGGGCTTGTTGATGACCATGATGTGGTCGTCTTCGTAGACGATATCCAGTTCGATATCTTCTGCTACCCACTCACCCTGGGCTTCCTGTTCGGCCTGCAGGGCAAGCTGGGAGCCACCGTGAACGAGGTCGCGAGGGCGCACGACGGCACCATCGACCGTCAGGCGGCCCTCTTTGATCCACGAAGTTAGCCGCGAACGCGAGTACTCGGCGAACAATTGGGCGGCGACCTGGTCGAGGCGTTGGCCGCCCAATTCGGACGGGACCTCTGCGCTAAGTTGAATGATCTCGGACATGCTCGATTCGGCGGGCGCACAGCCTTTGGTTTCGGCTGCGAGCTTGTGGTTAAATACGGCTTCTTTTGTCCCGGGGTTGGCCGGGGCGCTCATCATAACAGGACGGCACCGCCCAAAACAGCGGCCGTCAAAGGGACGCAAGCCGCCATGCAAGTGAAACACCTGCTGCTGATCGCCATCCTTGGGCTCACCGCGGCCTGTTCCTCGAATAAGGAAGTCATCGACGAGAACCTCAGCGAGGCCGAGCTGTACCAGCAGGCCCAGGCTGATCTGGACAACTCCAGCTACACCAGCGCCGTGAACAAGCTCAAGGCCCTGGAGTCGCGCTACCCGTTCGGCCGTTATGCCGACCAGGCGCAGCTCGAGCTGATCTACGCCAACTACAAGAACGCCGAGCCCGAGGCGGCCAAGTCGGCTGCCGAGCGCTTCATTCGCCTGCACCCGCAGCACCCGAACGTGGACTACGCCTACTACCTCAAGGGCCTGACCTCGTTCGACCAGGACCGTGGCCTGCTGGCGCGCTTCCTGCCGCTGGACATGACCAAGCGTGACCCGGGTGCTGCCCGCGACTCGTACAACGAGTTCGCCCAGCTGACCAGCCGCTTCCCCAACAGCCGCTACGCGCCCGATGCCAAGCAGCGCATGATCTACCTGCGCAACCTGCTGGCGTCGTACGAAATCCACGTGGCCGACTACTACCTGAGCCGCCAGGCTTACGTGGCTGCCGCCAACCGTGGCCGCTACGTGGTCGAGAACTTCCAGGAAACGCCTTCGGTCGGTGACGGCCTGGCGGTAATGGTCGAGTCGTACCAGAAGATGCACCTGGACGAACTGGCCGCCACCAGCCTGGAAACCCTCAAGCTCAACTACCCGGACCACCCAAGCCTGGTCGATGGCGAGTTCCAGCCCAAGCAGACCGAGTCTGACGGCCGCGGCTGGCTGTCCAAGGCCACCCTGGGCCTGATCGAGACTGACACGCCGCTGCCGCCGGGTGAAACCCGCGCCAACCAGGACGTGGTCAAGCAGTTCCAGGACGCGCGCGACGAGATGCCGCAAGAGCTGCTGCCCAAGGATGAAAACGGCGACCCGATCGTGCCCGAGGGCCCGAAAGAGGCCGAGAAAGACCGCTCCTGGTTCAGCTACATGACCTTTGGTCTGTTCGATTGACCGACCGCGGTAAATGAAAGGGAGGCCTTGGGCCAATACCCGTCAGTTAAGTGATTTGGGGCCGCTTTGCGACCCTTCGCGGGCACGCCCGCTCCCACAGGGCATTGCGCATTTCTTGAGTTCAGCGCCAAACGTGTGGGAGCGGGCGTGCCCGCGAAGGGCTGCAAAGCAGCCCCAGTAACGCTTAACTGACTGGCATTAGCCCTCGGGCCTCCCTTTTTTGTCGGCTGCATCCTAGACTGTCGGCTTCTTCCATCAACAACTGGACACCATGGACCCCCGCACCAGTTGCCGCCCCAACTGGTTGGCTGCCTGTCGCATCGCCGATTTGATCGCCTGCCCCGCCGCACTCTGCAAGAACTCACCGGCCTTGTCGGCAAAGCTCTCTTCATCGGCCTTCGGTTGCGGCGCCGGCTCCACGGCCTCGCCTTTGCGCTGGGTCAGCATTTCATAGGCCGACTCACGGTCCACCGGCTTGTCATAGCGCCCGGCCAGCGGCGAAGCAGCAATCAGCGCACCGCGCTCAGCAGCACTCAACGGCCCGATCCGCGATTGCGGCGGTGCCACCAACACGCGCTGGACCATGGCCGGGGTGCCCTTCTCTTCAAGCGCCCCCAGTAGCGCTTCGCCGATGCCCAGTTCGGTGAGCACGCTCAAGGTGTCGAACGCCGGGTTGGGGCGGAAGCCATCGGCTACCGCCCGCAATGCCTTCTGCTCCTTCGCCGTGAATGCCCGCAAGCCATGCTGAATGCGCAAGCCCAACTGGGCCAGCACCGCATCCGGCAAGTCACCCGGCGACTGGGTGACGAAGAACACGCCCACACCTTTGGACCGGATCAGCCGTACCACCTGCTCCAGGCGCTCCTGCAGCGCCTTGGGCGTGCCGTTGAACAACAGGTGCGCCTCGTCGAAGAACAACGCCAGCAGCGGTTTTTCGGCATCGCCGCGCTCGGGCAACTGCTCGAACAATTCGGCCAGCAGCCACAACAGGAAGGTGGCGTAGACCTTGGGGGCTTCATGCACCAAGCGGCTGGCATCAAGCAGGTGGATCCGGCCGCGGCCATCGGGGTCCGGACGCAACAGGTCTTCCAGTTGCAACGCCGGCTCGCCGAACAGCGCCTCGGCCCCCTGTTGCTCGAGGGTTGCCAGCCGGCGCAACAAGGCCTGGGTCGAGGCGGTGGTCATCAGCGCGCTGTCTTCACCCAGCAATTGCGGGTTGTCTTTCAGGTGGGCAAGCAGCGCCTTGAGGTCTTTCAGGTCGAGCAGCAACAGGCCTTCACGGTCGGCCACCTTGAACGCTGCATACAACGCCGCCTGCTGGCTGTCGGTCAGTTCCAGCAAGTTGCCCAGCAGCAGCGGCCCCATTTCACTGAGGGTCGTGCGCAGCGGGTGGCCGGACTGCCCCGCGATGTCCCACAACGTCACCGGGTAGGCCCGTGGCGTATGCCCAAGCCAAGGCATGCCGGCGATGCGTTCGGCCACCTTGCCCTGCGGTGCACCGGCGGCGCCCAGGCCACACAAGTCACCTTTCACGTCGGCGGCAAACACCGCGACCCCGGCGTCACTGAACACTTCCGCCAGGCGTTGCAAGGTGACGGTCTTGCCAGTACCGGTGGCGCCTGCCACCAGGCCGTGGCGGTTGGCCAGGCGCATGGCTTGCCCGAGCGGCTGGCCATCCGGGCCCGATCCCACAACTATGGTCGAAGTTTCCGACATCTCTTTAATCCCCTGCTCAAGCTTTAACTGAAACCTGCCGATACCTTCGGGTGATATTCGCCTTAGAAGAGAGGAACAACCGAAAAGGGATTTTTCCGGATATTGCACAGCCTTGCGGCCTCACTCGTGCGAACGCCCTGATTAAAACCTTAGCGGAACCGATTACGCCATGAATAAAAGCCTGCGTTTCAGCCACAAGATACTGTTGGCCGCCTCACTGATCGTCATACTCGCCTTCAGCCTTTTCACCCTTTACAACGATTACCTGCAGCGTAATGCCATCCGCGAGGACCTGGAAAACTACCTGGCTGAAATGGGTACTTCCACGTCCACCAACATCCGCAACCTGTTCGACGGGCGTATCAAACTGGTGGAAAACCTGGCGCAGAACATTGCCCAGAACCCGGCCAACGCTGAAACATTCATGGGCCAGCGCGCACTGCTCTCCAGCTTCCTGACCGTTTACCTGGGCAAGATCGACGGCGGCTTCAGTGTTCGCCCGGACGCGAAGATGCCCGACGGCTACGACCCTCGCACCCGGCCCTGGTACAAAGATGGCATGAATGCCAGCGGGGCCATGTTGACCGAACCGTACATCGACATGACCACCAACAAGATGGTCATCGGCATCCTCAGCAAGGTCTCCAGCAGCGTGGGTGTGGTCGGTGGCGACCTGGCGCTGGACGGTCTGGTGCAAATCATCAACTCGCTGGACTTTGGTGGTATGGGCTATGCCTTCCTGGTCAATGACCAGGGCAAGATCCTGGTACACCCGGACCAGGCCCTGGTGATGAAGTCGCTGTCAGACCTGTTCCCGCAACACACACCAAAGCTGAGCAACGAACTGACCGAAGTGCAAAGCGACGGCCAGGCACGCTTGCTGACATTCACCCCGATCACCGGCCTGCCCTCGGCCAATTGGTACATTGGCCTGTCGGTGGACAAGGCCAAGGCCTTCTCGATGCTGAGCACCTTCCGCACCTCGGCGGTGGTTGCCACGGTCGTCGCCGTGGTCATCATCATCGCCTTGCTCGGCTTGCTGATTCGCGTACTGATGCAGCCGTTGCACACCATGACCCGCGCCATGGAAGACATCGCCGAAGGTGAGGGCGACCTGACCAAGCGCCTGCGCATCCATAACCACGATGAATTCGGCATTCTCGGCAACGCCTTCAATCGCTTCGTCGAGCGTATCCACAGCAGCATCCGCGAAGTGTCCTCGGCCACCGAGCAAGTCAACGAAGTGGCGCTGCGGGTGATCAGCGCCTCGAACTCATCAATGACCAACTCCGATGAGCAGGCCAACCGCACCAACAGCGTGGCCGCGGCCATCAACGAGCTGGGGGCCGCGGCCCAGGAAATCGCCGGCAACGCTGCCCAGGCCTCGCAGCACGCCAGCTCGGCAAGGCTGCTCGCCGAAGAAGGCCAACAGGTGGTCGAGCGCAACATTGCGGCGATGAACCGGCTCTCGGACCTGATCGTCACCTCCAGCGAGCACATCGAGACCCTCAACAGCAAAACCGTGAACATCGGCCAGATTCTGGAAGTGATTACCAGTATCTCCCAGCAGACCAACCTGCTGGCCTTGAACGCCGCCATCGAAGCGGCCCGCGCCGGTGAAGCCGGGCGTGGTTTCGCCGTGGTGGCCGATGAGGTACGCAACCTGGCCCACCGCACCCAGGAATCGGCGCAACAGGTGCAGGCCATGATCGAAGAACTGCAGGTGGGTGCCCGCGCATCGGTCGAAACCATGGATCAGAGCCAGCGCCACAGCAACGACAGCATGCAGATCGCCAACCAGGCCGGCGAACGGCTGGACAGCGTAACCGTGCGCATTGGCGAAATCGATGGCATGAACCAGTCGGTGGCCACCGCCACCGAGGAGCAGACTGCCGTGGTCGAAGCCATCAACATGGATATCAACGAGATCAACATGCTCAACCAGGAAGGTGTGGAGAACCTGCAGGCCACCCTGCGTGCGTGCTCCGACCTGGAGCAGCAGGCCGGGCGCCTGAAGCACCTGGTGGGCAGCTTCCGGATCTAGTCCCACGCGCCCCAGGGGAGCAGGTACACCCCCTCCCCTGGGGCAGCTTGCCGCGCAACCCCGATCGAACAAACTATCCTTCTGAAAGGTCAACCTTTAGGCGTGTCATCGCCGCCAACCAAGCGCCAGATGACAGACCCGAAAGACGATCCCGGAGGGATGCTGATCGTGCACATCGCCGACATCACCATGTTCTACGCCCCCGCCAGCGGTGGCGTACGAACTTATCTTGATGCCAAACATCACCGCCTCGACGCCATCCAGGGCGTACGCCATAGCCTGTTGATTCCTGGTGCCAGCGCCCACAATGCCGACGGCATCTACCAAGTACCGGCACTGCCGCTGCCTTTTGGCAAGGGCTACCGCTTCCCGGTACGCCTGGCCCCGTGGTGCAAGACCCTGCGCACGCTCAAGCCGGACCTGATCGAGGTCGGCGACCCGTACCTGACTGCCTGGGCGGCGCTGGAGGCCCGGCGCCAGCTGGACGTGCCGGTAATCGGCTTCTACCACTCCGACCTGCCGCTGCTGGTCAGCAACCGCATGGGCAACTGGTTCACGCCCAATGTCGAGGCCTATGTCAGCAAGCTATATGGGAATTTCGACCGGGTGCTGGCCCCCAGCCGGGTCATGGCCGACAAACTGCGCCGCCTGGGCGTGCGCGATGTACACGTACAACCGCTGGGCGTGGACCTGGCCACGTTCCACCCGTCCAAACGCGACGCCAATGTGCGTGCCGAACTGGGTATCGCCGATACCACCCGCCTGCTGATCTACGCCGGGCGTGGCTCCCGGGAAAAGAACCTGCCGGTGTTGCTGGCCTGCATGCAGCAGCTGGGCCACCCCTACCACCTGCTGTTGGTGGGCTCCGGCATGCCCGCCAATGTGCCGGACAACGTCAGTGTCATCGGCCAGTTCTGCCCGCCAGAGGAGGTCGCCCGGCTGATGGCCAGCGCCGACCTGCTGGTGCATGCCGGCGACCAGGAAACCTTCGGCCTGGTCATTCTCGAAGCCATGGCCAGTGCAACGCCGGTGGTCGCCGTGCGCGCGGGTGCCTTCGGCGAAATCGTCAATGACCAGTGCGGCCGCCTGTGTACAGCCAACGATGCCCAGGCCATGGCCACAGCCGTGCGCGAGGCATTCGAGGCAGGTGTGCGCAAGCTGGGCGCACAGGCGCGCCGCCACGTCGAGCAACACTACTCATGGGACAACGTGGTGGCGGGCCTGCTGCAGCACTACCAGGCCGTGCTCGGCCATCAGCCTCTGGTGCGCGCCCATGCTTGAGTCACGCCCCGCACCGCGTAGCCTGATGCTGGTACTGCATGATGTCGCGCCTGAAACATGGCCCGACTACCAACCTTTCGTGGAGGCTGTGGATGCTATCGGCGGTGTGCCAATGACTTGGCTGGTGGTTCCGGACTTTCACCAGCGCAACCCGCTGTTGCGCTCACCGGCGTTCTGCCGCCTGCTTGAACGGCGCCTGGCCGAGGGCGACGAACTGGCGCTGCATGGCTACTACCATGCCGACAACGGCCCGCCGCCGCGCACGCCAGGCGACTTCTTCATGCGCCGTATCTATACCCACGAAGGCGAGTTCTATGGCCTTGATCAACAGCAGGCCCTGCAGCGCCTGGAACAGGGCCTGGCCGTGTTCGCCCAACAGCAATGGCCAGTGGCAGGTTTCGTGGCGCCAGCCTGGTTGATGAGCGAAGGCACCCGCCAGGCGCTGCGCCAGCTGCCTTTGCGCTACACCAGCACACCGCAGCACCTGTACCGCTTGCCCGAGTTCACCCCGATCAAGGCGCCAGGGCTGGTGTGGAGCGCCCGCAGTGCTTGGCGCCGGGGGCTTTCGCGGGCCCTGTGCGACTGGCAGTGCAGACGGTGGCAGAACGCCGAAACCCTGCGCCTGGGCCTGCACCCGGTGGACATGCGCCACCGTAGCTCCCGCGAGTACTGGCTCAATACCCTGCGCACCCTGATGGCTCAAGGTCGCGAACCCCTCACCAAGTCCGCCTGGCTGGACCGCCAGGTCAGCGCATGAGCCGTCTGGCCTGGCTAGGCCTGGCACTTATCGCAGCAATGCTGGTGCCAGCCCTGCTTGGCGGCAGTGACCTGCTGCCCCGGTTGCAAGGGTTCGATCCTGGCCTGTTGCTGACCCTGCTGGGCATGATCCTGCTGTGCTGGGTGATCAACGCCATGCGCCTGCGCCTGTTGCTGGGCCAGCAAGGCGCAAGGCTTGGGCACCTGCGCAGCCTGGGCGTGGTGATGGCCACCGAGTTCGCCATCTGCACCACCCCCGGCGGCAGCGGTGGCCCGTTGACCCTGATGGCGCTGCTGGCACGCGAGCGCATCGGCCCGGCGCGCAGTGGGGCCGTGTTCGCCATGGACCAATTGAACGACCTGCTGTTCTTTTTCTGCGCGATGCTGGCGATTGCGGGCTACGCATTGTTTCACAGCCTGGGCCACAGCCAGCAGAGCATGTTGCTGGGCAGTGCGTTGCTGCTGTGCAGTGCGCTGGTCGGGGTGATCGGCTTGCTGCGCTACCGCCGCGCGCTCATGCGCCTCAACGGCAGGCTGCTGCAACGCCTGGGCGTGGCCGCACCGCGCAAGCGCCGCTGGGCCCGCAAACTGCTGCACTTCATCGCCGCACTGGCGCAGACCTGGCAGTTGCCCAAGCGCACGCTGGCGCTGGTGTTCACCCTCACCTGCATCCACTGGGGGCTGCGCTACAGCGTGTTGTACCTGGTATTGCGCGGGTTGGGCGGGGAGCTGGCATGGATCCCCAGCTTTCTGGTGCAGATGTTGTCGCTCAGTGCCGGGCAATTCAGCCTGCTACCGGGCGGGGCAGGTGCGGCCGAGCTGACGTCTGCAAGCCTGCTGACGCCGCTGGTGGGCAGCTCCACCGCCGCCGCGGCGATCCTCATCTGGCGGGCAGTCACTTATTACTTTTACCTGCTGGCAGGCGGGCCGGTGTTCGTGTGCCTGCTGGCGCGTCCGTTGCTGACGCGCTGGCGGCGCCAGGCGGGTTGAGCCGCTGCCACAGTTCGGCGGCGCCGGGGAAATCGGTGCCGTCGGTGTCGGCCAGCGCTTGCGGGTCATAGCGCGCCAGGCAGCCTTCACCTACGGTGGGCGGGGCCGTGGCGGTGGGTTGGTTGCGCCGTTTGGCCATCGGTATGTTCCTCAAGCGTAGCGATAGGGCTGCCGAGCAGCCCCAAAGGCTTGCAGGCAACCCAACGGTATCAGTCGAAGACCACCGTCTTGTTGCCATGCACAAGCACGCGGTCTTCGAGGTGATAACGCAGGCCACGTGCCAGCACCATCTTTTCCACATCACGGCCAAAGCGAACCATGTCTTCGATGCTGTCGGCGTGGCTGACGCGCACCACGTCCTGCTCGATGATCGGGCCGGCATCCAGTTCTTCGGTGACGTAGTGGCACGTTGCACCGATCAGTTTCACCCCACGCAGCGCGGCCTGGTGGTAAGGCTTGGCACCCACGAACGACGGCAGGAAACTGTGGTGAATGTTGATGACCTTCTCCGCGTAGTCCCGGCACAGTTGCGGCGGCAGGATTTGCATGTAGCGGGCCAGCACCACGACATCGGCCGCGTGTTCTTCGACCAGGCGCGACACTTCGGCAAAGGCCGGGGCCTTGTCCTTGGGGTCGACCGGTACATGGAAGAACGGTATGCCGTGCCACTCGACCATGCTGCGCAGGTCGTCGTGGTTGGAAATGACACACGGGATCTCGCAGTCCAGTTCATCGGTATGCCAGCGGTGCAACAGGTCAGCCAGGCAATGCGACTCGCGGCTGGCCATCAGCACCACGCGCTTTTTCTGCGCCGAGTCGGTTATCCGCCAGGTCATGGAGAACTCTTCGGCAATCGGCGCAAACGCCTCACGGAAGGCTTCGATACCGAAGGGCAATGATTCGGCGCGGATTTCATGACGCATGAAGAACCAGCCGCTCTGCTCATCGGAGTGATGGCTGGCTTCGTTGATCCAGCCATTGTACAAGGCCAGGAAATTACTGACTTTCGCCACGATCCCTACACGGTCGGGGCAGGCGATCACCAGACGATAGGTGCGCATGAATGAGACTCCAGAACTTCGCAAAGGCGCTTATTCTAGCGGCACGCAAGGAAAAGCGCAGTATTGATTGCAGCGGTCGCGGCCACTGTAGCAACCACGCTGGCAATGTGGACACTATCTGACACAGCCGGCGAAATGGCACACGCTAATGTAAATTTTTGTTCACCGGAGAAATATTGTCACAGCTTAATCAACAGTTAATTGCCCAACATTATGTTTACTTGCGAGTATCGGCTGTCTATTATTGCCCCACACATTTCCGAACACGCATTAAGGAACACTCCATGTCCCTGATCAACGAGTACCGCGCCACCGAAGAAGCCATCAAAGAACTTCAGGCTCGCCTGGCCAACCTGTCGCAGGACGACAAGCTGAAGAAAGAGCTGGAGTTCGAAGGCAAACTGCGCAACCTGATGGGCGAGTACTCCAAGTCCCTGCGCGACGTGATTGCCCTGCTCGACCCTGAGTCGAAACTGAGCAAAGCACCGCGTGGCACCGTCAAGGCTGTTGCTACCAAGCGTGCCCGCAAGGTCAAGCAATACAAGAACCCGCACAACGGTGAAGTGATCGAAACCAAAGGCGGCAACCACAAGACCCTGAAAGAGTGGAAAGCCAAGTGGGGCGGCGACGTGGTCGAGAGCTGGGCTACCCTGCTGGACTGATTGTTCAGCCCGGGCCTTTGCTTATCGCAATCAAAAACGCCGGCACATTGCCGGCGTTTTTGTTTGTCTGGCCTTCAGTCAATTGCAAACTGTTGTTGCAAGTTCCGGGCATGTACTTGCCATGCCTCCAGCACGCGCCGCCCGGCCTCGTCGGCGCGCTCCCAGGCTTGCAGGCGCGCCTGCTCGAAATCACCCAATGTGTTCGGCGCCCCCCACTGCGGCTGGCTAAGGCGCTGCTGGCAGAACGCATACCACCGCTGGCGCTCCTCGGGGGTCAAGGTGTCCGGAAAGTTGCGCGCCCGGTAACGGAACAACAGCTCAGGCAAGCGCGGGTCATCGAACAGCCACTGCCCCCGGCCCAATTGCGCCGGCTCCAGCGCACGAACTTGCTCGCATAGACGCCGGTCACGGTCACCAATAAAACCGTTATACAACTGCTGCTCTGGGTCCTCACTCGGCGCGAAATCGTCCTTGCCGTAAATGTGCTCCAGCTTGTCCTGCCATTGCGCCTGTTGATCGGCCAACTGTTCACCGCGCGATTGTAACAACGTCAAGTCGATGCCCAGCCGCTGTTGATCGGCAGGGCGTAATACCGACAGTGGCGCAAGTACCGGGCAGCGATTGATCTGTACCAGTTTAAGCGGCACCGGTAGTTCGCCCTCGGCCAAATCCTCGTGCCGGGTGTACAAGCGCTGACGTAATACTTCAGCACTTTCCCTGAGTAATGGCAGGGTTTCCTGATGCAGGTCGCAGACAATCAGTGCATTGCGATTGTGCGGGTGCCAGGCCAATGGCAAGACCACCCCCAGGTAATTACGCGCTGCTGAAAAACGCCCGGATACATGCACCAGCGGTTGTAGCAAGCGGATCTGTTCCATGACTTTATGCTTGCTGCGCAACTGGAACAGCCAGTCATACAACTTCGGCTGTTTTTGCCGGATCAGTCGCGCCAGGGCAATGGTTGCCCGCACGTCGGAAAGCGCTTCATGCGCATGCCCGTGATCAATGCCGTTGGCCTTGCTCAACAGCTCCAGACGCAGGCTGGTGCGCCCGTCCTGCTGCGGCCACTCGATGCCCTCCGGGCGCAGGGCGTAGGCCGTGCGCACGATGTCGATCAGGTCCCAGCGGCTGTTGCCGCCCTGCCATTCACGGGCATAGGGGTCGAAAAAATTCCGGTACAGGCTGTAGCGGGTCACTTCGTCATCGAAACGCAGGGTGTTGTAGCCCGCCCCACAGGTGCCTGGTTGGGCCAGCTGCGCATGCACGCGGGTCATGAATTCGGCTTCGCACAGGCCCTGCTCGGCCAGTAACTGCGGGGTGATGCCAGTCACCAGGCACGCGGCCGGGTGCGGCAGAATATCGTCGGCGGGGCGGCAGTAAAGGCTGATCGGCTCGTCGATCTCGTTGAGGTCGAAGTCGGTGCGCAGGCCGGCGACCTGCAGCGGCCGGTCACAGCGAGGGTTGATGCCGGTGGTTTCGTAGTCGTGCCAGAAAATGCTGGAGGTCACGGGGTCGTCCTGTCTTGCGAGGTCGACCCGATTCTAACGCGATTCCAGGGCGCCAAGGCTCAGGCAGAGGCGTTGGCCGGGCGGAAGCTGAAATAGTCGCGCAGCGAGCGCACGAAATCGTCGTACTCGCGCGGGGCCTGCAGCAGCATGAAGCCCGAATCGTAATGCCCAGGGGTCTGGTCCTCACTGCACCACAGGCAACTGGCGGTCAGGTTGACGAACTGGAACCCGCCGCCGGCCAGCGGCATGCGAAGTTGCAGTTCATAATCGGGCCCTACCAGCACGGGCAGTTGGCTGATGACCATCAGGCCGTCTTCCGAGGCGTTGCCGAGCAGGCCGATTTCCTGGTCGGTAAAGCGGTTGAACACCTTGAGGGCACAAGGGAGCTGATGGCGTTCGATGCGGCGTTTGTTGAACATGATGGCGAGTGTATTCCGTACCTGATGCCAGGAATACAAGGTACTGGCGGTTGTTGTAACAGCTGGGTTACAGATTAGCGCAGCACGCGCTGCGAATCCCGTGAAATAAACCACACCTTTGTATTAGCGCCAAGGTGCAGTAGTCGCCGGCCGGGCCACGGCCGCTTCGGTACCACGCAAATGGCCGAGCTTCTCCAGCGTCTGCAGGCGGGCCTGGGCGCGATAGGCGTACTCGTTGCGCGGGTATTGCTGGATCAGGTACTGGTAGGTCTGGGCGGCGTCCACGTACAACGCCTGGCGCTCCAGGCACTGGCCGCGCAGCAGCGACACTTCGGGGTGGATGAACGGGCGCGCGCGGCTGGTACGGTCTACTTGTGACAGCTCCAGCATCACCCGCGCGCAATCACCCCGGTCATAGGCGCGATAGGCATTGTTCAGGTGGTGGTCCATGGACCAGCGGGTACAGCCGACAGCACTGGCGGCGAGGGCAAAAACGATCAGGGCTCGCATGGCAATCTCCTTTGATAGCAAACCTATCGGCCGCTGTCGGGTTTTCTTCAGCGGCGAGCGACAAGTGCCAGGCCGCCACGAGCGGCATGAATGCCGCGCGCGCTTTTCCTTGTAGCTTACTGCTTGTAGCTTGCAGCTGCCCTACCCCGGAAGTCACAGGTAGTGCAACGGAACAATGACTACAGCGAGATTCAGGAGTAGCCTTTCGCTGCGCTTCACTATAGGAGTCTGTGCATGAGCATCCGCCGTACCAAAATCGTCGCCACCCTTGGCCCCGCCAGCAACTCGCCGGAAGTGATCGAACAGCTGATCCTCGCCGGTCTCGACGTGGCACGCCTGAACTTCTCCCACGGCACGCCGGACGAGCACAAGGCCCGCGCGCGCCTGATCCGCGACATCGCTGCCAAGAACGGCCGCCATGTTGCACTGCTGGGCGACCTGCAGGGTCCGAAGATCCGCATCGCGAAGTTCGCCAACAAGCGCATCGAACTGAAGATCGGTGACAAGTTCACCTTCTCCACCGCCCACCCGCTGACCGAAGGCAACCAGGATATCGTCGGCATCGACTACCCGGACCTGGTCAAGGACTGTGGTGTCGGTGACGAACTGCTGCTCGACGATGGCCGCGTGGTCATGCGCGTCGAAACCGCCACCGCCGATGCCCTGCACTGCGTGGTGATCATCGGTGGCCCGCTGTCGGACCACAAGGGCATCAACCGTAAAGGTGGCGGCCTGACCGCACCGGCCCTGACCGAAAAAGACAAGGCCGACATCAAGCTGGCTGCGGAAATGGACCTGGACTACCTGGCCGTGTCGTTCCCGCGGGACGCCAGCGACATGGAATACGCACGCAAGCTGCGTGACGAGTCCGGTGGCAGCGCCTGGCTGGTGGCCAAGATCGAGCGCGCCGAAGCCGTTGCCGACGACGAGACCCTGGACAAGCTGATCCTCGCTTCCGATGCCGTCATGGTCGCCCGCGGTGACTTGGGCGTGGAAATCGGCGACGCCGAGCTGATCGCCATTCAGAAGAAGATCATCCAGCACGCTCGCCGCAACAACAAGGCAGTGATCGTGGCGACCCAGATGATGGAGTCGATGATCCAGAACCCGATGCCGACCCGTGCCGAAGTGTCCGACGTGGCCAACGCCGTGCTCGACAACACCGACGCGGTCATGCTGTCGGCGGAAAGTGCTGCCGGTTCGTACCCGATCGAAGCCGTACAGGCCATGGCCCGCATCTGCTCCGGTGCCGAGAAGCACCCGACCAGCCAGCGCTCCAGCCACCGCCTGCACACCACCTTCGAGCGCTGCGACGAAAGCATCGCCCTGGCGGCGATGTACACGGCCAACCACTTCCCGGGCGTAAAGGCGATCATCGCCTTGACTGAAAGCGGCTACACCCCGCTGATCATGTCGCGCCTGCGCTCGCACGTGCCGATCTTCGCGCTCTCGCCGCACCGCGCGACGCAGGCACGGGCCAATATGTTCCGTGGCGTCTACCCGATTGCCTTCGACCCCGCTTCGCTGCCCGCCGACAAAGTCAGCCAGGCAGCTGTCGACGAACTGCTCAAGCGTGGCTTGGTAGAACAAGGCGACTGGGTGATCCTGACCAAAGGGGACAGCTACCACACCATCGGTGGCACCAATGGCATGAAGATCCTGCATGTGGGTGATCCGCTGGTCGGCTGAGCCTGCCTCAGAGGGGGGCCGCTCTGCGGCCCTTCGCGGGCATGCCCGCTCCTACAGGTACAGCGCTAGCTTCAGGCCTGTCGTTACCCCTGTGGGAGCGGGC
>NZ_BLJG01000047.1 GCF_009932375.1 Pseudomonas juntendi
ATGCGGCTGCCGTAGCCGAACAGCGGCATCACGCCCTGCAGGCTCAACTGCTTGTCGAAGTCGGTACCGCCAATGTGCACGCCGCCCGTGGCCAGGATGTCGCTCTGGCGCTCGGCCAGCAGGTGGCGCTCTGGCGACAGGCGGATCAAGGTGAAGTCCGAGGTACCCCCGCCAATGTCGACAATCAGTACCAGCTCTTCGCGGCTGATGGTCGACTCGTAGTCGAACGCGGCGGCAATCGGTTCGTACTGGAACGACACGTCCTTGAAGCCGAGCTTGCGTGCCACCTCGGCCAGGGTGTCCTCGGCCTCCTGGTCGGCGGCCGGGTCTTCGTCGACGAAAAATACCGGGCGCCCCAGCACGACCTGGTCGAACTCGCGGCCCGCGGCCGCCTCGGCACGCTTTTTCAGCTCGCCGATGAACATGCCCAGCAGGTCCTTGAACGGCAGGGCACTGCCCAGCACGCTGGTGTCGTGCTTGATCAGCTTGGAGCCCAGCAGGCTTTTCAGCGAGCGCATCAGGCGGCCTTCGTAGCCTTCCAGGTACTCGTGCAGTGCCAGGCGGCCATAGACCGGGCGCCGCTCTTCAATGTTGAAGAACACCACCGAGGGCAAGGTGATCTTGCCGTCTTCCAGGGCGATCAGCGACTCGACCCCAGGGCGGTGCCAGCCAACCGTGGAGTTGGAGGTGCCAAAGTCGATGCCCAGGGCACGGGCCGGGGTTACGTCAGACATGGGAAAAGGCTTCCGGAGGCAAAACGGCCGCGCAGTTTATGCCAGTTGGCTACAGAATCAAGACCAGTCGTCTGCGATGGAGCAAAGCCAAGGCGGTCTTGAAAGGCTATGCTTGACCCCTATCTTCAGTAGCATCTTCAGTTGCAACACGCACTTTCACATTGGTGATCCACAGATGGACTTCAAAGACTATTACAAGATACTTGGCGTAGAGCCCACGGCGGACGAGAAGGCGATCAAGGCCGCGTACCGCAAGCTGGCACGCAAGTACCACCCCGATGTCAGCAAGGAACGCGACGCCGAGGACAAATTCAAAGAGGCCAATGAGGCCTACGAGGTTCTGGGCGACGCGCAGAAACGCGCCGAGTTCGATGAGATCCGCAAGTATGGCGGCCAGCACGGCCGGCCATTCCAGGCGCCGCCGGGCTGGGAAAACCGCGGTGGCGGTGGCGGCTTCGAGGGCGGCGATTTCTCCGACTTCTTCAGCTCGATATTCGGCAACCGTGGTGGCAACCCCTTCGGTGGTGGCCGGCAGCAGCAACGCAGTGCCGGCAGGCGGGGGCAGGACGTGGAACTTGAATTGGCCGTATTCCTTGAAGAAACTCTGAGCAAGGAGTCCAAGCAGATCAGCTTCCAGGTGCCGCAAACCAATGCCATGGGCCAGCGCACCGGTTTCACCACCAAAACCCTGAACGTGAAGATTCCGGCCGGGGTCACCGATGGCGAGCGTATCCGCCTCAAGGGCCAGGGCGCGCCGGGCAGTGGCGGCGGGGCCAATGGCGACCTGTTCCTGACCATTCGCATGGCACCGCACCCGCTGTTCGATGTTGAAGGCCATGACCTGATCATCACCGTGCCGCTGGCGCCATGGGAGGCTGCGCTGGGCACCAAGGTTGCGGTACCCACCCTGGACGGCAAGATCAACCTGACCATCCGCCCGGACAGCCAGAGCGGCCAGCGCCTGCGTGTACCGGGCAAAGGCTTGGCGAGCAAGCACGGTGAGCGCGGTAACCTGTATGCACAGCTGAAGGTGGTGATGCCGCCGGCATCCGACGAGTCTGCCCGCGAACTGTGGGCGAAGCTCGCCGAGAAAGCGGCGTTCAACCCGAGGACACAATGGAGTAAGTGATCATGAGCAGCACCCTGATCGTTCAACTGGACATGCGTACCCTGTGTCAGGAAGCCGATGTCACGGCGGACTGCGTGATCGAAATCGTCGAGCACGGCATTGTCGAGCCTTCTGGCCGAACGCCAGAGGACTGGCTGTTTGACGATCAGGCGCCGTTGTTGGCCAAGCGCGCGGCCAAGCTGCACCGGGAACTGGAGCTGGAGTGGGAAGGGGTGGCGCTGGCGCTGGAGCTGTTGCAGGAAGTGCAGCAGCTGCGCAGCGAGAACAGCATGTTGAAGCAGCGGCTGGGCAGGTTTACCCAAATGTAGGCTTGCGCGCCGGCCTTTGTGGGAGTGGCCTTGTGTCGCGAAAGGGCCCTCCCACAAGCGGCCGCATTTCAGCCTGGTTCAGCTCCCGGGTTCAGTACCCGCTGCATGAAGGTCAAATCCAGCCAGCGGCCGAACTTCACGCCAACCTGGGGCATCTGCCCGGTCACCACGAAACCCAGCCGCTCATGCAGGCGGACCGACGCCGCATTGCCACTTTCGATGGCCGCGACCATCACATGCTTGCCGCAGCTTTGTGCACGCTCGATCAGCGCGGCCATCAACACCGCCCCCAGCCCCTTGCCCCGCTGGTCGCCGCGGATGTACACCGAGTGCTCCACGGTCAGGCGGAAACCTTCAAACGGCCGCCAGTCGCCAAACGAGGCATAGCCCAGCACGCCCGTATCATCCACAGCCACCAGGATCGGATAGCCCTGCTGCGCACGGGCTTCGAACCAGGCCTGGCGGTTGGCCAGATCTACCGGGGTTTCGTTCCAGATCGCCGTGGTAGTGCGCACGGCGTCGTTGTAGATATCGAGGATGCCCGGCACGTCGGCGGGCAGGGCATCGCGCAGCTGGTAACTCATGACTGGGTCTCGCAAGTACGGTGCTTGCAGGTTAAATGGTTACCAGGCCGCGCACACCCTCGGCTTGCATGTTTTCGCCGCGCCCGCGCTGCACGATCTCGCCACGGGCCATGACCAGGTACTGGTCGGCCAGCTCTTCGGCAAAATCGTAGAACTGCTCCACCAGCAGGATCGCCATGTCCCCCCGTGCGGCAAGGCGACGGATGACGGCGCCGATTTCCTTGATGACCGACGGCTGGATGCCTTCGGTCGGTTCGTCGAGGATCAGCAGGCGCGGCCGGCTGGCCAGGGCGCGGCCGATGGCCAGCTGTTGCTGCTGCCCGCCAGACAGGTCGCCGCCCCGGCGCTGCTTCATTTGCTCAAGCACCGGGAACAGCTCGTAGATGAAGGCTGGCACTTCGCGGGCCTCCCGCGCGGGGAAACGCGACAGGCCCATCAGCAGGTTCTCCTCGACGGTCAGGCGCGGGAAAATCTCACGGCCCTGGGGCACGTAGGCGATGCCGGCGTGTACGCGTTGCTGGGGTTTGAGCGCGGTAATCAGCTTGCCTTCCCATTCGATGCTGCCATCCCGGGCGGGCACCAGGCCCATCAGGCAGCGCAGCAGGGTAGTCTTGCCGACCCCGTTGCGGCCCAGCAGGCAGGTCACTTCGCCGACTTTGGCTTCGAAGGAGAGGCCGCGCAGAATGTGGCTGCCGCCGTAGTATTGGTGCAGGGTGTCGATCTTGAGCATGTTGGTGTTCCTGAAAGTGTTGCTGTGCCTGTGCCGGCCTATTCGCGGGTGAACCCGCTCCTACAGGGACCGCACAGATTTCAAGACTTGTGCATTACCTGTGGGAGCGGGTTTACCCGCGAATAGGCCGGCACAGGTATCCCTGTCTAGCGGCCCAGGTACACCTCGACCACCCGCTCATCCGCCTGCACCTGCTCCAGCGACCCTTCTGCCAGCACACTGCCCTGGTGCAGCACGGTCACGTGGTCAGCGATGCTGCCGACGAACCCCATGTCGTGCTCGACCACCATCAGCGAATGCTTGCCGGCCAAGCCCTTGAACAGCTCGGCGGTGAACTCGGTCTCGGCATCGGTCATGCCCGCCACGGGCTCATCCAGCAACAGCAACTGCGGCTCTTGTACCAGCAGCATGCCGATTTCGAGGAACTGCTTCTGCCCGTGCGACAGCAGGCCCGCCTGGCGCTGGGCCAGCGGCAGCAGGCGCAAGGTTGTCAGCACCTCTTCGATGCGCTGGCGCTGCTCGCCGCTCAGGCGTGCAGCCAGGCTGGCCCATACCGATTTGTCGGTCTTCAGCGCCAGCTCCAGGTTCTCGTACACCGTCAGCGCCTCGAACACCGTGGGTTTCTGGAACTTGCGGCCAATCCCGGCTTGGGCGATCTGGTACTCGCCCAGGCGGGTCAGGTCGAGGGTGTCGCCAAAGTAGGCCGTGCCGCTGTCTGGGCGGGTCTTGCCGGTGATCACGTCCATCAGGGTGGTCTTGCCGGCGCCATTGGGGCCGATGATGCAGCGCAACTCGCCCACCCCGATATACAGGTTGAGCGCGTTCAGCGCCTTGAAACCGTCAAAGCTGACACTGATGTCTTCCAGGCTCAGCACCGTGCCGTGGCGGGTATCCAGGCCCGCCTTGCGGGTGTGGCCCAGGCCGATGGCGTCGCGGCCGGCGCCGAGCGGGTCGAATACCGGTTCGAGCATGAATTCGGGATGCACCGGGGGCACGCCTCTCATGGCTGGCTCCTTTTTTTCAACAGGCCGACCACGCCCTTGGGCAGGTACAGGGTGACGAGAATGAACAGCGCACCGAGGAAGAACAGCCAGAATTCCGGGAAGGCCACGGTGAACCAGCTTTTCATGCCATTGACCAGGCCGGCGCCGAGCAACGGCCCGATCAGCGTGCCACGGCCACCAAGGGCTACCCACACGGCGGCTTCGATGGAGTTGGTCGGCGACATTTCGCTGGGGTTGATGATGCCCACCTGGGGCACGTACAGCGCCCCGGCCAGGCCGCACAGCACGGCGCTGAGCACCCACACCAGCAGCTTGAAGCCGCGCGGGTCGTAACCGCAGAACATCAGGCGGTTCTCGGCGTCGCGCACTGCGGTCAGCAGGCGGCCGAACTTGCTGCGGGTCAGCCGCCAGCACAGGTACAGGCTGGCCAGCAGCAGGCCGACCGTCAGCAGGAACAACACGGCGCGGGTACCTTGCGCGGTGATGTCGAAGCCCAGAATGGTGCGGAAGTTGGTGAAGCCGTTGTTGCCGCCGAAGCCGGTTTCGTTGCGGAAGAACAACAGCATGCCGGCGAAGGTCAGGGCTTGGGTCATGATCGAGAAGTACACACCCTTGATCCGCGAGCGGAAGGCGAACCAACCGAACACCAGCGCCAGCAGCCCAGGGGCCAGCACCACCAGGCACAGGGCCCAGGCAAAATGCTGGGTTCCGGCCCAGTACCATGGCAGCTCGGTCCACGACAGAAAAGCCATGAACCCGGGCAGGCCGTCCCCGGCCGCCTGGCGCATCAGGTACATGCCCATGGCATACCCGCCCAGGGCGAAGAACAGGCCGTGGCCCAGTGACAGCAGGCCGGCGTAGCCCCAGACCAGGTCCAGGGCCAGGGCGACGATGGCGTAGCAGAGAATCTTGCCTACCAAGGTCAGGGTATAGGCCGACACTTGCAAGGCGTGGTCCGCCGGGAGCAGCGACAACAGCGGCAGGGCGACCAGCAGCAGGGTGACGACGGCGCCGATGGCCAGCGACAGGCGCGGCCCGGCCTTTTGCGTAGCGGTGACTAGCAGTGGCTGGTTCATCAGTCGATTACCCGTCCCTTGAGGGCGAACAGGCCTTGCGGGCGCTTCTGGATGAACAGAATGATCAACGCAAGGATGAGGATCTTGCCGAGTACGGCGCCGATCTGGGGTTCCAGCAGCTTGTTGGCAATACCAAGGCCAAACGCCGCCCACAGGCTCCCGGCCAGTTGCCCGACCCCGCCGAGCACCACCACCAGGAACGAGTCGATGATGTAGCTCTGGCCCAGGTCCGGGCCGACGTTGCCCACCTGGCTCAGGGCTACGCCGCCCAGCCCGGCAATGCCCGAGCCAAGGCCGAAGGCCAGCATGTCGACGCGCCCGGTAGACACACCGCAGCATGCCGCCATGTTGCGGTTCTGGGTCACCGCCCGCACGTTCAGGCCCAGCCGCGTGCGGTTGAGCAGCAGCCAGGTCAGCAGCACCACCGCCAGGGCGAAGCCGATGATCACCAGGCGGTTGTAGGGCAGCACCAGGTTGGGCAGCAGCTGGATGCCGCCCGACAACCATGCCGGGTTGCTGACTTCGACGTTCTGCGCGCCGAACAGCAGGCGGATGGCCTGGATCAGGATCAGGCTGATCCCCCAGGTGGCCAGCAGGGTTTCCAGTGGGCGGCCATACAGGTGGCGGATGACCGTGCGCTCCAGCGCCATGCCGACGCCGGCGCTGATGGCGAAGGCCACCGGCAGGGCGATCAGCGGATAGAACTCGATGGCACCCGGGGCATAACGCTGCACCAGCACCTGGACCATATAGGTGCTGTAGGCGCCGAGCATCAGCATCTCGCCATGGGCCATGTTGATCACGCCCAGCAGGCCGAAGGTGATCGCCAGGCCGAGCGCCGCCAGCAGCAGGATCGACCCCAGCGACAGGCCACTGAAGGCCTGGCCGAGCAGCTCGCCGAACAGCAGCTTGCGCTGCACCTGGGCCAGGCTGGTTTCGGCAGCGGTGCGCACGCCCGGGTCGCTTTCCGCGTCGGGTTGCAGCAGCGCTTCAAGGCGCGTGCGGGCCAGCGGGTCGCCGGTTTCCCCCAGCAGGCGTACGGCGGCCAGGCGTACGGCGGGGTCGCTGGCGCCCAGTTGCAAATTGGCCAGGGCCAGGCCCAGGGCTGCGTGTACGGCAGCGTCCGGCTCGCTGGCGAAGCGCCGGTCGAGGAACGCCATTTGCGCCGGTTGTGCGCTTTTTTGCAGTTGCTGGGCGGCAGCCAGGCGGGTGTCGCTGTCGGCGCTGAGCAACTGGTGGCTGGCCAGGGCATTGTCGATCAAGCCGCGCAGGCGGTTGTTCAGGCGCAGCTTGCGGGTGTCGTCGGCGGCGATGCGGCCCTGGCGCAGGTTTTCCAACAGCGGCAGGCGTGCAGCATCGGGTTGCGCTGCCCAGTTTCCGAGCAGTTGGGCCTGCTCCGCGGGCTTGGCGGTGAGGAAGAATTCGCCCTCGCTGGCGTGGGTTGCCAAGGGCATTAGCAGGAGAAGTGTGAGCAGGAGTCTGAGCATGCGGGCAATCCTGGAAATCGGTGTTGGATTCTTCGCGGGTAAACCCGCTCCTACAGGGATTTCACCGGTCCAGAGGGCAGTGGGGATCCTGTGGGAGCGGGCAAGCCCGCGAATGGGCTGCAAAGCAGCCCCCTGCACTCAGTTACCTTTCACGGCGTAATCTGGCCGCTTGTCATTGCCTGGAATGAACGGGCTCCATGGCTGCGCCCGCAGCGGCTGCTCGGTTTCCCAGACCACGCTGAACTGCCCGTCATCCTGGATCTCGCCGATCATCACCGGTTTGTGCAGGTGGTGGTTGGTCTTGTCCATGGTCAGGGTGAAGCCTGACGGTGCCTTGAAGGTCTGGCCGGCCAGGGCCTCGCGGACCTTGTCCACGTCGGTGGACTTGGCTTTCTCAACCGCCTGGGCCCACATGTGGATGCCCACGTAGGTGGCCTCCATCGGGTCGTTGGTTACCGCCTTGTCGGCACCTGGCAGGCCTTTGGCCTTGGCGTAGGCTTTCCAGTCGGCGACGAACTTCTGGTTGACCGGGTTATCCACCGACTCGAAGTAGTTCCACGCCGCCAGGTGGCCCACCAGCGGCTTGGTATCGATACCGCGGAGCTCTTCTTCGCCCACCGAGAACGCCACCACCGGCACGTCGGTGGCTTTCAGGCCCTGGTTGGCCAGTTCTTTGTAGAACGGCACGTTGGAGTCGCCGTTGACCGTGGAGATGACCGCCGTCTTGCCGCCTGCGGAGAACTTCTTGATGTTGGCGACGATGGTCTGGTAGTCGGCGTGGCCGAACGGCGTGTACACCTCTTCGATGTCCTTGTCGGCCACGCCCTTGCTGTGCAGGAAGGCCCGCAGGATCTTGTTGGTGGTGCGAGGGTAGACGTAGTCGGTGCCCAGCAGGAAGAAGCGCTTGGCGCTGCCGCCGTCTTCGCTCATCAGGTATTGCACCGCAGGGATGGCTTGCTGGTTGGGGGCGGCGCCGGTGTAGAACACGTTTGGCGACATCTCTTCACCCTCGTACTGCACGGGGTAGAAAAGCAGGCCGTTGAGTTCCTCGAACACGGGCAGCACCGACTTGCGCGACACCGAGGTCCAGCAGCCGAACACCACCGCGACCTTGTCCTGGGTCAGCAGCTGGCGGCTCTTCTCGGCGAACAGCGGCCAGTTGGAGGCCGGGTCGACCACCACCGGTTCGAGCATCTTGCCGTTGACCCCGCCTTTGGCGTTGATTTCCTCGATGGTCATCAGCGCCATGTCCTTGAGCGACGTCTCGGAAATGGCCATGGTCCCCGACAGCGAATGCAGGATGCCGACCTTGATGGTTTCGGCGGCCTGGATACTCCAGCTCAGGCCCATTGCCGCAATCGATGCGCTGAGGGTAAAGGCCTTGATCAGACTACGACGCTTCATGTGCTCTCTCCGCTGGTTTTTATGTGTTGGGCAAGCGGGAGGAGCGTTGCAAGGGGTGTGCCTAACGGCGAAACGGGCGGGATAGAGCCGTGGTGCGAGGTGTTGGGGCGTTTGCGCGGGCCAGCATGGTGCTTGTGGGGTTTGCGTGCACAGGATTGGGGCCGCAAAGCAGCCCCAAAGGCCATTAACCGTTGCGCACTGTGGAACGCGGCTGACGGCGGCTGCGCACGCCCTGGTAAGTGGATGCCAGCAACAGGAACCAGATCGGCGTTACCACCAGCGCCGAGCGGGTGTCGGCCTCCAGGCTCAGCAACACCAGGATGAAGGCAAAGAACACCAGGCACACGTAGCACATGAAGCGCCCGCCCGGCATCTTGTACTTCGACGCCTGGTGCAGCGCCGGCCGTTGCTTGCGGTATTTCAGGTACGACAGCAGGATCAGCGTCCAGACGAACATGAACAGCACCGCCGACACCGTGGTCACCAGGGTGAATGCCTCGACCACGTTCGGCACCAGGTAAATCAGCACCGCCCCCAGCAGCAGGCAGGTGCAGGAGAAGTACAGGCCGTTGGCAGGTACCGAGCGGCTGGACAGTTTCTCGAACGCCCTGGGCGCATCACCTTCCTGCGACAGGCCGTACAGCATGCGGCTGGTGGAGAACACGCCGCTGTTGGCCGACGAAGCGGCCGACGTCAGCACCACGAAATTGATGATGCTCGCCGCGGCCGGCAGGCCGGCCAGCACGAACAGCTCGACGAACGGGCTCTTGCCCGGTACCACGTCGCGCCATGGGGTCACCGCCATGATCGCGATCAGCGCCAGCACATAGAACACGATGATGCGTACCGGGATCGAGTTGATCGCCCGCGGCAGGGTGCGCTCGGGGTTTTTCGCTTCGGCAGCGGTGGTGCCGACCAGCTCGATGCCGACGAAGGCGAACACGGCGATCTGGAAGCCGGCGAAGAAGCCCATCACCCCGTTGGGGAACATGCCGCCGTCATTCCACAGGTTGGCCAGTTGCGCCGTGCGCCCGCTGGGCGAGGTGAAGCCGGTGATGACCATGTACAGGCCGGTGGCGACAAGGCCGAGGATGGCGACGATCTTGACCAGGGCGAACCAGAACTCCAGCTCACCGAACATTTTCACCGTTACCAGGTTCAGCGACAGCAGCAGCGCCACGCAGGTCAGCGCGGGTATCCACTGCGGCAGGTCGGGGAACCAGAACTGTGTATAGGCGGCGATGGCGACAACATCGGCGATGCCGGTGACCACCCAGCAGAACCAGTAGGTCCAGCCGGTGAAGTAGCCAGCCCAGGGCCCGAGCAGGTCGGCGGAAAAGTCGATGAACGACTTGTAGTTGAGGTTCGACAGCAGCAACTCGCCCATGGCGCGCATGACGAAGAACAGCATGAAGCCGATGATCATGTAGACGAAGATGATCGATGGGCCGGCCAGGCTGATGGTCTTGCCCGAGCCCATGAACAGGCCGGTGCCGATCGCGCCGCCGATGGCGATGAGCTGGATATGGCGGTTGGTCAGGTTGCGCTGCAGATGCGGTTCATCTGGCGCTGTGGGTGAGGTTTGCGTCATAGGCAGCATTCCCTTGTAAAGGTCAGTCTTCTTGTCAGAGGTAGCCGGCTAGGCTAACACGGGCGTCCCAATTCGGGGCGTGACAGATCGACTCTGCATTTGGGTAGCAGTGTGATGCCTGTGCCGCCCTCTCTACAAAGCCAACGCAGTTCGTTGTAGGAGCAACGGTCTTTCCCAAAATTTGACAAGCCTGCGCGATTCATTGTGGGAGCGGTGAATGACAGCTTCTGCTCCCACTCGTGCTCTAGGCACCTGCGGCATTCAGCTTGTCATTCACTGCTCATGCACAATTAGGCGCTGGCCAACACCCGGCGGCGCCTCACCACCAGGCTGTCCACCGCCCACATCACCACCATCGACACCCCCACCAGCGGGAACATCACCCCCAGCACCAGCATCACCGCCACCGCCGCCTTCCAGCGCGGCAGGTCATGGCGCAGCGGCGGTACGCCCAGGCCGCCCTCGGGCCGGCGCTTCCACCACATCACCAGCCCGCTCACCGAGCCCAGCAGGATCATCAGGCACACCAGCAGGATGATGACCTGGTTGACCACGCCAAACATCCTGCCTTCATGCAGCATCACCCCCAGTTCGGTGGCACGGGCGACCGGGCTGTAGTCCTGCCAGCGCACGTCGGCCAACACCTTGCCGGTGTACTGGTCGACATGCAGGGTGGCGTCATTGCGCGGGTCATCGGCGAACACGGCGACGGTGAACACCCCATCGGCGGTGGTGGGCAGGGTAATGCTGTAGCCCGGCTCGACCTGCCGCGCGGTGGCGATGTCTTCGACCTGCTGCAGGCTTACCTGCGGCGCTGCCGGTTTGGCCGACATCATGTGGTGCCCGGCGTGTTCGGCATGCGCGCCAGACTGCGGCATGGGCGTATTTTCCATGGCCCACGGCACGGTCTGGCGGTGCGCGTCGTTCAGTTCGCCTGCCTGCTGGTCGGACTTGGGCACGTTGGTCCACATGGCCGCCGGGAAGCGGTTCCACAGCTCGGCGTACTGCTTGCCCCACAGGCCGGTCCAGGTCATGCCGCTGAGCAGCATCAACAGCAGCAAGGCCGAACCCCAGAACCCGGTTACCGCATGCAGATCGCGCCACAGCAGGCGGCCACGTGCCGACAGCCGGGGCCACACTACCCCGGCGCCGGTGCGCCCGCGTGGCCACCACAGGTACAGGCCCGACACCACCAGCACGATGCCCCAGCCGGCAGCCAGTTCCACCAGGCGGTCACCGACGGTGCCGACCATCAGTTCGCCATGCAGGGCACGGGCGATGGCCTGCAGGTTCAGCTTGCCGTCCTGTTCGCCGAGGACCTTGCCGCTGTAAGGGTCAACGAAGACGTTCAATTCTCGCCCGCCGTCATGCACCACGAACTGCGCGCTGCGCTCGGCATTCAACGGCGGCAGGTATTGGCCCACGTGGCCATTGGGGTAGGCCTGGTGCACCTCGGCCAGCAACGTATCGGCGGCCTGGCGATGATGGCCGGCTTCGACCACCATCAGGTCGCGGTACAGCACTGGGTCGAGTTGCGGCTTGAACAGGTAGATGATCCCGGTGATGGCCAGCAGGATCATGAAGGGGGCCACGAACAGCCCCGCATAAAAGTGCCAACGCCAGGCCAGGTTATAGAAACTGATGCGTGTTCCTCTCATGGGAACCTCCTTTTGACCCGCAGATGGGCGCAACCGAAGCTGCGCCCGTGGTTAGTGTCAGAAGCTGAAATCGACTTTGGTCCAGAACGTCCTGCCTGGCTCGTTGACCGGCTGTGGGTCGCTTGCCGGGTAGCCGAACCCGGCGTTGCCGGCCAGGTTCAGGTGCTCGGCGTACGCCTTGCCGAACAGGTTGTCGACCCCGGCGCTGAGCTTGAGGTTGGTGTTGACCTTGTAGGCGCCGTTGAGCGAGAACACGCCGAAGCCGGCGCTTTTTTCGTAGTCCTTGCCGACCACGTTGCCCTGGTTCTCGGCGATGCGGTTCTGCGCCGCCACCAGCCGCCACAGCGCACCGACGCTCCACACATCACGGCTGTAGGTCAGGCCCAGGCGGCTTTCCAGCGGGGGCATCTGCGGCAGCGCCTTGCCGTCACTGCTGTTCTTGCCCCACGCGTACGCCAGGCTGGCATCGGCCTTCCAGTGCTCGGTCAGCTGGTAGGCCGCGCCCAGTTCGCCACCCATGATACGCGCATCGACATTCTGGGCCTGCGAGGTGCTCATGCCCATCATGCCGGGGCGGTAGTCGAACAGGATGTAGTCACGGATCTGCCCGACATAACCCGAGGCCCAGGCTTCCAGGCGTTCGCTACGGTACTGGATGCCGAAGTCCAGCTGGGTGGTCTTCTCGGGCTTGATGCCGTCGAAAGCGTTGGCCGCACCGGGCGGTGCCAGCTTGGGCGAAAACAGCTCCCAGTAGTCGGGGAAGCGCTGGGCATGGCCCAGGCCAATGTAAGTGGTGGCCGGCAGGCCTGCCAGGTCATGTTCGTAGCGCACGAAGCCGCTGGGCAGGGTGGCCGCGCGGGTGTCGCCCTGGGTGGCGCTGCCTTGGCGGAAGTCGCGGGCCGAGGCGCGGTCCAGGCGGGCACCGCTGACCAGGCGGTCCTCACCCGTGGCGTACCAGGTCAGTTCGCTGAAGGCACCGTAGTTGTGGAAGTCGGCGTCCTTGGTCCAGGCCTGGCCCTTGTGCGCGTCCACGCCCATGCCGCCACGCTGGCGGTGCTCGTTGGTTTGCGCGTCGAGGCCGCTGATCAGTTGTACGTCGGCCCAGCGCCAGGTGGCCTTGATGCGTGCGCCCAGGGTGCGGCGGTCTACGTTGCTGACCATGGGCATGCCCATCATGCCGCTGCCCGAGGGCGTGCGCAGGCTGTAGTTGTCCATCACGTGGTCGGCGTAGTTGTAGTAGACCTGCGCTTCAAGCGTGTCCAGCACCTCGCCGAGGTTGGACTTTTCAAAGCGCAGGCCCAGGCTTTCGCGCTTGAACTGCGAGCCGTCCATGCCACGCCCGGCGTAGCGGGCTTCGCCATCGCCCTTGCCGGCGGTCAGCTCCAGCAGGGTGTCCTGGTCGGGCGTCCAGCCCAGGGCGACATCGCCGTTCCACTTGTCCCAGCGTGACGGCACGGTGTCGTTGTTACCGTCGTGATAGTCGTCCGAGCGCGACTGGTTGCCGACGAACCGTGCATAGGCCTGGCTGTTCCCGGCAGCGGCATCCAGCACTTTGTCGAAACGGCCGTTGGAGCCGGCCAGCAGGCTGGCATTGACCCGGCTGCCGAGGCTGCCGAACTGCTCGGGTTCGCGTTCGAACAGTATCGTGCCCGCCGAACCGCCTGGCCCCCAGATCACGCTCTGCGGGCCCTTGATAACGGTCAGCCGGTCATAGGTTTCGGGGGAAATGTAGGAGGTCGGCGCGTCCATGCGGTTGGGGCAGGCGCCGAGCATCAGCCCGCCATTGGTGAGGATGTTCAGGCGCGAGCCGAACATGCCGCGCAGGACCGGGTCGCCGTTGGTACCGCCGGCGCGGATCGCCGAGAAACCGGGAATGGTTTTCAGGTAGTCGGCGCCATCGCTGGCCGGCACCGGCTGGCGTGGGTCTTTCGGGGTGGTGACCACGGTCAACGGCGAACTCGGTGCCACGGCGGTGACGACCGTCGGGCTCAGCTCGGCGGCCAGGGCTACCGGCGCAAGCAGCGAGCCGCACAGTGCGGCGATGGTCCCACGCAGGGACAAGGCAAAAACAGGGGTGCAGCCAGACATAATGATTCCAGTCGATCAGTCATGAGGTAGCGCGAAGCCCGCTGGCTTCGTGCACAAAATGTGGGTTCAGGCGCTGATCGAGGAAGGCGGTGCACGGCTGCGCGCACCGGGGAATACAGCCTGCCGGGCATGGCCCTGGTGCGTGGGTGCAATCAGGTGGCTGGTGGGGACGACGCTGCCGGCGCTGAGTGGGCTAAGGGCCTGGGGCAGGGCCGGGCAGTTGAACAACAGGCTGCAGTAGCCGCACTTTTCCCACATCACATGCAGCTGGCCGTCGCTGCCGTGGCCGTGATGGCTGTCGCCAGCGTGCTGATGGGCAGCCGGCATGGGCATGTCCATCGGCATGGCCATGCCGGCGTGGTGGTTCATCGGCATCGCCTGGGAAATCAGCGGGCCGATGAAGATCATCCACATGGCGAACAGGCTCAGCCATCCGCCACCGGCGCGCCTGCGGTCAGGGCGGGTGGTACGGCGCATGCGGGGGTAGGGCAGGCTCATGGCCAGCGCCTGTCAGCTGCGGTCAGTGTGCGTGTTCGTGCGCTTGCGGCTGGTTCGCTGGCGCTTGCTTCTGCACGGCCACTTCGACGGTGACATCGCCGGCCTTCTCGAAGTGCAAGGTCAACGGGAAGCGCTTGCCATCGACCAGCAGGCTGCGATCCTTGGGCTGCATCAGCATCACGTGGTAGGCACTGGGGGCGAAGGTCAGGTCCTTGCCGGCGGGCACCACCACACTGGGTACCTGTTGCATTTTCATGGCGCCGTTGGCGCTCATGGCATGTTCGTGCAGTTGCGCATCATCGCTGATCGGGCTGTCGACGCTGAGCAGGCGGTCGTCGGCCTGGCCGTTGTTGTGCACCACGAAATACGCCGCCACGTTGGGCGCATTGGGTGGCAACTGCAGCGACCAGGGGTGGGCAATGTGCAGGTCACCCACGCTGTATTCGTGGGCGTTGGCGAAAGCGCCAGGCAGCATCAGGGCGGCCAGGACGAGGGCGTGCTTGAGCATGGTGAATCTCCGTTCTGTTTCAGGTTCAGGCAGACAACGACGGAACTCAGGCCAGCGGAGAGGCACGGGGGTTTAACGCAGGCCAGAGCTGGCGCGGCGTGGGTTGGTAGTCAGCCGGTGGCGGCAACAGCCCGGCGAACAGTGTCGGCGGGTTGTGCAATTGCGGCGGGTATGCGGGCAGGGCCAACAGCGGCGCGGCGCCAGAGCAGCACCAGCAGTTCATCAAGGCGGCGCTGTCGTCGCTTTGCGGCCCCAGGTCGATCTTGGCCAGTGCCTGGACATCGACCTTGGCCTTGTTGGCCATGCTGGAACAGAAGGCCCCCCACAGCAGCTGCTCGGCCGGGCCCTTGGGCGCGGCAGAGGACAGCGGCATGGCCAGCAGGTTGAACAGCACTGCAAGGCAGGCTATCCAGGCGATGTGCCGACGTGGGGGCATGGAGAGATCCGGTCAGGAATCGTGGTGGGTATTGTAAGGCGGAGTATAGGTAAATACGCGGGGTGCGGTGAAGTGACGCAGCGCGTGGTGCTATCAAGCCTTGCCACGCCCCATCAGCCCACGCACGGTTTCCTGCAGGTCCGCCGGCAACACCACCACCTTGGCATTGTTGCTCCCGGCCAGGTTTTCCATCGCCCCGACATAGCGCTCACCCAGCAGGTACATGGCCGGCACGGTTTCGTTGCCCACGGCTTCCTTGACCAACGAAATAGCCCGGGCCGAAGCCTCGGCCAGGCTGATTTGCGCTTCGGCGTCCAGCCTGGCGGCTTGCAGGCGCGCTTCGGCTTCCAGGATGGCCGCCTGCTTGGCGCCTTCGGCACGGGTCACATCGGCCTTGCGCTCCCGTTCGGCGGCAGCCTGGCGCTCCATGGCCAGTTGCATGTTTTCCGAGGGTTTGATGTCCTGGATTTCCACCGAACGCACGGTCACGCCCCAGTCTTCGGTCTGCTCGGACATAGCCTCGCGCAGGCGAGCCTTGATCTGCTCGCGGCTGGACAGCGCTTCGTCCAGGTCCATGGCACCGACGATCGCGCGCAGCGAGGTCATGGTCAGGCTGGTGACGGCGAAGGAGAAGTTCTGTACGCCATACGAGGCTTTCTGCGGGTCGACCACCTTGGCGAAGCACAGGGCGTTGGCGACGATCACCGCGTTGTCCTTGGTGATGATTTCCTGCTCCTGCACATCGAGGATGATGTCCTTGGTGGGCAGGCGGTAGGCGACCACGTCCATGTACGGGATGACGATGTTAAGGCCGGGCTTGAGGGTGCTGTGGTAGCGGCCCAGGCGCTCGACGATCCATTCCTCGCCCTGGGGCACGATGCGAACCCCCTTGAACACGGTGATCAGAACGAACAGCGCGATGGCGCCAACGACGATGAGGCTGGTCATGATGCAAAATTCCTTTTTGTGCGGTTTCAGGCCCGGATGACGCGGGCGGTATTGCCCTCGATGGCGGTCAGGCGCACCCGCTCGCCGGCGGCGATTTCGCTGTCGGCGATGCAGGTCCATTCTTCATTGCCGAGGATCGGCTTCTGGAAGCGCACGCGGCCCTTGTGGAACTCCGACACCGCGGCGGTCAGCAGGCCCACTTCGCCGATCACGCTGTCGGCGGTCCAGCGCACATCCGGCTGCTTGCGCCGGAACAGCTTGAACCACAGCGCGGTGGTGGCCGATGACAGCACCACCCACAGCAGTACCTGCATGTCCAGGGCCAGGCTGGGCGCGGCCAGGGCAACCAGCGCGACCAGCACGGCACCGATGCCGAACCAGAGGATGAAGAATGTCGGCAGGACCAGTTCCAACAGGATCAGCCCGATGCCGAACAGCAGCCAGATCCACCATTGCATTTCCATATGGGTTGCGCCTTCCAGGGGGAGGTGCTGAGTGTAAGGCAGCGGGGCGCTACTGGGCCACTTGCAGGGCGTACGGAAAAATCCGAAAAAGCTGTCAGTGCACGCCCAGCGCGGCCAGCAGTGCCAACGGCGTGTCGAATGCACGGTCCACCGCTGGCAACGCCGGGCGTTTCAGGACCAGCACCGGCACCCCCAGCTCACGCGCCACTTCCAGTTTGGGTTCGGTCGCCACGCTGCCGCTGTTCTTGCTGATCAACACGTCTATGTTGCGCCGCTGGAACAATGCCCGTTCATCCTCGAGAACAAACGGCCCGCGCGCACCGATCACTTCACAGCGCTCATTGCCGGGGCAGGCCTCCAGTGCCCGCAAGGTCCAGAACTGCTGTGGCGGAATTTCGTCCAGGTGCTGCAGCGGCTCACGGCCCAGGGTAAACAGCGGCCGGCGAAACGGCTGCAGTGCTGCGATCAAGTGCGCCCAGTCTGCCACTTCGCGCCAGTCATCCCCCTTTTGCGCCTGCCAGGCCGGGCGGCGCAGGGCCCAACAGGGGATGCCGGCGCTGCGTGCGGCCTGGGCGGCATTGCCGCTGATCTGTGCTGCATAGGGGTGGGTGGCGTCGATCAGCAGGGTAATGCCCGACTCGCGCAAGTAGCGCGCCAGGCCTTCGGCGCCACCGAAGCCACCGACCCGCACCTGGCATTGCAGGTCCTGCGGCGCACGGCCGATACCGGCCAGGCTGTAGACATGCTGCGGGCCGAGGCGGCGGGCGATGGCCAGGGCCTCGGTGATGCCACCCAGCAGCAGGATACGGGCGGTCATGCCACGCCAGCCTTGCCGACAATGCCGCCCTGGCGGTCGATGGCGAACACTTCCACCTGCACTGCCGCCGGCACCACGCTGCGGGCAAAGGCCAGGGCATGGGCGCACACCGCATCACCCAGCGCGATACCGGCCGCATGCGCCAGTGCGAGAGCCTGCTGGCTGGTATTGGCGTCGATGATCGCGGCTTGCAGGGCTGTGTCAGCACCGATCGCAACTGCCCAGCCGGCCAGCTGCGGCAGGTCGATGCTGGAATGGCGGCTGTGCAGGTCCATGTGCCCGGCAGCCAGCTTGCTGATCTTGCCAAAGCCGCCGCACAAGGTCAGGCGCGGCACCGGCACCTTGCGCAGGTGCTTGAGCACCGCGCCGACGAAGTCGCCCATTTCGATCAGGGCGATTTCCGGCAGGCCGTAGACACGGCGCATGGTGTCTTCACTGGCGTTGCCGGTGCAGGCGGCGATGTGGGTGTAGCCGTTGGTGTGAGCTACGTCGATGCCCTGGTGGATCGAGGCGATATAGGCGGCGCAGGAGAATGGCCGCACGATACCGCTGGTGCCGAGGATCGACAGGCCGCCGAGGATGCCCAGGCGCGGATTCATGGTCTTCAGCGCCAACTGTTCACCACCCTGCACGTTGACCGTGACCTCGAAGCCGCCAGGGTGGCCACACTCATCGGCCAGGCGCTGCAGGTGCTCGCTGATCATGCGCCGGGGCACCGGGTTGATGGCAGGTTCACCGACCGCCAGCACCAGCCCCGGGCGGGTCACGGTGCCGACGCCGCTGCCAGCGACAAAACGCACCCCCGGTTCGCCCAGCAGGCGCACCCGGGTGTACAGCAGCGCACCATGAGTCACGTCGGGATCATCGCCGGCATCCTTGACGGTCCCGGCTTCGGCGCATTCGCCCACCAGGCGACAGAATTCCAGGCGCATCTGCACCACCTTGCCTTTGGGCAGGGTGATAGCCACGGCGTCGTCACGCTGCCCGGTGAGCAATAGCTTGGCTGCCGCCAGGCTGGTGGCGGTGGCGCAACTGCCGGTGGTCAGGCCGCTGCGCAGTGGGGCGGGCTGTTCGCGGGTTTCTTCACGCATCGACGGGTTTCTGCACTTCCAGCAGGGTGATCGGCAGCGCCTGGCGCCAGGTGTCGAACGCGCCCAGTGGCTGGGCATGGGCGACATGCACGCGGGTCAGTTCGCCGCCGTGCTGTTGGCGAAAATGCGCCAAGGCCAGTTCGCTTTGCAGGGTCACCGCATTGGCCACCAGGCGCCCGCCAGGGCGCAGGCTGGCCCAGCACAGGTCGAGCACCCCTTCGCGGGTGACGCCGCCGCCGATGAAAATGGCATCGGGCGGCTCCAGCCCATGCAACGCTGCCGGCGCCTTGCCGCGAACCAGCTGCAGGCCGGGAACACCCAGCGCATCGCGGTTATGTTCGATGAAGCCCTGGCGGCCTTCGTCGGCCTCGATGGCCAGGGCGCGGCAGGCCGGGTGGGCGCGCATCCATTCGATACCGATCGAGCCGCAGCCAGCACCCACGTCCCACAGCAGTTCGCCTGGCTGCGGTGCCAGGCGCGCCAGGGTCATGGCGCGGACATCGCGCTTGGTCAGCTGGCCGTCGTGGCGAAAGGCGCTGTCGGGCAGCCCGGCCAGGCGATGGTGACGGGGGGCGTGGGGCGTGGCCTGGCAATCGATGGCCACCAGGTTGAGCGCAGCGATATCGGTGTGCGGCCAGTCCTGGGCAGTGCCGACCAGCGTGCGTTCGGCTTCGCCACCGAGGTGCTCGAACACCTGCAGGCGGCTGGGCCCGAAGCCATGTTCGCAGAGCAGTGCAGCGATGGCCGCCGGGCTGTCGCCATCGTTGCTCAGCACCAGCAGGCGCAGGCCGCTGTACAGGTGGGCGTTGAGGGCAGCCAGCGGCCGCGCCACCAGTGACACCACGTGCAGGTCCTGCAGTGGCCAGCCCAGGCGGGCCGCTGCCAGGGCGCAGGAGGAGGGCATCGACAGCACGCGCATTTCGGCCGCGGGCACCAGGCGCGCCAGGCTGGCCCCGACGCCGTAGAACATGGGGTCGCCGCTGGCCAGCACGCACACCGGCTCGCCACGCAGGGCCAGTACCGGGTTCAGCGAGAATGGGCTGGGCCAGGGCAGTTGTTCAGCGCGCGTGCAGTGCGGCAGCAGGGCCAGCTGGCGGGGGCTGCCGACAATCTTCGTGGCACCCAGCAGGGCGCGCCTGGCTTGTTTGCCCAAGCCAGGGAAGCCGTCTTCGCCGATGCCTACTACTGTCAGCCAGGGTGTCATTCATACCTCTTAAAGATTCTGGGGCGCACAGCGCCCCAGAATTTCTGCTCAAACCCGAATGATGCTCGACCACCGGCTTTTCATGCCGCCGGCCAAAGCAGGCATAATACCGCGCCTTCTACACTCAAGCGCACTTTCACAGATTGCCGGATACTCCATTGACCCAGGCCGATGCCCCCGCTGTTACCCCACGTCCCTCGGCTTGCCCGGGGTTGTGGCGCATCGTCAGTGCCCGCGATGGCGGTATCTGCCGGATCAAACTACCGGGCGGCCTGCTGCTGGCCGACCAGGCCGATGCGGTAGCGGCCGCTGCCGAGCGTTTCGCCGGCGGCGTGATCGAGGCCACCAACCGCGGCAACCTGCAGATCCGCGGCATCGGCAATGCACACCACGCCCTGGTCGAGACCTTGCTCGCGGCAGGCCTGGGCCCGCGCGATGCGGCAGGCGACGATGTGCGCAACCTGATGCTCAGCCCGCTGGCCGGGCATGATCCGGCCATGCTGCTGGATGCACGGCCCCTGGCCGGGCAGATTCTAGACCTGCTCGAAAGCACCCCGCGCTTCCACCAGTTGTCAGCCAAGTTCGCCGTGCAGCTCGATGCCGGCGAAGCCCTGGCCATGCTCGAACACCCTCACGACCTGTGGTTGTCGGCCTTGCGGCTGGGCCAGCAAACCTGGCTGGCTTTCGGCCTGGCGGGTTGCCCGGCAGATGGCCAAGTGCTGGGTGCGGTTCCGCTGGCCGATGGCCTGGCCTTGGTGCGTGCCGTGCTCGACCGTTTCCTCGACCTGGCCAGCCCCGCGCATTCGCGCATGCGCCAGCTGCTGGAAGCCTGCCCGGCCGGCGAGTTTGTCGAAGGCCTGCCTCTGGATATCCGCCGCGACGCTGCCGTGCTCGGCTGGCGCCGGCACCAGCCTGCTCCCGTGTGGTTGGGCAAGCTGCCCCAGGCCCGCGGCCTGGCCCTTGGCGTTGCCCCGGCGCAGGGCCGCCTGACCCCGGCCATGCTGCGCGGCGTCGCCCAGGTCTGCCGTGAGCTGGGCGACGGCAGCCTGCGCCTGAGCCCATGGCAAAGCCTGGTGCTGACCAACTTGCCGGCGCAGCACATCGAGCAGGCCCAGGCCGGGTTGTCTGCCCTGGGCCTGCTTTGCCACGTGGATGAGCCGCTGGCACGTATCAGCGCCTGCACCGGCAGTAGCGGCTGCGCCAAGGCCCTGGGCGAGACCAAGGGCGATGCCGTGGCCCTGGCCGCGCTGCTCGGCCCTGGCGCCCCGGGCAGCGTGCACCTGTCTGGCTGCCCCCGTTCCTGCGCCGTGGCCTACGTTGCCCCGGCCACCCTGTTGGCCCGTTCACCGGGCCGTTATGACCTGTACCTGCGTGACGCGTGCCAGCCAGGCTTTGGCGCCCTGCGCGGCACCGACCTTACCTTGAATGAAGCAGGCGCCATGCTCGACCTGCCGACGGAGCACCTTGATGATTGACTACATCCGCGATGGTCAGGAGATCTATCGCAATTCCTTCCGGATCATCCGCGAGGAAGCCCGGCTCGAGCGGATCCCCGCAGACCTCGAAAAGCTCGCCGTGCGGGTGATCCACGCCTGTGGCATGGTCGAAGCCATCGATGGCCTGCAGTTCTCTGCAGGTGCTGGCCATGCCGGGCGCGAAGCGTTGCGCAATGGCGCACCGATCCTGTGCGATGCGCACATGGTCGCCGAGGGCATCACCCGGGCCCGCCTGCCAGCCGACAACCAGGTCATCTGCACCCTGCGTGACCCCAGCGTGCCTGGCCTGGCCAAAGAGGCCGGCAACACCCGCTCGGCCGTGGCCCTGGAGTTGTGGCGCCCGCACCTGGAGGGCAGCGTGGTGGTCATCGGCAACGCCCCCACCGCCCTGTTCTACCTGCTGGAAATGCTCGACGCCGGTGCGCCCAAGCCGGCGCTGATCCTCGGCTTCCCGGTCGGCTTCGTCGGTGCTGCCGAGTCCAAGGCGATGCTCGCTGCCGACAGCCGCGGCGTGCCGTTCGTGATCATGCAAGGCCGCCTGGGCGGCAGCGCAATGGCCGCTGCCGCGGTCAACGCCCTGGCCACGGAGGTGGAATGATGGCGCCGCGTGGACGACTGCTGGGCCTGGGCGTAGGCCCCGGCGACCCCGAGCTGATCACCGTCAAGGCCCTGCGCCTGCTGCGCGAGGCCCCGGTGGTCGGCTACTTCGTGGCCAAGGGCAAGCGTGGCAATGCCTTCGGCATCATCGAGGCGCACCTGCAGCCTGCCCAGACCCTGCTGCCGCTGGTCTACCCGGTGACCACCGAAGCCCTGCCGGCGCCTTTGTCCTATGAACAGGTCATCAGCGACTTCTACGACGAAGCCAGCGTGCAAGTGGCCGAGCACCTGGATGCCGGTCGGGACGTGGCGGTGATCTGCGAAGGCGACCCGTTTTTCTACGGCTCGTACATGTACCTGCACGACCGCCTGGCACAGCGTTATGAGGCCGAGGTGATTCCTGGGGTGTGCTCCATGCTGGGGGGCGCTTCGGTGCTGGGCGCGCCCTTGGTGTACCGCAACCAGAGTTTGTCCGTGCTGTCGGGGGTGTTGCCGGCCGATGAGCTGAAGCGCCGCCTGGCCGACGCCGATGCGGCGGTGATCATGAAGCTCGGCCGCAACTTCCCCAAGGTCCGCGACGTGCTGGCCGAGCTAGGCCTGGACGGGCGCGCGCTGTACGTGGAACGGGCGACCATGGCCAATCAGAAAATCGTGCCGCTGGACCAGGTCGACCCGCTGTCGTCGCCGTACTTTTCGCTGATCATCGTGCCGGGGGAAAAATGGCAGGGCTGACCATGAACCCGGCACCGGCCATCGTCATTCTCGGGCCAGGCAGCCTGTTGACGGCACAGCGCATCCAGCAGTGTTATCCACAGGCTTTGATCCATGGCCTGCAGGGCCGCGTGGAGGGCGCCGACTGCTACTACAGTGCCTTTGGCGACACCCTGCGGGCGCTGTACCAGCAAGCCACCCCGATCATTGCGCTGTGCGCAGCCGGTATCGTCATTCGCAGCCTGGCGCCCCTGCTCAACGAGAAGGGCAGCGAACCGCCGGTGCTGGCCGTGGCTGAAGATGGCAGTGCGGTGGTGCCATTGCTCGGTGGCCTGGGCGGGGTGAACGTGATGGCGCGGGAAATCGGCGCGGCGCTGGGTGTTGCCGCCGCCATCACGACCAGCGGCGAACTGCGTTTCGGCACCTGCCTGCTGAACCCGCCGCAAGGCTATGCCCTGGCCGATGTCGAGCAAGGCAAGCGCTTTGTTTCCGACCTGCTGGCTGGCGAGTCGGTGCGGGTCGAGGGGCATGCGCCCTGGTTGCAGCAGGCGCAATTGCCCGCCAGCGAGGTGGCCCGGCGCACCATTCATGTGGGGCACCTGGCGCGCCCTGCCAGCCGCGACGAGTTGCTGATCCACCCGCGCTCGGTGGTCGTGGGGGTTGCAGGCGGCGCGCTGCACACTATCCGTGCTACCTTGCAGCAGGCCGGCATTGCCGAGCCAGCTGTGGCCTGTGTGTTGGCGGGCGAGCACGCCATGGCCGACACCACCCTGCACGAAGCGGCGCAGGCTTTGGGGGTTGCCCTGCGCTTCGCGGCCCAGCCAGGCGATGTTGCCAGCATGCTGGCGGCGGCATTGCCCGGTGCCCAACTGATCGGGCAGGGCGACGTGGTCATCGCGGTGGCACCCGCCCCGGTCGAGGTAGAGCGGCTGGGCCGCCGCCGCGGCCGTTTGGCCGTTATCGGCCTGGGGCCGGGCGCTGCCGAGCTGATGGTGCCAGCGGTCAAGGCGGAATTGGCCCGGGCGCAGGACGTGCTTGGCTATGAAACCTATGTGCGCATGGCCGGGCCGTTCCGTAGCGACCAGGTGCTGCACTGCACCGACAACCGCGAAGAGATGCAGCGCGCCAAGCATGCTTTCGAGCTGGCGGCCCAAGGCCGTTCGGTGGTGGTGGTGTCGTCGGGCGACCCGGGGGTATTCGCCATGGCGGCGGCAGTGCTCGAAGCGCTGCACGCGTCGACCGACCCGGCGTGGCACCGGGTCGACCTGGAGATCCTGCCGGGGGTATCCGCCTCGCTGGCGACCGCTGCCCAGGCAGGTGCCCCGCTGGGCCATGACTTCTGCGTGATGTCGCTGTCGGACAACCTCAAACCCTGGTCGATCATCGAGAAGCGCCTGGACCTGGCCGCCCAGGCTGACCTGGTGTTGGCATTCTACAACCCGATTTCCCGCTCGAGGCCGCATCAGCTCGGCGTGGCGCTCGAAGTGGTTCGGCGGCACCGTGCTGGCAACACGCCTGTAGTCCTGGGGCGTGATATCGGTAGGCCAGGGCAGACGCTCAAGGTAGTCACATTGGCCGAGCTGCTGCCAGAAATGGTCGACATGCGCACCATGGTGCTGGTGGGCTCCTCCACAACCTGCGTGTTTCCTCGCCTCACGGGTGGGGTGTGGGCCTACACGCCACGTTGGTACCCTTCGGCCAGCTAGCTGCCGCGGAAACCCTTCAGCGCGCTGTCTTGCGAGCGCGCTGGCTAAGGTGGCTGCCCCTGATTCAGGGGTAACCACCAAGGAGTTTCCCGATGTCTGAAACACAAGCCACTACCCGCGACGCCGCCGTCCTGGTCGAAGGCAACCTGCTTGCCTGTGGCGCGGGTATGTCCGTGCAAAGCCGCCATGACTGCAAGAATGCATACCACTTTGCCACCTTGGTGGCGGACAAAGCCTTCGATGCCGAAAAGCAGAGCAGGGAGTGGTATGACAAGCTCATCGATGTGATGCGTGACCTGGGCTTCACCATCCCCAAGCGCAGCTTCGAGCAGGAAACATCGGCTGAGCTGTCGGTCACCGTCGGCGCCATTGCTGTACGTGCTATTGCCGTTGCCGGCAACGCAATGTTGGGCGGCACCCAACTGGGCAGCCTGGCCAAAAAGGCCTTCGACAAGATGGCCACCGTCGAGAGCGACGCCAAAGTGCTCGACCACAAGCGCAAGAACAAGACCCGGGGCATGGTCGGCCTGGCTGCGTGCATCGAGACCGAGCAAGGTGATGTGGTCATGGTGATCAGCTGCATCCAGGCGTCTGCCCCGCAGCTGGACGACGACGTGCTGGGCATCCAGTGGAAGCTGAACAAGAGCCGCTACTACGCCGGTACGGCGGTGCTCACCCTCAACAACTTCGTCTACGACAAAGTGCGCGAAACCGTGGAAAACAAACTGGGCGTGCGCAGCGTCGAGAACGTTCTGCAGTACGACATCTGATTGCCTGGCGGCATTTCGCCGATGCCGCCTTTTCGACTCTCCTTGAAATGAGGCAACACACATGGATAAAGCATCCGAGCAACTGATGCTGATCGGTGGCACGGCGTTGGTTTACCCGCAGAGGGCGGGCGAAATACTGCGCCAGGCCGCTTTCGACTCGATACTGTACGCCCAGCTCGTGGCCAACAAGCACGCCGGGTCGCGTTTCGAGCAGTATGACGCCTGGTACGCGGCCAACCGCGAGGCATTTCGCCAATTGGGCTGGATCAAGCTGGCCAGCACCCACGACCTCAAACAGCTGGGGCAACCCGTTCGCAGCACCCAGCCCCAGCCGCTGGAAGCCTGGTTGAAAATGCGCGCGATCAGCCCCGAAGCCCTGCTGAGCACGGTAAGGGCAGGCCTGCGCCGCTCTGCCCAGGGTGTTGGCCATTTGCTGAAGTTCAGCGCCCAGGAGCAGGGCCAGCGCTCCAGACTGGTCGTGGAGGTGGGGCTGCTGAAAGCCGGGCCAACCCTCGATCTTTGCAGCATCACGCTGCAGGTCGACGAGCGTATTTCTGCCGTGCCCTTGGATGTGCTGCTGAGCGAGCAGGTACTCAGGGGCGAAGCCGAGTTCGATGGTATTTCCCTGGCACTGGATAACGGGCGCTTCGAGCACCAGCGCACTGCACTGCAGGCGCTGATGGAGGACAAGAATGCCCAGGGTGACTACCGCTTCGACCCTTATGCGCCAGTAGTGGGGGCAACACTATGACTGAGGTTGCCCCTGCGGTAATCGGTGCCGGTATCGTCTCGTTCTTGCCAGGAATGGACGCAGCCCAGGCGGGCAAGGTGAAGCTGGCCCTGGCGATGGCCGAGCGGGCCACGGAAACAGCCTATAGGGAGGGCTTGATCCAGGACTGGTTTACCTACTACCGCAACCAGCTCAAGTTCATGGGCTGGGACTCGGTGTCTCCCGAGCAGGCGCATTGTCCCGACCCGCGCCGTGCCAAACAGACCGATCAGGTTCTGGAAACCATCGCTGACAAGGCGGGGGAGCGCTATGCAACGGCGACCGGGCTCTCCATCCGGAAACTGTTGAGGCAGCCCTCGGTGCTGCGTGAGCTGGAACGGTGTGCATACGAGCGCCAGCATTTCCAGTTACTGCCATGTGCGCCCGCCGGTGCTGGCCGGGTCGACATGGTGCTTTACCATGAGGTCGACAGCCACGCGGCATTCAAGGCTGGCTTCCTCAGCCACAAGCGTAGCCACCGGGTGGTGCGGGCGGAACTGGTGCGGTTCAATGTGCTGGCGTTCGAGAACAGCTTCTTGGGCAAAGTGCAGGAGCGGGTGGTGCAAGCCTCGTTGAACCGTATTCTCGAATACGGCCTTTAAGGTGCCAGGTAGCCCTTAATGCCGGTGAAGATGATCTGTGCAGCCAGAGCGCAGACGAACAGGCCCATCAGCCGGCTGACGATCTGCAAGCCCTGGTCACCGAGCAGGCGCTCGATGCGGTGCGACAGGTACAGCACCACACCCACGGTGAAGCTGGCCAAGGCAATGCCGATGATTGCCAGCAACTTGTCGCCCCAGTGCGGTTGGCTGACGCCCATTACCAGCAGGGCGCCGATGGTGCCGGGCCCGACGGTCAACGGGATGGTCAGCGGCACGATGGTGACGTCCTGTTGCACGTTGTCGGCCTGCACCGCGGACTTGCCTTGGGCCATGCCCAGCGCAGAAATGAACAGCACACTGCCTGCGCCGATGCGGAAGGCGTCGGCGGTGATGCCGAAAATACCGAAGATTGCCCGGCCGAACAGGTACAGCAGCACGCTGGCGATGAGCGCGGCAAAGGCTACCTTCCAGGCCAGTTGCTTGCGTTCTTTGCTGGAGTGGCCACGGGTCAGGCTGATGAAGCACGACAGCACGAAGAACGGGCTGTAGAGCACGAGCATTTTCAGGTAGACGCTGAACAACTCATGGAGCATGAGCGCGGGTCCTTGGCAAAGTCGGTTGGCGTGGGCTGGGGCTGTGGTGGGCCTGCGCCGGAAGGTCAGGAAATGTGCGCCGGGTCGGTCGCGGCTTCGCGCTGGCTGGCCCAGTACTGAATCAGTTCGCGCAGTTGCGACAACTCCACCGGCTTGGCCATGTGCCCGTCCATGCCGGCCAGCCGCGCGCGTTCCTTGTGCTCGGCAAGAATATGCGCCGTCAGCGCCACCACCGGGGTGCGCTGGCGCTTGTTGGCGGCTTCCCAGGCGCGCAGCTGCCGGGTGGCCGAGAAACCGTCCAGCACAGGCATTTCACAGTCCATCAAGACCAGGTCGTAATGCCTTTCTTTCATGGCCTGCAGGGCTTCCTCACCATTGCTGGCGGTGTCTGGTTGCAGGTTCAGCTTGCCGAGCATGCCGCGTATCACCTTGGTCGAAATGCTGTTGTCCTCGGCCACCAGTACGCGGAAATCTGCTGGCAAGTCCAATGCCTGGGGGACCCCAGGCGGGCTGGCGGGTAGCGCCTGCTCGCGGCCGCGCTGGGCCAGCTCCTCGGCCAGGGTGGTTTTCAGGGTATAACCGGCCACCGGCTTGGCGAGTATCCGTTTGACCCCGGCGTTACGCGCGATGACTTTGCTGGGCGCGTTGCTGATACCGGTGAGCATGACCACCAGAATGTCGTGGTTCAGGCTGGGGTCTTCCTTGATTTTGGCGGCCAGCTGCATGCCGGTCATGCCGGGCATGTTCTGGTCCAGCAGCACGGCGTCGAAGTAGTCGCGCAGGTGCGCCTTGGTGCGCAACAGGGCCAGGGCCTCCTTGCCTGACGGCACCGCGCTGACATTCATGCCCCAGGCACTGCACTGCTGCACCAGCACTTTGCGGCAGGTATCGTTGTCGTCCACTACCAGCACCCGGGCATCGCGCAGCGGGCCTTCGAGGTCGGCCAGGGGCTGTTCCAGGCGCGAAGGGTCCAGCGGCAGGGTCAGCCAGAGGGTATTGCCCATGCCGGTGCTGCTCTTGATGCCGAATTCACCTTGCATCAGGCCGATCAGTTGCTTGGCGATGACCAGCCCCAGGTGGCCCCCCAGCTTGCTGCTGGAGAGGAAATGGTGGCTGTGCAGTTCGGCCTGCAGCAGGGCCTCGCGGTCTGCGGCCGGCAGCGGCTCGCCACTGTCCTGCACGGCAATGCGCAGGCGTGGCACTTCACCACGCTGATCCAGGGCCACCACCAGCAGGATCTCGCCCTGGTCGGTGTTTTTCAGTGCGTTTTCCAGCAGGCTGGACAACGCCTGGCGCAGCCGCGTGGGGTCACCGCTGATGACCCGCGGCACCTGCGGCTGGGTAAAGCTGATCAGCTCGATGTTCTGCTGTTCGGCCTTGGCGCGGAATATGTTCAGGCAGTCCTCGATCAGCGCGTTGAGGTCGAACTGCACATCATCCAGCTCGATCTGCCGGGACTCGAGCTTGGAAATGTCGAGTATCTCGTTGATCAGGGTCAGCAGTTCGTTGCCCGCGCTGTGGATGGTCTGCACGTAGTCGCGCTGCTTGACCGACAACGGCGTGCCCAGCAACAGCTCGGTCATGCCCAGCACCCCGTTCATCGGGGTGCGGATTTCGTGGCTGATCTTGGCCAGGAACTCGGCTTTGGCGTTGATTTCTGCATCGCTGGCAGCCAGTGCCCGGCTGACGCTGAAGCGCTCTTCACTCATGCGCCGCAGGCGCTCGCTGACCGCCAGGTTGAGCAGCAGGCCGCTGGCCACGGCCAGGCCCAGCAAAATGCTCAGTAGCCATGGCGTGGAAGTGCGGGTAAAGCCGAGCAGGGCCGGCAACAGCACCAGGCCACCCAGGTTGAACAGCACCATTGCCAGGCAGAACAGCCGGGCGGGGGCATAGCCCTTGTACCACTGGTAGCTGCTGACCAGCAGCATGCTCACGGTGCCCAGCGCCATCAGGGCGTAGGTCATCAGGTTGAGGGGCAGGGTATCGACGAACAGCAGCACCAGGCCGCTGAGCCCGACCAGCAGCATTTCACCTTGCAGCAAACGGTTCAGCCGGGGCGAATTGCACGGCGAGAAGAAGTGCTGGGTGAAATACAGCCCGGCCAGCCCCGCCAGTACCAGGGTCAGGTAGGCCGCGGGCGTTTGTGCGCTGTGCCATACATGCCACCATGGGCCGCTGAGGTTCAGCAAGATGAGGCCGCTGAGCAGCATCAGGCCGTGATACAGCGCCAGCACCAGGGAAGTGCTGGAGCGGCTGTAGAGGAAGCGGATCAGGTTGTGCAGGATCAGCATCACCAAACCGCCGAACAGCATGCCGAACAGCAGCGGCTGGCGCTGGTCGGCGGCGGCCTGGGCGGCGGGTTCCAGGCTGATGGCCGGGCGCAGCTGGTGTTCGGACACCAGGCGCAGGTAGATGTCCACCGGTTGCTTGCTGTTGGGCAGGGGGAGTACATGGTCGCTGCCGCGCAGGGTGGGGCTGGCATTGCCGGCCTGGCGCCCGTGGTGCAGCTGACGCAGAAGTTGGTCGCCTTCGAGGGCGTAGAGGTCCAGGCCAGACAGGTCCGGGGCGAAAACCCGCAGCAGCTGTTCCTGGTCGCCCGGTTCCAGGCGGTAATGCAGCCACAGGGCTTGTTCTGCCGGTGCGGCATCCAGTTCGGCAAGGATCAGCGGGCTGAACTGGTTACGGTAGCGCTCGGAACGCACGTCGCTCAGTTGCAGGTTGGCCTGTTCATCGAGCAGCACCGACCAGCCCCCGCCATGATCGGCCGCAGCCGGGAACATGCAGAGCAAGGTCAGCAAGCTGACGATAAGAGCTGAGGCAATCCGAAGCCGACGCACTACGAAATCCCTTCTTGGCCGATGTGCCGGGTATCAACTATGCGCGGCGCACCAAGCCGAAGGCAAGGCCCATGGCGGGCCTTGTCGACGAGCCGGGCGCCGGGTGCACAGGGCACCGCGGCGTGCCGGTAGTGGTTACTGCTGGTGTTCACCGCGCTCACGGGCAATGGCCCGGTAGCCGATGTCGGTGCGGTAGAAGCTGCCGTTCCAGCTGACTTCCTTGGCCAGGCGGTAAGCCTGCTGCTGCGCGTCGGCAACGGTGCTGCCCATGGCGGTGGCACACAGCACGCGGCCGCCGTTGGTGACCACCTGGCCATCCTTGAGCGACGTACCGGCATGGAACACCTTGCCTTCGATCTGCGCTGCAGCGTCCAGGCCGTTGATCACGTCGCCCTTGGCGTAGTCGCCCGGGTAACCGCCAGCGGCCAGTACCACGCCCAGGCTCGGGCGTGGATCCCACTGGGCTTCGACCTTGTCCAGCGCCTTGGCGAAGGCCGCTTCTACCAGCAGCACCAGGCTCGACTCCAGGCGCAGCATGACTGGCTGGGTTTCCGGGTCACCGAAGCGGCAGTTGAATTCGATGACCTTGGGGTTGCCCGCCTTGTCGATCATCAGGCCGGCATACAGGAAGCCGGTGTAGACGTTGCCTTCCTCCGCCATGCCGCGCACGGTGGGCCAGATCACCTGGTCCATCACGCGCTGGTGCACGTCGGCGGTAACCACCGGGGCAGGGGAGTAGGCACCCATGCCGCCGGTGTTGGGGCCCGTGTCCTGGTCACCGACGCGTTTGTGATCCTGGCTGGTTGCCATCGGCAGTACGTTGTGGCCATCGACCATGACGATGAAGCTGGCTTCTTCGCCGTCGAGGAACTCCTCGATCACCACACGCGAACCGGCGTCACCGAAGGCGTTGCCAGCCAGCATGTCACGCACGGCGGCTTCGGCTTCTTCCAGGGTCATGGCGACGATCACGCCTTTGCCCGCGGCCAGGCCGTCGGCCTTGATCACGATCGGCGCGCCTTTTTCCTGCAGGTAGGCCAGCGCCGGCTCGATCTCGGTGAAGTTCTGGTAGTCGGCGGTCGGGATCTTGTGGCGTGCCAGGAAGTCCTTGGTGAAGGCCTTGGAGCCTTCCAGCTGGGCCGCGCCCTTGGTTGGGCCGAAGCAGTCCAGGCCGCGGCTGCGGAACAGGTCGACCACACCGATGACCAGCGGCGCTTCCGGGCCGACGATGGTCAGGTCGACGTTCTTCTCGGCGAAGTCGGCCAGTTGCTCCAGGGCGCACACATCGATGGCGACGTTTTCGCACTTGGCTTCGATGGCGGTGCCGGCGTTGCCTGGGGCAACGAAGACTTTTTCTACGCGTGGGTCCTGCGCGACTTTCCAGGCCAGGGCGTGCTCACGGCCGCCGCTGCCGATGATCAAAACTTTCATGTCAAAACCTCGATTCAGGTGACCCCGAGGCGGGCGGGGAACGCTGTGGGAGCGGGCGTGCCCGCGAATGCGGCGGTGAATTCACCATCGTATTCGCGGGCGCGCCCGCTCCCACAGGATCGCCGCTTGCCCGGGGGCCGCGTAATTAGTGGCGGAAGTGACGCATACCGGTGAATACCATCGCGATGCCCGCTTCGTCAGCCGCGGCGATGACTTCTGCATCACGCATCGAACCACCCGGCTGGATCACGGCGCTGATACCCACTTTGGCGGCATTGTCGATGCCGTCACGGAACGGGAAGAACGCATCCGAGGCCATGACCGCGCCCTGTACCTGCAAGCCAGCATGCTCGGCCTTGATGGCGGCGATGCGGGCAGAGTTGACGCGGCTCATCTGGCCAGCGCCCACGCCGATGGTCTGGCGCTGCTTGGCGTAGACAATGGCGTTGGACTTGACGAACTTGGCCACTTTCCAGGCGAATACCAGGTCGTGGATTTCCTGCTCGGTTGGCGCACGTTTGGTAACGATCTTCAGGTCATCGGCAGTGATCATGCCGATATCACGGCTTTGCACCAGCAGGCCGCCGTTGACACGCTTGAAGTCCCAGCCGGCAGCGCGCTCGGCTGGCCACTCGCCGCATTCCAGCAGGCGCACGTTCTGCTTGGCAGCCACTACGTCGCGCGCCGCCTGGGAAATTTTCGGGGCGATGATCACTTCGACGAACTGGCGCTCGACGATGGCCTTGGCGGTTTCGCCGTCCAGTTCACGGTTGAAGGCGATGATGCCGCCGAATGCCGACTCGGTGTCGGTGGCATAGGCCAGGTCGTAGGCCTTGCGGATGCCGCCTTCGTCTTCCGGCACCACGGCCACGCCACACGGGTTGGCGTGCTTGACGATGACGCAGGCCGGCTTGACGAAGCTCTTCACGCACTCCAGCGCGGCGTCGGTGTCGGCCACGTTGTTGAACGACAGTTCCTTGCCTTGCAGCTGCACGGCGGTGGAGATGCTGGCTTCGCCCTTCTTGGCTTCTACGTAGAACGCCGCGCTCTGGTGCGGGTTCTCGCCGTAGCGCATTTCCTGGGCCTTGACGAACTGGCTGTTGAAGGTGCGCGGGAATTCGCTGCGGGCAGCCGTGGACAGGGTCTGCTGGGCCTGGTCGATGGTGCCCATGTAGTTGGCGATCATGCCATCGTAGGCGGCGGTGTGCTCGAACGCCTTGAGCATCAGGTCGAAGCGCTGGGCGTAGGTCAGGCCACCGGCCTTGAGGCCTTCGACGATGCCGGCGTAGTCGCTGGCGTTGACCACGATGGCCACGTCCTTGTGGTTCTTGGCTGCCGAACGGACCATGGTCGGGCCGCCGATGTCGATGTTCTCGATGGCGGTCGGCAGGTCACAGCCAGGCTTGGAAATGGTGGCTTCGAACGGGTACAGGTTGACTGCAACCAGATCGATCGGCTTGATGCCGTGCTCGCTCATGATGGCGTCGTCGGTACCGCGACGACCGAGGATGCCGCCGTGGATTTTCGGGTGCAGGGTCTTGACCCGGCCGTCCATCATTTCGGCAAAGCCGGTGTAGTCAGCCACTTCCACCGCGTCAACGCCGTTGTCCTTGAGCAGCTTGTAGGTGCCGCCGGTGGACAGGATCTCGACACCGAGCTGTTGCAGCTCACGGGCGAATTCGAGGATACCGGTCTTGTCGGAGACGCTGATCAGGGCGCGGCGGACTGGCAGGCGGGTAGTCTGGTCGGTCATTTCGGGTTCCAATAACGCGGTGGAGTCAGCAAAAAAGGCGCCTCTGTTCAGGGAGCCGCCTTTTCTGGTTGGGATTCTGTGTTACAGCAAATCGTACTGCTTGAGCTTCTTGCGCAGCGTGCCTCGGTTCAGCCCGAGCATCTCGCTGGCCTTGGTCTGGTTGCCCTTCACGTAGTTCATGACGCTTTCGAGCAGGGGGGCCTCCACTTCGGAGAGCACCAGGTTGTAGACGTCCGTGACGGTCGCGCCTTCCAGATGGGCGAAGTAATTGTGCAGCGCCTTCTCGACGCTGTCGCGAAGGGTCTGGCCCTCTTCGCTCGGCGTGTTCAGGTGCTGTTTCAGGTTGGCGTTGTCGCTCACGGGCGTTGTTCCACTCACAAAATTCTCGGTCATCATCGTCATGCGGCCACCCCTTGTCCGTCCTCTGTCTCAAGGCTCTGTCGACGCTCGCTGAAAAACGCGCGAACGTTGGCGCACTGCGCTTGTGTGTCTTCCAAAGCGTTGAACCGGGAGCGAAACTCCTTGCCGCCGGGTCGTGTTGCCAGGTACCAGCCAACGTGCTTGCGGGCGATACGTACGCCCATCACATCGCCATAGAAGGCATGCAGCGCGGCCAGGTGTTGCAGCAGAATGTGTTCCACTTCGTCCAGCTGCGGCGCCGGCAGGTGTTCGCCGGTGCGCAGGTAATGCTCGATCTCGCGAAAGATCCATGGCCGCCCCTGGGCAGCCCGGCCAATCAGCAGGCCATCGACCCCGGTGGCATCCAGCACCGCCCGGGCCTTTTCGGGCGACGTGATGTCGCCGTTGGCAAAAACCGGGATCGACACCGCCTGCTTGATGGCAGCGATGGTGTCGTATTCGGCTTCGCCGGTGTACAGGTCGGCGCGTGTGCGGCCATGTACCGCCAGCGCCTGGATGCCGGCCTGCTCGGCGATTTTCGCCACGTTCAGGCCGTTCTTGTTCGCCCGGTCCCAACCGGTGCGGATCTTCAGGGTCACCGGAACGTCCACGGCGCCGACCACGGCGTGGAGAATTTCGTGGACCAAGGCTTCATCCTTCAATAAAGCAGAGCCTGCAGCTTTGTTGCAGACTTTTTTTGCCGGGCAGCCCATGTTGATATCGATGATCTGGGCGCCTGCCTCGACATTGGCCCGTGCTGCCGCTGCCATCATCTGCGCATCACCGCCGGCGATTTGCACCGAGCGCGGCTCGGGATCACCCTCATGGATGCGGCGCAGGCTCGACTTGCGGCTGTTCCACAGGTTCATGTCGCTGCTGACCATTTCCGACACGACCATGCCTGCGCCCAAGCGCTGGCAAAGTGTACGGAAAGGCTGGTCCGTGACCCCGGCCATGGGCGCGAGGATCAGGTTGTTGCGTAGCGTGTATTGGCCGATGCGTACCGCCGACATAGGTGATCCCTGTTGTGGGGCCGAATCTTGGAGTTCGAAAAAGGGTTGGCATGATACCCGCTCTCGGTGACCGGATAAAGATGGAGCTGGATAAAATCTGAACAACCGGGGCTGGCGACAAGCGGCAAGTTGCAAGCCACAAGACAAGCAAGCCGACAGCCGGCCTGCTTCGTCTTGTAGCTTGAAGCTTGAAGCTTGCCGCTTGTCGCTTGTCGCTTATTCCGGCGAGCGGAAGCTCAGGCTGTAGTTGACCGCCTTCGGGCCGGGGTCGAGGATGTCCAGGGCTATGTGGATCGGCGTCTGGCTGGGCATTTCGCCACGCCCCGCCAACTCACCCGACAGGTATTCGCTGGGCTTGAAGCGGCGGCTGGCGATCAACTGGCCATTGAGGTCGGCGAAGCGCAGTTCGAGCAACGGGAATGGCTGGGCAAATGGTGCACGGTTGTAGATGATCGCATCAACGATGAGCGCGCCTTTGAAATCCGGGTGGCTGCGTACCACCAGGTTGCTGCTCTTGATCCGGCCAATGTCGACACGGGTGGGCACCTGGCAGCCGACCAGCGGGCACAGCTGCAGGAACATGGGCCGGTACTGGTCCTGGCGGGCCATTTCGTCGAAGTGGAACCACACGTACTGGAAGGCCAGCAGGCCCGCGGCCAGCAAAGACAGCACGCCCCACAGGATCCGCTTGCCCCAGTTGGGCGCAGGCCTTTCCCAGCCCAGTTGCAGGGGGTCGTCGACCACGTCGACCAGCGGCTCCTTGCGCGGTGTGCGCTCGGGCTTGCCGGCAAGGCCGGGTTCCAGGCGTTCACCGGGCAGCGGTTCGCCAAGCTCGTCGTCACGCGCCGACAGCTGCAGTGGCAGCGGTTCATCGTCGCGCGCGCTCAGGCCTTTTTCCGGGATGTCGTCATCGTCAGTGTGCAGCGGTTCGCCGAGTGTTTCAGGCTCACCGGTTTCGCCAGTGCGCTGCACGGGCGGCTGGTCGTCGAAGTCCAGGTCGAAATTGCTGCCCAGTACGGGCTCGGTGCGCTCGCCAGGGGCAGGCTGCAGGTCTGGCGCCTGTGGCTCTGGCGTCAGCAGCACTGGCGCAGGCTGTGCCTGCAGTGGCGGCTCGAGGGGGTCATCGGTTGCCGTGCCGAACAGGTCGTCCACAGGCTCGTCGGCATGCCCCTCATCGCGCCGCGCTTGCAACCCGTCATCCTGCCGGGCGGCGCGTGCCTGCGCCGGCCCCCCGCGCCGCTCAAGGCGCTCCAGCTCTTTGTCGAGGTCAAGGGCATCGAGCGCCTCGGCGGTGACGGCCCAGTCCTCCCCTGGCGCAGGGGTGGGCGCACTGCTGGCCGCCTTGGGCGGAGCAGGCGTTGCCGCCTCGGCGTCGGGCAGCGCTGGCGCCGCCGGGGCAGCAGGCGCCGCCGGCGCTGGCGCGACGCTGGCAGCGCGGTTCTGCTCCAGCAACTGCTTGGCGGCGTTGAACACCTGCAGGCAATGGCCGCACCGCACCACGCCGCGCGCTACGCTCAGCTGGTGGTGGGTGACGCGAAAGCTGGTCTGGCAATGCGGGCACTGGGTGACGAAACTGTCGGTCATGCGGCAATCCGGGAGCTGTGCAGAAAAGTATTCTAGGCCCGCTTAGCGGCGCCGACCACTGATGCGCACCCAGCCGTCGCGCACGACGATCGGGTCCAGGTCGAAGTCGGCGGCATAGGCTGCGGCCACTTCCTCGCCCTGTTCGGCAAGGATGCCCGACAGTGCCAGGAGGCCACCTGGGCGAACCAGCCCGGACAGCTGCGGGGCCAGCGACACCAGCGGGCCGGCAAGGATGTTGGCGACCAGCACGTCGGCCTGCATCGCCGGCATGTGCTCTGGCAGGTACAGGGCCAGTTTCTCGTCGGCGATGCCATTGCGCTGGGCGTTGTCGCGGGAAGCCTCGATGGCTTGCACGTCGATGTCGGTACCCACCGCCTCACGGGCGCCGAGCAGCAGGGCGGCGATGGCCAGAATGCCCGAGCCGCAACCGAAGTCCAGCACCTGGGTGCCTTCGAGCTGCTGGCCATCGAGCCATTCCAGGCACAGGGCGGTGGTGGGGTGGGTGCCGGTGCCGAAGGCCAGGCCCGGGTCGAGCAGCAGGTTGACCGCGTCTTTCTCGGGGGCGTCATGCCAGCTGGGCACGATCCACAGGCGGCGGCCAAAGCGCATGGGCTGGAAGTTGTCCATCCAGCTGCGTTCCCAGTCCTGGTCCTCGATCACTTCGGCCTGGTGCTCGGGCAGTTCGGCGCCGGTCAGCAGGCGCAGGTGGGCGAACACCTGCTCAGCGTCGGTATCGGCTTCGAACAAGGCCAGCAGGTGGGTGTGCGACCACAGCGGGGTGGTATTGAGGTCGGGTTCGAATATCGGCTGGTCTTCGGCATCCATGAACGTGACAGAAACGGCGCCTACTTCAAGCAGGGCGTCTTCGTAGGTTTCGGCTTGTTCCGGGCTGATGGCCAGGCGTACTTGCAGCCAGGGCATGGCGGGCACCTTTGGTAAATCGACAGGGGCAGCCCTAGGCTGCGCGAAGGCTGGCAGTTTACGCGAGTGCGCAGGGTTTGTAGAGAAGGCCTGGCACCGGCCTTGTGGGGGCAACTGTCTTGTATTGCCTGGGCGGGCCTCTTCGCCGGCAAGCCAGCTCCTACAGGTACTGCACAGGGCTTGAGGCGGATACGGTCGAGGTGGGAGCGGCCTTGTGTCGCGATAGGGCTGCGCAGCAGCCCCAGGATCTCAACGTCATGCAACCATTGCCGGGGCCGCTTTGCGGCCCAATCGCGACACAAGGCCGCTCCCACAGGGGCGCGGTGCATCAGACAAAGCAGAGCGAAAGCGACTCAGCAATATAAGCAGGCTTCTCTTCACCCTCGATTTCCAGCGTGGCAATCGCCTTGAGCAGCCACTGCCCGGGTCTTTTTTCGGTCACCTCGGCCAGGTCCACTTTCAGCCGCACCTGGCTGTTCACCTTGACCGGCTGGATGAAACGCACGCTGTCCAGCCCGTAGTTCACCACCATCTTCATGCCTTGCGGCAGCACCAGGATGTCTTCGATCAGCTTGGGGATCAGTGAAAGGGTCAGAAAGCCATGGGCAATCGTGCTGCCAAACGGGGTTTGCGCGGCCTTTTCCGGGTCGACATGGATGAACTGGAAATCGCCGGTGGCTTCGGCGAACAGGTTGATGCGCTGCTGGTCGATCTTCAGCCAGGCCGAGTGGCCCAGTTCCTTACCAACGTATTGCGAAAGCTCTGTAACCGGTACATAGGGCATCGCGGACTCTCCAGGTTGTCAGTTGGTACGAAAGTGCAAGATCAGCACGCTCGGCCATTGCAGTCAAGTTGTCCGCTTTTCGGCGAATATCGATCTATAGCACGGCGTGCTTATAATGGCGCCATGCCCAAGGGAGATGCTTATGCTGTTGCGTGGTCTGACCTGGCTGGTGCTGTTCCAGCTGTTGGGAACGGCGATCAACCACCTGTTGCTGCCGGTTTTGCCGGGCCCGATCATTGGCCTGTTGCTGCTGCTGGGCTTCCTCATGGCCCGCGGCGAGGTTGGCAAGCCACTGAATGAAGCGGCCAGCAGCCTGCTGCGCTACCTGCCGCTGTTGCTGGTACCGCCGGCGGTGGGGGTGATGGTCTATGCCCGGGATATCGCTGCCGACTTCTGGGCGATTGTCGGCGCCCTGCTGATTTCCTGCTTGCTGACCCTGGTTTTCGTCGGGGTGCTGATGCAGAAACTGATCCAGCGCCAGAGCAAGCGCGAGGAGCAGCCATGATGCTTGACTGGCAAGGCGCCCTGGATGCGGTCGTGCACCACCCTTTGTTTGGCATCGGTCTCACCCTGGCAGCCTACCAACTGGTGCTCGCCGCCTACGACAAGACGCGCTGGATCTTCCTGCAGCCGGTGTTGGTGTCGATGCTGCTGGTGATCGGCGTGCTGCTGGCGTGCGGCATCGACTACAGCGAATACCGCAACAGCACGCAAATCATGAATACCCTGCTGGGCCCGGCCACCGTGGCCCTGGCGGTGCCTTTGTACCTCAACCTGCGGCGCATCCGGCAGTTGTTCTGGCCCATCTTTACTACGCTGGTAGTCGGGGGGCTGTTTGCCACCCTGTGTTGCCTGCTGCTGGGCTGGTGGTTCGGTGCCGAGCATATGATCCTGATGACCATGGCGCCCAAGTCGGTCACCTCGCCGATCGCCATGCTGGTGGCCGAGCAGATTGGCGGGGTCGCTGCCCTGGCAGCGGTGTTCGTGCTGATTACCGGGGTAATCGGCGCCATCTTCGGCCCGGCGCTGCTCAGCCGTGTTGGCGTGCACAGCCCGGAAGCCCGCGGCATGTCGCTGGGGGTGACGGCGCACGCGGTGGGCACTTCGGTGGCCCTGCAGGAAAGTGACGAATGCGGCGCCTTTGCCGCGCTTGCAATGAGCCTGATGGGCGTAGCCACGGCGGTGTTCCTGCCGTTGGCGGTGAGCCTGGTGGCCTGAGGACTGGTGATGACGCTACCGCTGTTTCCGCTCAATACCGTGCTGTTTCCTGGCTGCTTTCTCGACTTGCAGATTTTCGAGGCGCGCTACCTCGACATGATCGGGCGCTGCATGAAGCAGGGCGAAGGGTTTGGCGTGGTGTGCATCCTGGAGGGCGAGCAGGTGGGCAAGGCGCCGCCGACGGTCGCCTCGATCGGCTGCGAGGCGCTGATCCGCGATTTCGTACAGCAGGACAACGGCTTGCTGGGCATTCGCGTCGAAGGCGTGCGGCGCTTCAACCTGGACAGCACCGAGGTGCAAAAGGACCAGTTGCTGGTAGGGCAGGTGCAGTGGCTGGCCGAGCAGGCCGACAGCCCGTTGCTGGAAGCGGACGATGACCTGGTGGCGCTGCTGGTGGCCTTGGGTGAGCACCCGATGGTCGAGGCGCTGGACATGCCGCGCCCGCTGGACGGGCGCCAGGCGCTGGCCAACCAGCTGGCTTACCTGCTGCCGTTCATGGAAGAAGACAAGCTGGACCTGCTGAGCCTCGACTCGCCGCAGCAGCGGCTGGGCGAGATCCAGAAATTGCTGGAGCGGATTCAGGGCGAGCTGTTTGCCTGAGGTGAGAGTTGCCTGCGCCGGCCTGTTGGTAGCGGAGCCTGTTTACTAGCGGCTTGCCCCATCGACAGGCTGGCAACATCAATAGTGATACCTGGCCAACGCCTGCGGCAGTGCGTGCATGGCAAAAAAGGCCAACAGCGCCACGCAAGCCGGCAACACCAGCCACCATACCCGCTGCGGCAAGGCCGGCAGCGGCTGGCGGTACTGCACCAGGGTCAGGCTGAAGGCACACACGCAGCAGGCCAGCAGAGCCCCGGCGAGGATATCGGTGGGCCAGTGAGCACCCAGGTAGACCCGCGACAGGGCAATCGCCAGCGCCGGAATGCAGCCCAGCATCACCCAGGTCAGGCGCATCCGTGGCGGCTGACCGCGCCCGGCCAGCACCGCCATCACCAGGAAGAAGGCAAACGATGCCGAGCTGTGCCCGCTGGGCATGCTGTAGCTGGTCAGCGGGTCGCTCAGTACCTCGGGCCGGGCACGGGCAAACAGCCATTTGAGGGTGCCATTGGCGATTGCCGTGCCCATCAGCGCGCCACCGGCGAACACGGCGTGACGCCATTGCCGGGCCAGCAGCAACAGGCCGGTCAGCAAGCCGCCCAGGAACAGCTGGGTTCTGAAGTCGCCCAGGCGGGTGACCAGGACCACGGTGCCATCGATGGCCTGGCTGCGGTGCTCCTGCACCAGGGTCATCACGCCTTGGTCGAATTCATGCAGGTACGGCCAGCCCAGAAAAATGCCGGCCAGGGCGAGCAGGCTCAAGCCGGCAACCAGCCGGGTGCCGTGGCGTTGATCGCGAATGCTGCTGTTCAGGCTCAGGCCGATTAGCGCAGCCAGGCCGCCGGCGAGGATGCCGGCGTCCAGCCAGAAGCCCTCTGGCAAGGGCAGGCGCATGGCAGCCCCCGTGGCCCAGCCAGGCAGCAGGTAGGCCACTGACCAACCCGCGCCGGCCACCAGGCTGACGGCGATGAAGCGTGGCAGCGGCATGTCGAACATGCCGGCGACCATCGGCAGCATGGGGCGCAGCGGGCCGATGAAGCGGCCGACCAGCAGGCTGGCGATGCCGTAGCGCTGGAAGTAGGTTTCGGCACTGCCGATCCACTCCGGGTGATGGCGCAGCAATGGCAGCCGGCGGATGTTCTGGTGGAAGTACTTGCCCACCGTGTATGACAGGGCGTCGCCCAGCAGCCCGCCGAGAAAACCCAGCAGCAAGGTCTCGCCCAGGCTGAAGGTGCCGCTACCGGCCAGTACCGCCACGGCGAACAGCAGCACCGTACCCGGCACGATGATGCCGGCGATGGCCAGGCATTCGACGCAGGCCACCAGGAAAATCGCCACGCCAAGCCACTGTGGGTTGGCGCTGAGCCAGCCGGTCAGGCTGTCGAGCCATTGGCCCATGGTCAGCTTCCTTGTTCGAGAATGAAGAAATCGCGACCTTCGACTTGGCCGCGGCGCAAGGGGTTCCGCGTGCAGAAACGCGCGTACTCGGCATCGACGAAGCGGTATGGCAAGTGCTCGTCGCGCCCGTGCGGGATACCCAGGCGGGTGGCCTGGATCACCTTCGGCACGGGGCTGCCACAATCCTCCACATACAGGCGCTCGGCGTCGAAGCGCCGGGCGTCCCACTGTGGCACTTTCAAGCCCAAGGCGCGGCACAGCAGCGTTTGCCCGGCGCACAGGCGTTCCGGCGGGCGCAGCTTGCCACTGGCATCGGGGTTGTTCAGTTGCATCTGGGCCAGGCTGTTGGGGCCCGAGCGGGCGTCCTGCCAAGGATAGGCGGACTTGATGAGCACTGCGTTGCCAGGGCCGTGGGCGCTGAAGTTCAGCGAGTCGCCGCCGCGCGCGTAGTACATGTAGATATGCCCGCCATCGAGGAACAGCGCCTTGCGCTTCTCGGTGTAGCCGAGCGAGGCATGGCTGCCTTTGTCGGTGAGGTAGTAGGCCTCGGTTTCGATGATGCGCGCCGCCAGCCACAGGTCGCCCTGGCGATGGCGGATGACCTTGCCCAGCAGGGCTTTGGCCAGGGTTTGAGCGTCGCGGTCGAAAAAGCTGTCGGGCAGGGCTGGCATGCGGGCTGTTCGCGGTTTGGGGACGCCAGATGATAGCAATGAATCGCTTAATCGAGGCTGAATCGAGTGTGGTGTTGGCGGGGCCGGCCCTTTCGCGGGCATACCCGCTCCCACAGGTACTGCATGGCCCAAGGCCTTGTGAAATCCCTGTGGGAGCGGGCGCGCCCGCGAAAGGGCCACAGCAGGAGAGTGATTTCGATAAGAGCGGTTACATCTTTCCTGCATATTGCCCAGGCCATTTTCGACCATCCGCCACCCACCGCTGGGCGTATACCTGCGCGGCAGTTATAATCAGCCGATTTCCCCTTCGCCAAGACACCGAACCCATGACTGAGTCCGTTCTTGACTATATGACCCGCCTGGGTCGCGCTGCCCGCGAGGCGTCCCGGGTCATCGGCCGTGCCAGCACTGCGCAGAAGAACCGCGCCCTGTTGGCCGCCGCCGATGCGCTGGATGCTGCCCGCGCCGAGCTCACCGCTGCCAACGAACTGGACCTGGCCGCCGGCCGTGCCAATGGCCTGGAGCCTGCGCTGCTGGACCGCCTGGCGCTGACCCCGGCCCGCATCGACGGCATGATCACCGGCCTGCGCCAGGTGGCCAGCCTGCCGGACCCGGTGGGCGCCATCCGGGACATGAGCTACCGCCCATCGGGCATCCAGGTCGGCAAGATGCGTACGCCACTGGGGGTGATCGGGATCATCTACGAGTCGCGCCCCAACGTGACCATCGATGCCGCCAGCCTGTGCCTGAAGTCGGGTAACGCCACCATCCTGCGTGGCGGCTCCGAAGCCATTCATTCCAACCGCGCCATCGCCACCTGCATCCAGCGTGGCCTGGCCGCTGCCGACCTGCCGGCCGCGGTGGTCCAGGTGGTCGAAACCACCGACCGCGAGGCCGTGGGCGCGCTGATCAGCATGCCTGCGTTCGTCGATGTCATCGTCCCCCGTGGTGGCCGTGGCCTCATCGAGCGCATCAGCCGCGATGCCCGTGTGCCGGTGATCAAGCACCTGGACGGTATCTGCCACATCTATGTCAGCCAGCATGCCGACCTGGACAAGGCCTGGAATGTGGCATTCAACGCCAAGACATACCGCTACGGCATTTGCGGGGCCATGGAAACGCTGCTGGTCGACCAGCAGGTGGCCGAGCGCTTCCTGCCGGAAATGGCCCGCCGCTTCCGGGACAAAGGCGTGGAACTACGGGGTTGCGAGCGCACCCAGGCACTCATCGACGCCAAACCGGCTACCGAAGACGACTGGCACACCGAGTACCTGGACGCGATCCTAGCAATTCGCGTGGTCGACGGCCTGGACCAGGCTATCGAACACATCAATCACTATGGCTCGCACCACACCGACTCGATCATCAGCGAACACCAGGGCGAAGCCCGCCAGTTCATGGCGGAGGTCGATTCGGCATCGGTCATGCTCAACACCCCAACCTGTTTCGCCGATGGCTTCGAGTACGGGCTGGGCGCGGAAATCGGCATTTCCACCGACAAGCTGCATGCCCGCGGCCCCGTCGGCCTGGAGGGGCTGACCTGCGAAAAATACGTCGTCATCGGTGACGGCCAGTTGCGCGGTCAGGGGTCCTGCTGAGTTGAGCAAGGCCCAGGCAGTCCGGCGCATCGGCATTCTCGGCGGAACGTTCGATCCGGTGCACATCGGCCACCTGCGCAGCGCGCTGGAAGTGGCCGAGTTCATGGGGCTGGACGAACTGCGCCTGCTGCCCAATGCCCGGCCGCCGCACCGCGATACCCCGCAGGTGGCCGCGCAAGACCGCCTGGCCATGGTGCGCGAAGCAGTACAGGGGGTGGCCTGCCTGAGCGTCGACGCCCGTGAGCTTGAGCGTGACAAGCCGTCGTACACCATCGACACACTGGAGTCGGTCCGTGCCGAACTGGCCGGTAACGACCAGTTGTTCCTGGTGCTGGGCTGGGATGCCTTCTGTGGCTTGCCCAACTGGCACCGCTGGGAAGAATTGCTGCAACACTGTCACATTCTGGTGCTGCAACGCCCGGATGCCGACGTAGAACCCCCTGACGAGCTGCGCAACCTGCTGGCTGCGCGCTCGGAGAGCGATCCCACCGCCATGTCCGGCCCGGCGGGAAATATTTCGTTCGTCTGGCAGACACCGCTTGCGGTGTCGGCTACACAGATCCGACAGCTGCTGGCCAGCGGCAAATCGGTGAGGTTCCTGGTGCCGGACGCCGTACTGGCCTATATCGAGGCGCACGAACTGTATCGTGCGCCCAACTGACGGCGCCCCTGGCGCCTCATCCAACGAGTTGAACGAGTTTTATATGACCAAGCAGAAAATTTACGGCGAAGAACTGGTCGCAGTGACCAAGGCCGCGCTGGAAGACGTGAAGGCCCAGGACATCCAGGTCATCGACGTGCGCGAGAAGCACAGCCTGACCGATTACATGATCATTGCCACCGGTACCTCCAACCGCCAGATCAACGCCATGGCCGAAAAGGTCCGTGAAGCCGTCAAGGCCAAGGGCGCACAGCCTCTGGGCGAAGAAGGCAAGGGCGACAGCGATTGGGTGCTGCTGGACCTGAACGACGTCATCGTGCACATGATGACCGCCGCTGCGCGCCAGTTCTACGACCTGGAGCGCCTGTGGCAAGGCGCCGAGCAAAGCCGTGCTGCCGATGGCAAGCACCACAGCCCGGACCATGCCCACGAGTACTCCGACAAGCTCAAAGACCGCGAATAAGGGCAGCGCCGTGCGTTTGCGCCTGATTGCGGTCGGCTCGCGCATGCCGAAGTGGGTCGAGGAAGGCTGGCATGAATATGCCAAGCGCCTGCCCGCCGAGCTGTCGCTGGAGCTGGTGGAAATTCCGCTGAACACCCGTGGCAAGAATGCCGACGTCGCCCGCCTGATCCGTCAGGAGGGCGAGGCCATGCTGAGCAAGGTGCAGCCCGGGGAACGCATCGTTACCCTGGAGGTCCATGGCAAGCCCTGGAGTACCGAGCAACTGGCGGGCGAGCTGGATCGCTGGCGGCTGGACGCGCGCACGGTCAATTTGATGGTTGGCGGCCCGGAGGGCCTGGCGCCTGAGGTTTGCGCGCGCGCCGAGCAACGCTGGTCGCTGTCGCCGCTGACCCTGCCACACCCGTTGGTAAGGATACTCATCGGCGAGCAGATCTACCGCGCCTGGACCGTGTTGTCCGGGCACCCTTACCACAAATGAGCCTGTAAGCCGTCCGATGTCGCAGCCGATCCGTCTCAAGGACCACGAGAAAGACGCCCGCCTGGTGCGTAACCGCGTCGTGGTCGGCGCAATCGCGGTGGTGCTGCTGGTGTGCGTGCTGATCGCGCGGCTGTACTACCTGCAGATCATCCAGTACGACTACCACTCCACGCTGTCGGAGAACAACCGGGTGCATGTGCAGCCGATCCCGCCGACCCGCGGGTTGATCTTCGACCGTAACGGCGTGATCGTGGCCGACAACCGGCCCAGTTTCAGCCTGTCGATGACCCGCGAACGCGCGGGGAACTGGCAGGAAGTACTGGACACCATCGTCGAAGTGCTGGAATTGACCGAAGACGACCGCGCCCTGTTCGAGAAGCGCATGCGCCAGGGCCGCCGGCCGTTCGAGCCGGTGCCGATCCTGTTCGAGCTCAACGAAGAACAGATTGCCCGGGTGGCGGTCAACCAGTTCCGCCTGCCGGGTGTCGAGGTGGTCGCGCAGCTGGTGCGGCATTACCCACAGGGGGCGCACTTCGCCCATTCGGTGGGTTACGTGGGGCGGATCAACGAGAAAGAGCTGAAAACCCTCGACCCGGTGAACTACAGCGGTACCCACCATATCGGCAAGACCGGCATCGAGCGCTTCTACGAGGATGCGCTGCACGGCCAGGTCGGTTACGAGGAAGTCGAGACCAACGCCCGCGGCCGCGTGCTGCGGGTGCTCAAGCGCACCGACCCCAAGCCGGGCAAGGACATCGTGCTGAGCCTGGACATCAAGCTGCAGGAAGCCGCCGAGGCCGCCCTGGGTGGCCGCCGGGGCGCCGTGGTGGCGCTGGACCCGCGCACTGGCGAGGTTCTGGCCATGGTCAGCCAGCCAAGCTTCGATCCCAACCTGTTCGTCACCGGCATCAGCTTCAAGGCGTATGCCGAGTTGCGTGATTCGATCGACCGGCCGCTGTTCAACCGCGTGTTGCGCGGCCTGTACCCGCCGGGCTCCACCATCAAGCCGGCGGTGGCGATTGCCGGCCTGGACAGCGGTGTGGTCAACGCCAGTAGCCGGGTATTCGACCCTGGCTACTACCAACTGCCCAACTACGACCACAAATACCGTAACTGGAACCGCTCGGGTGATGGCTGGGTCGACCTGGACACCGCGATCATGCGCTCCAACGACACCTACTTCTACGACCTTGCGCACAAGATGGGCATCGACCGGCTGTCCAGTTACATGAACAAGTTCGGCATCGGCCAGCGGGTATCCCTGGACATGTTCGAGGAATCTGCCGGGCTGATGCCATCGCGGGAATGGAAGCGCGCCACCCGCCGCCAGGCCTGGTTCCCCGGTGAAACCCTGATTCTTGGCATTGGCCAGGGCTACATGCAGGCGACGCCGTTGCAACTGGCCCAGGCCATTGCGCTGATCGCCAACAAAGGCGTATGGAACCGCCCGCACCTGGCCAAGACCATCGAAGGCCAGCCGCCGGTGGACGAAAACCCCATGGCGAACATCGTGCTGCGGGACAAGTCGGACTGGGCCAAGGTCACCCACGGCATGGAGCAGGTGATGCACAACGCCCGCGGTACCGCACGCAAGGCCGCCCTCGGTGCCCAATACCGCATCGCCGGCAAGAGCGGTACCGCCCAGGTGGTGGCGATCAAGCAGGGTGAAAAGTACGACCGTAACAAACTTCAGGAGCGCCACCGTGACCACGCCCTGTTCGTTGCCTTCGCTCCGGCCGAAGCACCGCAGATCGTGGTGTCGGTGATGGTCGAGAACGGCGAGTCCGGTTCGGGTGTTGCGGCACCGGTGGTCCGCCAGATCATGGACGCCTGGCTGCTCGACGAAAATGGCCGTCTCAAGCCCGAGTTCGCGCCTGCTACCGCTACCCAGGAATCAGCCCTGTGATGAACAATTTCGATCGCATGCTCTCCAGTGAGGATGTGATGCGTCGGCGCGCCAGCTTCCTGCAGCGCATTCATGTCGACGGCCCCTTGCTGGTCATCCTGCTGACCCTCGCCGCCGGCAGCCTGTTCGTGCTGTATTCGGCCAGCGGCAAGAACTGGGACCTGCTGCTCAAGCAGGCGACCTCGTTCGGCATCGGTCTGGTGTCGATGTTCGTCATCGCCCAGCTGGAGCCGCGCTTCATGGCCCGCTGGGTGCCGCTGGCCTACCTCACCGGGGTGCTGCTGCTGGTGGTGGTGGATGTGATGGGCCATAACGCCATGGGCGCCACGCGCTGGATCAATATCCCGGGGGTGATCCGCTTCCAGCCCTCGGAATTCATGAAGATCATCATGCCGGCGACCATTGCCTGGTACCTGTCCAAGCGCACCTTGCCGCCGCACCTGAAGCACGTGGCCATCAGCCTGGTGCTGATCGGCGTGCCATTCATCCTGATCGTGCGCCAGCCCGACCTGGGCACCGCACTGCTGATCCTGGCATCGGGAGCCTTCGTGCTGTTCATGGGTGGCCTGCGCTGGCGCTGGATCCTCAGCGTATTGGCAGCGGCGGTGCCAGTGGCGGTGGCGATGTGGTTCTTTGTCATGCACGACTATCAGAAGCAGCGGGTACTGACCTTCCTCGACCCGGAAAGCGACCCGCTGGGCACCGGCTGGAACATCATCCAGTCCAAGGCGGCAATCGGTTCGGGCGGGGTGTTCGGCAAAGGCTGGCTGCTCGGCACCCAGTCGCACCTAGACTTCCTTCCGGAAAGCCATACCGACTTCATCATCGCCGTGCTCGGCGAGGAGTTCGGCCTGGTCGGTATCTGCCTGCTGCTGATCGTCTACCTGCTGTTGATCGGCCGTGGCCTGATGATTACCGCCCAGGCCCAGACCCTGTTCGGCAAGCTGCTGGCGGGTAGCCTGACCATGACCTTCTTTGTCTACGTATTCGTCAATATCGGCATGGTCAGCGGCCTGCTGCCCGTAGTGGGCGTGCCGCTGCCCTTTATCAGCTATGGCGGAACATCCTTGGTAACGCTGCTGTCAGCGTTTGGCGTTCTCATGTCGATCCATACGCACCGAAAATGGATCGCACAGGTTTGAAAAAGGTGAACAATTTGATGCAAGCAGTGCGTAACTGGGCTGCCCGTTGTGCGCCGTGGGTCGGCGCGGTGGGCCTGTTCGGCGCTGTACAGCTGGCCCATGCCGGCGACTATGAGGGTTCGCCACAGGTGGCCGAGCTGGTGGGCGAAATGAGCCGTGACTACGGTTTTGCCCCGGAGCAGCTGATGGGGGTGTTCCGTGAGGTGCAGCGCAAGCAGTCGATTCTGGATGCCATCTCGCGCCCTGCCGAGCGGGTAAAGCCGTGGAAGGACTACCGGCCGATGTTCATCACCGATGCGCGCATTGCCCGCGGGGTGGACTTCTGGCGCCAGCACGAGGCGGTGCTGGCCCGCGCCGAGCAGGAGTACGGGGTGCCGGCGCAATATATCGTCGCGATCATCGGGGTCGAAACCTTCTTCGGCCGCAACACCGGCAACTACCGAGTGATCGATGCCCTGTCGACGCTGGGCTTCGACTACCCGCCGCGCGCCGAGTTCTTCCGCAAGGAGCTGCGCGAGTTCCTGCTGCTGGCGCGCGACGAGCAGCTGGACCCGTTGACCCTCAAAGGCTCCTACGCCGGTGCCATGGGCCTTCCACAGTTCATGCCGAGCAGTTTTCGCAACTACGCGGTGGACTTCGACGGTGACGGCCACATCAACATCTGGAACAACCCGGACGATGCCATTGGCAGCGTGGCCAACTACTTCAAGCGCCACGGCTGGGTAGCCGGCGAAGGCGTGGTCAGCCGCGCCTGGGTAGAAGGTGCGCGCGCCGACGAAGGCCTGACCACCGGTATCGAGCCGGTCAAGACCGCGGGGGAGTTGCGCGCGCTTGGCTGGTCGGTTCATGATTCGCTGCGCGATGATCTGCCGGTTACGGCCTTCCGGCTCGAAGGCGACAATGGCCCCGAGTACTGGATGGGGCTGAAGAACTTCTACGCGATCACTCGCTACAACCGCAGCGTGATGTATGCCATGGCGGTGCATCAGCTCGCGGAACAGCTGGTTCAAGTACGGGGCGTCAAGTAATGCGCGCAATCATCTCTGCACACTCTTTCAAGCTGCTCACCTGCCTCGCCGTTGGCCTGGTGCTGGCCAGTTGCTCTTCCAACCGCCCGGCCCCGCAAAAAAGCAGCGGCAACGTGGTACGCAGCCAGCCGGGCCTGGATATCAACCGGGCACACAAGGATGGCGCGCCGTGGTGGGACGTGGATGTGAACAAGATTCCCGACGCCACGCCGACCGTGCACACCGGTAACTACAAGGCCAACCCCTACACGGTGCTGGGCAAGACCTACTACCCCATGCAGGACTCGCGCAACTACCGCGCCGAGGGTACTGCGTCCTGGTACGGCACCAAGTTTCACGGGCAGAACACCGCCAATGGTGAGCTGTACGACCTGTACGGCATGAGTGCCGCGCACAAGACCTTGCCGCTGCCGGCCTATGTGCGCGTGACCAACCTGGCCAACGGTCGTAGCGTGATTCTGCGGGTCAATGACCGTGGGCCGTTCTATTCCGACCGCATCATCGACCTGTCCTATGCCGCAGCGAAAAAGCTCGGCTATGCCGAAATCGGCACCGCACACGTGCGTGTCGAGGGCATCGACCCGCAACAATGGTGGGCCCAGCGTGGCCAGACACCACCGATGGTGCTGAAGGAGCCCCAGGTGGCCCAGACCCAGGCGGTGCCGGCCACGACCGGGCGGGTCGAGCAATGGACGCCGCCGCCGCAGCAGCACGCGGCGCCGGTGGTGCCGGTACAGGTAGGGGGCAACAACGTCCCCGGTGGCAATGGCGGCAGCTTCCTGCAGGTGGGTGCCTTCGCCAACCCGGATGCCGCCGAATTGCTGCGCTCCAAGCTCAGCACCATGGTCAGCGCGCCGGTGTTCATCAGCTCGATCGTGCGTAACCAGCAGACCCTGCACCGCGTGCGGCTGGGGCCGATCGGCAGCCAGGGCGAGATCCAGCAAGCCCAGGACAGCATCCGCCTGGCGAACTTGGGGCAGGCCAAGCTGGTCACAGACTGAGCTCAGCTACAAGCAACCGGCTGCAAGCTGCAAGAAGACCCTGCGCCCAGCCGCTTTGTCTTTCAGCTTGCAGCTTGAAACTCTTGCTGTCGGTTTTGTCATGAACTGCCGGGCTCGGCCATGTACAATGTCGGCTTTTGCCCGCAGCGACATAAAGCCGCACTGTAGCGGGCCAGGCCTCTGGCCATAAAACTAGACTGACTGGCGCTGGGCGCATGATGTTGCCCAGGGAACATCAGACCATTAGCGATTTTCGAGAGACGGATGAACATCACCAACCTTGCCAAACGACTTTGCCTGCCTGTACTGCTGCTGATCACGCCTGCCGCCTTCGCGGCCGAGCAGATGACACCGGCACCACCGCAACTGGCAGCCAAGTCCTACGTACTCATGGACGCGTCCAGCGGCAACGTGCTGGTCGAAAACAACGGTGACGAGCGCCTGCCGCCAGCCAGCCTGACCAAGCTGATGACCGCCTACATCGCCACCCTGGACATCCGCCGTGGCCAGATCGGCGAGAACGACCCGGTTACCGTCAGTGAAAACGCCTGGCGTACCGGCGGTTCGCGCATGTTCATCAAGGTTGGCAGCCAGGTCACCGTCAGCGACCTGCTGCACGGCATCATCATCCAGTCCGGCAACGATGCCTCGGTCGCCCTGTCCGAGCACATCGCCGGCAGCGAAGATGCGTTCGCCGACATGATGAACAAGACCGCGGCCGACCTGGGCATGACCAACAGCCACTTCATGAACCCGACTGGCCTGCCGAACCCAGACCACTACTCGTCGGCCCATGACATGGCGGTACTGGCCCGGGCGATCATCAACGTCGACCCGGCGCACTACGCCATCTATTCGCAGAAAGAGTTCTTCTGGAACAACATCAAGCAGCCTAACCGCAACCTGCTGCTGTGGCGTGACAAGACCGTCGACGGCCTGAAAACCGGCCACACCGAAGAAGCAGGCTACTGCATGGTGGCTTCGGCGGTACGCGATGGCCAGCGCCTGATCGCGGTGGTGTTCGGCACCAACAGCGAACAAGCGCGTGCTGCCGAAACCCAGAAGCTGCTGACCTACGGCTTCCGCTTCTTCGAAACCCAGACCTTCTACCAGAAGGGCACCGAGCTGACCCAGGCGCCGGTGTGGAAGGGCGCCACTGGCCAAGTCAAGGCCGGCCTGGCCGACGACCTGACCATGACCATGCCTAAAGGCCAGCTCAAGCGCCTGGTCGCCACGATGACCATGAACCCGCAGCTCACCGCGCCAATCGCCAAAGGTGACGTGATCGGCAAAGTGGAAGTCAAACTGGACGAGAAAGTGGTTCACAGCGCCGACCTGATCGCCCTCGATGGCGTCGAGGAAGGTGGTTTCTTCCGCCGTATGTGGGATAGCATCCGTCTATTCTTCTACGGGTTGTTCAACTGATACGTGACCTGCACACCCCCGCGCATCACGCGGGGGTGTTGTTGCCACGGCTTACGAGGCCGTTTCCGCCATGAGCGAACCAGACGTCAAGTCGCACAAGATCGAATTCCCTTGCGCCGATTACCCGATCAAAGTCATCGGTGACACCGTTGTCGGCTTCAAGGACACGGTTATCGAGATTCTCAGCAAGCACGCCAAAGTCGACCTTTCCACCCTGGCCGAACGCCAGAGCAAGGAAGGCAAGTACACCACCGTGCAACTGCACATCGTTGCCGAAAGCGAGAACCAGCTGCACGATATCAACAGCGCCCTGCGCGCTACCGGTATCGTGAAAATGGTGCTCTGATGCCCGCCTGCCTCGGTTTTCGCGAGCTTGGCCTGCAGCCCTACCAACCGGTGCTGGAGGCCATGCGGCGCTTCACCGAGCAGCGCAGCCCGGCCAGCCAGGATGAAATCTGGCTGGTCGAGCACCCTGCGGTCTTTACCCAGGGCCAGGCCGGCAAGGCCGAGCACCTGCTGGTGCCGGGCGACATCCCGGTGGTGCAGACCGACCGCGGCGGCCAGGTGACCTACCATGGCCCCGGCCAGTTGGTGGCCTACCTGCTGCTGGATGTACGCCGGCTGGGTTTTGGTGTACGTGAGCTGGTCAGCCGTATCGAGCAGACCCTCATCGACCTGCTGGCCAGCTATGGCGTGCAGGCTTCAGCCAAGCCCGATGCGCCGGGCGTCTATGTCGATGGAGCGAAAATCGCCTCCCTCGGCCTGCGAATTCGCAACGGCCGTTCGTTTCACGGCCTTGCCCTGAACGTGGACATGGACCTTGCGCCATTCCGCCGAATCAACCCCTGCGGTTATGCGGGGCTGGCGATGACCCAGCTACGTGACCTGGCAGGCCCGATCGAACTCGACGAGGTCAGGACAAGGCTGCGCGGACAGCTGGTCAAGCACCTCGACTACGCTGAGCAGACGACCCTCACGGGCGGAATCGACTGAATATGACAACTGTGCAAGAAGCCGTGCCCAACCTGATACCTACCCAGGATGCCACCCCGCGCCCAGCGCCGAAGAAGGTGGAAGCCGGGGTCAAGCTGCGTGGCGCCGAGAAGGTGGCGCGCATCCCGGTGAAAATCATCCCGACCGACGAGTTGCCGAAAAAGCCCGACTGGATTCGCGTGCGTATCCCAGTCTCGCCGGAGGTCGACCGCATCAAGCAACTGCTGCGCAAGCACAAGCTGCACAGCGTGTGCGAGGAAGCTTCCTGCCCGAACCTGGGTGAGTGCTTCTCGGGCGGCACCGCCACCTTCATGATCATGGGTGACATCTGCACCCGTCGTTGCCCGTTCTGCGACGTAGGCCACGGCCGACCGAAGCCGCTGGACCTGGACGAGCCGAAAAACCTGGCGGTCGCCATCGCTGACCTGCGCCTGAAGTACGTGGTGATCACTTCGGTAGACCGCGACGACCTGCGTGACGGTGGTGCCCAGCACTTTGCCGACTGCATCCGCGAAATCCGCGCGCTGTCGCCAGGCGTGCAACTGGAAACCCTGGTGCCGGACTACCGCGGGCGTATGGACGTGGCACTGGAAATCACTGCGCAAGAGCCGCCGGATGTGTTCAACCACAACCTCGAAACCGTGCCGCGCCTGTACAAGGCCGCGCGCCCGGGCTCTGACTACGACTGGTCGCTGGACCTGTTGCAGAAGTTCAAGCAGTTGGTGCCGCATGTACCCACCAAGTCGGGCCTGATGCTGGGCCTGGGTGAAACCGACGAAGAAGTGATCGAAGTGATGCACCGCATGCGCGAGCATGACATCGACATGCTTACCCTCGGTCAGTACCTGCAACCGTCGCGCAGCCACCTGCCGGTGCAGCGTTTCGTGCACCCCGACACCTTTGCCTGGTTCGCCGAGGAAGGCTACAAGATGGGCTTCAAGAACGTGGCTTCCGGCCCGCTGGTGCGCTCTTCGTACCATGCCGACCAGCAGGCGCACGAAGCCAAGATCAAGCTCTGAGCCTGGCTGAAACACAAATGCCGATGCTTGCCGAAAGGGCAGCATCGGCATTTTTTTTTGTGGCCGACAAGCCCTAAGCTACACGCGACAAGTTGTTTGGAGCTGCATGATGAATTGTGTCGATAGCGTTCACCTCCACCTGCCCAAGGCAACCCCGCAGGACGCCTGCTTCGCCATCATTGCCCCGGCGGGCGCGGCGCGGCTGGACCCGGGCAAGGTCAGCCAGTGGTTCGCCGAACGCGGTTACCGGTGCCGCATCTTCCCAGGTGCCCTGCAGGCACAGGGTTATCTGGCAGGGCCCGACCAGCAGCGTTTGCAAGACCTGCATGATGCCTTTGCCGACCCAGCCATCGACGCCATTCTGTGCATGCGTGGCGGCTATGGCAGCATGCGCCTGCTCGACCAGCTGGATTTCCAGCTGATACGGCGCAACCCCAAGCCGCTGATTGGCTACAGCGATATCACGGCGCTGCATACGGCCCTTTATCGGCATGCCGGGCTGATCACGTTCCATGGCGGGATGCTCAATGCCGACTTGCTCGGCGGCAAGCTGGCGCCGACCGAGTCGTCTTTGCTGGCCCAGCTGGGTGGGCATGTGCGCGCAGGGGAGCAGATTGCCCACCCAGCGGGCTATGCCATGAGCACGGTGCTGCCGGGGGTTGCCAGCGGGCGTTTGCTGGGTGGCAACCTGTCGATGCTGGGCGCGACGCTTGGCACCGTGGCCGAGCTGGATACCGAGGGCTGCATCCTGTTTATCGAAGACGTCAATGAGCCGCTGTACCGGGTAGACCGGCTACTGACGCAGTTGCGCCTGGCGGGCAAGCTGGCGGGCGTGAAAGGCGTGCTGGTAGGGGATTTTGCCGGGATTACCACGGCGGCGTTGGCGCCACTGCTGGAGGAAACTTTTGGGCCCTTGGGTGTGCCGGTGCTGGCGGGGTGGCGCAGTGGGCATTGTGACCCGAATGTGTGCTTGCCGCTGGGAGCTCGGGTACGGCTGGACAGTGTTCAGCAGAGCTTGGTGTTGGAGCAGGATGTGTTCAAGGCTTGAGATAGCCGGGGCTGCTTTGCAGCCCTTTCGCGACACAAGGCCGCTCCTACAGGGATCGCGTTACACCAACCTACCGCAACCCCCAGCTATCTCACTGGCTACGCAGGCTCTCAAGCAGCTTATGGGTCGGGTAACCATCCGCCGGCCACCCCAGCCCTTGCTGGGCATTGCGTATGGCCTTGCGGGTGTTGGCGCCGATAATGCCATCGGCATTGCCCGCATCATACCCCCGGCCGTTAAGCAGGTTCTGCAACTCCACGCGTTCGCTGCGGCTCAGCGGCAAGTCTTCCTTCGGCCAGCTGCCGGCAATGAAGCCCCAGCCGCTGAAGCGGTCGGCCAGCAGGCTCACCGCCAGTGCGTAGGACGATGAGTTGTTGTACTTGAGGATGGCGCGGAAGTTATCCAGTACCAGGAACGCCGGGCCGCGCGCGCCTGCTGGCAACAGCAACGCGGCAGACAGCTGGTTGCTGCCCGCTGGCAATTGGGTGCCGGTTGGCAGCTTCACACCCATTGCCAGCCACTCGCTCACCGGCCTGCGCAACGCGCCATCGGCCTGCCAGAAATCGAAGCCTGGCGGTACCTGCACCTCGAAGCCCCACGGTTGGCCACGCTTCCAGCCCGAGCTTTGCAGGTAGTGCGCGGTCGAGGCCAGGGCATCGGGGGTGCTGTTCCAGATGTCGCGGCGGCCGTCGCCGTCAAAGTCCACGGCATGGGTGTTGTAAGTGGTCGGGATGAACTGGGTCTGGCCCATGGCGCCAGCCCACGAGCCACGCATGGCCTCAGGCTGAATGTCACCATGCTGGATGATTTGCAGGGCGGCGATCAGCTGGTCCTGGGCGAACTGCGGGCGACGGCCTTCATAGGCCAGGGTCGCCAGCGAGCGGATCACCGACTTGTTGCCCTGGAACTGGCCGAAATTGCTCTCCATGCCCCACACCGCCACCAGCACCTGGCGGTCAACGCCATAGCGTTGCTCGATGCGGGTCAGCAGTTCGGCGTTCTGATCCAGCAACCGCTTGCCATTGCGCACGCGCAAAGGGGACAGCGCGCCTTCGAGGTATTCCCACACCGGGCGGCTGAACTCAGGCTGGCTGCGGTCGGCCTTGATCACGTCCATGTCGGGGGTAACCCCGAGGAAGGCGCGGTCGAAGATGCTGGGCGAAATACCCGCTTGCAAGGCTTGTTCGCGGAAACCCGCTTGCCACTGGGCGAAGGTTTGCAAAGGCTGGATTTCAGTGCTGGCGTCTGGCGTTGCACCGGGCACGGTTACCACGGGCGCAGGTTGCGCAGGGGCCAGCGGCAGCGCGTCGGCGGCGGTAGGTTTTTCCGCGCAGGCAACCAGCAGGATGAAGCTGGAGGCCGCGATCAGCTGGCGGGTTTCCCAACGGGGAGAAAGACGGAAGAGCATGCACAGATCCAGAATTGCAGGTCAGGTGCTGACCATATCATGCCTGCGCCCGCGATGCTTTCATGCCGCCAAAAAGTAGGAAGCCTCCCAATCTCTCGATTGGAAGGCTTCGCGGCGGTAGCTGCCTTTGCCTTTTTCCGGTTGTTCCTGGCGGCAGCGGAACAGCGGTTGGGCAATGATCGACTTGGCCTTGTTGGGGCCGTGCTTTTTCGGCTTTTTGCTCATGGCGGGGTTCCCGTGGTGGGTGGGTTTCGGGGCGCACTTTAGGGCCCAGGGGCGATGTGGGCCAATTGATTGTGTATATGGTTTCCAGGCCCTATCGCTGGCAAGCCACACAGGGGTCGCCTTAGGGCTGACAGGTGTTTGCCACAAGGTATGGCAGCGCCTGTTAGAGCGAGCGCCGCCCGCGCGGCGCCACGCGACCCGCGCTCGCTCGTCGCAAAGCACCGACCGCCCTGACCAGTGGG